>CALKAI010000142.1 GCA_937983275.1 uncultured Trueperaceae bacterium | reverse complement strand
CCCGCGGCGCGGCGCTCGTCGCCCATCGGGCGGGACCGGGGGGGGCCAGCACAGCGGGCGAACGCGCCGACCACCGGCGCGCCCCGGCGGCCGGCTCCGAGCTGGGCACAGGGCAACCCCTGACCTTCGACCCGGCCGGACAGCAGCTCATGCAGCCCATCTACATGGCGCAGCTCGCCCAGGATGCCGCATGGAGCCGGCTGGGCCCCGAACGGGTGGAGATGGTCAACATCCTGCAGTCACTTGACCTCCAGAATCTGGAGAGCGCGCAGCTGGGCTCCGGACAGGACTAACTGGCAGCTTACCCGGGGCCGGTACGATTGCCGGGCGAAAACCGATTGGGAGGTCACGTTGAGGAAAGCAGTTATCGGATTACTGATCATTGGCGGGCTCCTGATGCCGGGCCTCGCCGTCGCCCAGGACGAAGAGCCGTTCCCGCTGGCGATAGGGGTGATACTGCCGCCGGCGCAGGAGGGCGGGGTGGCCGAGGAGATCGATGCCTACGTCCGTGAATCGGCGGACATGGGCGTGGAGATGGCGATCCAGGAGCTGGGCTTCAACGCCCAGATCCTGGGGTACGACCTCGATATACAGGTCGCGGAAGCGGCGAATGCCGAGGCCGCCGCGCAGGTGGCGCAGGAGCTGATCGGCAGCGGCGCGATGGCCCTCGCCGGTGGCTACGGTCAGGGTGTGGCGGCCGCGATCGCTGAACAGGCGCAGGAGGCGGGCGTTCCCTTCCTCAACATCGGCTCGCCGGCGATTGAGTTGCGGAATGAGCAGTGCTCTGCCTGGATGTTTCACATCGAGCCCAGCGGCGGCATGTACCTCGACGCCCTGGCGGGCTGGTATGTGGGTTCAGGGTTCCGCGACTGGCACCTGATCGGTGACGGCAGCGCCGCGAACGACGCGCTGATGGGCAGGATCGAGCGCGCGCTGACCGAGCGGCACTTCGGTGCGCGCGTGTCCGGCCGCAGCACCGTGGACGGCACCGAGGAGTCGTACGTCCAGGCGCTCGAGGAGGGTGCGCAGGCCGATGTCGTCGTGCTGTTCCCGCGCGGCGATGTGCAGCTGGAGATTCTGGCCGTCGCCCAGGAACGGGACCTGGAGGCGCAGATAACCGCCTTCCCCTGGCCGGAGACCCAGACCCGCAAGTATTACCGGGATGCCCTTGAGGCGGCCCCGGAGAGGGCCGATCATCGCACGAGCGCCTGGGAACCCACGCTCGACGCGTACGGGGCGCGCGAGCTGAACGCCCGCTTCGAGGGGATGTTCGGGGTGCCTATGGACGCGCCCGCCTGGGCCTCCTATCAGGCCATCAAGCTCGTCTTCGAGGCGGTCAGCTTCGGTGGCGTTCGCGATCAGGCGGCCCTGCGGGACCACTTTGCCGACGACGACGCCGTCTTTGACGTGTGGAAGGGCATCGGTGTCACCTTCCGGCCCTGGAACAACCAGATGAGGCAAACCCTCTTCCTGGTCGAGCTGGTGCCCGGCGAAGAATCGCTGCGCGACATCGCACTTCTCGTCGGTGAACTGCCGGCGATCTACATGCCGCAAACCGATCCGATCGAACGGCTCGATCAGCTGGGAGACCTGCGCAGCACCACCTCCTGCAGCTTCTGAGCGAGCTGGACCGGACCTAGGAGGCCGGAGTCGCCTCCCGGGGCCGGGAATCATGAGTCGCAGCAACCGGGAGGGTCAGGGTCGCACAGAGACCCTGACCCTCCCGCATGTTTGTCAGCCTCAGGGTCCCCTCGAGCGAGCTGGCGATCCGCTCCACCAGGGAGAGGCCCAGGCCCGAACCGTCCGGCCGGACTGCCCTGTCGGTCAGGTGGCCACTCCGGCCGTTCAGGAGCTCCGGGGGAAGTCCGGGCCCTTCATCGCGCACCTCGATGGTGAGGTCGGGGCCGGAAACACCGACAGAGAGGCTTACACGGCCAGCCGTGTGCTGGAGGGCATTATCCACCAGGTTCGCCACTGCCTGCTGGACCAGGCGGGCGTCGGTGACCACCACCGCCCGGAACTCCCCCTCGACGGTAAGCCGTGAGCGCTCGCTCTCCGGCACCGTCCTGACGAACTCGCTTATCAGCGGAGTAAGCGGCATGGGATCCTGATTCAGATCCGAAGCGCGTGACAGGGAGAGGAGGGCCGAGATTATGCCCTGGAGCCTGTTGATATTGCGCTCGAGTCTGGGAATCACCGACTCGGGTGTGGCCAGGCCGGCCTGCACACTCTCGACCTGCGCCCGCAGGGAGGCCAGCGGGGTCCTCAGCTCGTGGGACGCGTAACGGGTGAGGGCCCGCTCGCGGTCCAGGTAGCCGTGTATTGATTCGCTCATCGCGTTGAAGCTGCGGGCCATGCGGCTCAGTTCGTCTTCGCCCGGGGGGACTTCCAGCGGCTCCGGGAACTTCTGCTGCGACAGCTGTTCAGAGGCGACGGTCAACTGCTGGATGGGCCTGGTCAGCGCGCGCGACAGGAGCCAGGAGATGAGGAAGGCGAGGCCCAGGAAGATGGGCAGGTCTACCAGGTCGACGAGGAGCTCGTTCTCGAGGAACCGTTCGAGGGGCGACTTCTCGAGGGCCACCTCGAGCGTCATGCCGGCCATGAGCGGCCGCGTGGCGGTCACCCAGCCCTCGCCCGACACCGGGAAGGCACGGCGCCCGCCCTGGATCACCTCGTCCCCGCGCAGGATGCGGTAGCGGGTGGCCCGCAGGCCGGAGCCGGACGCTTGCCGTACACCTGACAGCACCGGCACCTCCCCGCGCAGCTCGATCGAGGCCGCCAGGGCGCTGGCCGTCAGCTGGACCTGGTTTTCGGACTGGGCGGCGAGCACGGTCCTGCCGCGGCTCGCCAGGAAGTCCAGGCTGCCCTCGAGGACGGCGGTGATCAGCACCATCGCCGCAAGGGACAGGAAGATCTTCGTGCGGAGGCTCACTCCGGCCCCAGCCGGTAGCCGCCCGGCACGGTGATCAGCAGGTTCTGGGCCACCTTGTTCCGCAGCTGCCAGATGTAGACCCTGACCACCTGCCGCCCGGAGTCGGCCTCCGGGAAGAACCTGTCCTGCAGCTCGACGGCCGAATAGACCCTGTCCGGGTTGAGGGCGAACAGCTCGAGGATGCCGAACTCGCGGTCGCTTAGCCGCACCTCCGAGTCCTCCCAGTAGACCTTCCTGGCATCCAGCTCAACGCGCAGCGGGCCCCGGCTGAGTGAGGCGCGGCGGGTCTGGGCGCCACGCCGCAGCAGGGCGCGCACCCGCGCCTGGAACTCCTGGAAGCTGAACGGCTTGACGAGGTAATCGTCCCCGCCCAGGTCAAGGCCGCGGACCCGGTCGTCGATGGAATCGCGTGCCGTGAGGAAGAGGATCTGGCCGCCAAAGCCGCTCTCCCGGGCGTTGCTGGCGAGTTCGAAGCCAGCGTCTTCACCGTCGGGCAGCATCACGTCCAGGACCAGCAAGTCGAAATCCCGTCCGGAGAGCACTTCCAGCGCCGCTCCGGCCGTCTTAGCCCACTCGACCTCGTAGCGGTCGCGCCTGAGGAGTTCAACCAGCGGCATGGCGAGGTCCGGTTCGTCTTCTACAATCAGGAGTCTCATCGGATCACCCCTCATTCTACGTGCCGGGTTGGCCGCCGCTTATCCCTGACTTACCGGGGAATCTTATGATCTGGACCGTCACAAGGAAACTTTCGACCGGTAAGCAGCGGATATCCTGCCAACAGGTAGCCTTGGTCGAAAGCATTTTGGAGGTAAGCGATAGTGAAAGCATTACGAGCTGCTCTCGTCCTCACGCTGGCGTTGCTGGCCAGTGCCGGTCTCGCCCAGGATGAGGCACAGGACTACCGGGTCTACGTCTCAAACGAGTACGGCGCCAACATCACCGTACTCAACTCGGACAACGAAGTGATCGACA
>CALKAI010000141.1 GCA_937983275.1 uncultured Trueperaceae bacterium | reverse complement strand
ATGGAAGGGAGCGTAGGCTAAGCCGCTTCAGGCAGCCAAGCGAAACATGGCAACTACGCTAGGTAACGAAATCATCAACTTCGATCAGCTCGAGAAGCTCATCGAACGTCACCAGGAGCCGGAGTGGCTCGCCGAGGAGCGGCGGGCCGCCCTCCGGACCTTCGAGAAGACCCCCTACCCGGGACCCCGCAGCGAGGAGTGGCGCTACACCGAGCTGAAGCGCTTCACCCTGGAGGGGCTCGACCTGGTACACGAGCCCAGCAGCCGTGACGTGTCCGAGCGCATCCTCATGCGCATCAAGGACTCCGACGCGGAAGGGGTAATGGTCAACAGCGGCGGCGAGATCATCCACCGCGAGGCCAACATCACGGAAGAGGGTGTCATCTTCACGGACCTGCGCACCGCCGTGCGTGAGCACGAGGACCTCGTCCGCGAGCACCTCTACACGACTGTGAACGCGCAGCAGACCAAGTACACGGCGCTCAACGCCGCGTTCTGGGAGAACGGCACCTTCGTGTACGTTCCGCGCAACACCGAGGTCGCGCTGCCGCTGGGGACCTTCATCACCTCCAGCCGGGGCGGCCTGGCCAACGGCCGGACGCTCATTATCCTCGAGGACAACGCGCGCCTCACCTACCTGGATGAGTACACGAGCGATCCGATCGCCAGCCGCTTCTTCTACAACGGCTCGACGGAGCTCATCCTCAAGAGCGGCGCCAACCTGCGCTACGTCTCTCTCCAGAACTGGAGCCGCGATGTCGCGCACCTCAACCGGATGCGGGCACACCTGGGCCGCGACAGCAGGCTCGAGAGTCTCACCGTGAGCGTGGGTGCCGATGCCGCGCGGGCCGAGGTCGAATCGCGCCTCGAGGGCCCCGGCGCCGACAGCGAGATGCTGGGCCTCTACTTCGCGGACGAGGGGCAGCACTACAACCAGTTCACGCTGCAGCACCACGCCACCGAGCATGCGCGCTCCGACGTTCTCTTCAAGGGCGCCATGCGCGACGCCAGCAAGTCCGTCTACTCG
The DNA here is from genome assembly GCA_937983275.1 of uncultured Trueperaceae bacterium. Lineage (GTDB taxonomy): Bacteria > Deinococcota > Deinococci > Deinococcales > Trueperaceae > CALKAI01. The sequence goes on along the minus strand of CALKAI010000141.1, from coordinate 58,456 downwards.
GGCGTCATCGTCGTCGACGAGGGCGCGCAGAAGACCGACGCCTACCAGACGAACCGCAACCTCCTGCTCGACCGGGAGTCCGAGGCCGTCTCGATCCCGCAGCTGGAGATCGGCGCCAACGACGTGCGCTGCTCGCACGGCTCCACCACCGGACCGGTGCCGGAGGACCAGCGGTTCTACCTCATGAGCCGTGGCCTGCCGCCCGAACTGGCCGAGCATGTGCTGGTGACCGGCTTCCTCTACGAGGTCATGAGCCGCGTCACCCTGCCCAAGGTCGCCCAGTACGTCGAGCGGGTCGTTCAGGCCAAGCTGGGCGTGCCCGGGGTGAAGGAGAAGCTCTGAGGTCCCGGCAGGGCCTCCGTCATCCTTCATGACCGAGACCAGGTTCCCGGCAGGGAAGACCAGCGATTTCGCAGAGGACAGCATCACGGCCGTCGAACTGGGCGGCCAGGAGCTGGTGATCATCAGGCAGGGCGGGGAGTTCTTCGCTCTGCCTGACCGCTGCACCCACGAGCGCTACCCTCTTCACGACGGGGAGCTGCTGGACGGCAAGGTGAAGTGCATCAAGCACGGAGCCACCTTCGACCTGCGCAGCGGCCGGGCAACCATGCCGGCCATCAAGAAGATCCGTATCTTCGACACCCTCGTCGAGGGCGATGAGCTCTTCGTGCTGATGCAGGAGGCGTAAAGCCCCGGCCGGCTGGTAGGACACCGGCCTTTAATCAGTTCCCAAAATGAGGTGCGTGAGCAGACAGGCGCCCGGCGCGAAAGCGGCCGGGCGCCTCGTCATGCATCTCTCATGCATTTGCGGCACACTTGGCTTCGTGAGAGAAAGCACAAAGGGTATCGGAAAAGTAGGCCGCCAACTTGGCTTACATCACGGTCATTTCTGGTCAGATCGGTACCGTAGGTGCAGGAACTCGACGGACTCCACCTCTCTCATACGTCCCGGAGTTCGTCTTCCATTTGGAGGTTACATGAGGAAAGCATTGGCACTACTTTTGACCTTGATGCTCGTTGGAGCGGCCGCCGCCCAGAGCCCGTCGCTCGACGACGTGCCCAACGATCACTGGGCCGCCGACGCTGTGCACCGCATAGCCGACCTGGGCATCATCCACGGTTTCCCGGACGGTACGTTCCGCGGTAACGAGGCGTTCACCCGCTACCAGGCTGCCCTCGTTGTTGACCGCATGCTCGAGTTCCTCAACGAAGAGCAGGCGGCTCTCGCAGCACTGACGCAGTCGAACATCGACATGCTCGAAGGCCTCATCGACGAGCTGCGCGCACAGGTCGACAACATGGACCAGCGCATCGCCGACGTGGAGTCCGCTCAGGGTCAGGTCGCTTCGCAGGCCGACATTGACGACCTCTACGCCCGCATCGACCAGCTCACCGCGCAACTCGACCAGATTCGCGCCGACATCGACTCCGGTGCCCTCCAGGGTCCCGAAGGCCCGCAGGGCCCTCCCGGACCTGAAGGCCCGCAAGGCCCGGCTGGCCCCGCAGGCCCTGCAGGCCCGGCCGCCGAAGTTCCGGTAACGCCTGAGATCGACGTTGAAGAGCCCATCGTTGAGGAGCCGGTCGACATCACGCCTGTTCCCGAGCGCGGCGACTTCTACGTAGGTCTGGCCGGCGCCTGGGAGCTGAACGACCGCTTCCCGATCCGCGCCGTTGTCGGTATGGATGACCTGATCGGGCCCTTCGGCTTCCGTGCCACTGTCGACTACGGTCGCCAGAGCCCGCTCGAGGAAGGCACGCTCGCCTTCGCCGGTCACGCCACCTACCGCCTCGACTTCAGCCAGCGCCTCGGTACCTACCTCGGTGCCGGTGTCGGTTACCAGATGAACATGGCCGACTTTGACCTGGCTAATGACGGCCTCTTTGCCGGCGGCCTGGTAGGCGTGGAGTACCACTTCACCCCGTCCATCTCGCTCTTCGCTGAAGGCATGTTCGACTACTACTTCACCGAAGCGCCGGAAGCTGACCCGACTGTCGACGACCAGTACGAGTACGACCAGTTCTACCCGACCGTTGCGCTCGGCGCCAACTTCCGCTTCTAAAGGGGAGAGCGTCAGCAGCAGTCAGGTCTGACTGACTGAAGCCAAGTACAGAGAAAGGGTGGGGCGCCCCAGGCGGGCGCCCCACCCTTTTGTTGTGCCGGACCCTGCGGCTGCTGAGAATGGAGCAGCCCGGGTAAACCGATTACGCCCCCTGCATGACCGAGAGGAGCAGCGACACCCGCGCCTGGATGTGGCCGGTGGCAGCCCCCTCGGAGGTCTTGAAGGTCACCCCGACCCTGCCGGGCCTAACGCCCAGGCAGCGGGCCACGCTCTCCTGGATCCGCTCGCGGTACTCCCCCAGCTTGGGGGTATCGAGCGTCACCACCGCGGCCACGTTCCCGATCCGCACCTCGCCCTGTTGCGCCAGCAACCCAAGGACGTGAGCGACGATCTGCTCGCCGGGCAGTCCCCGTAAGGCCGGGTCGCTGGGAGGGAAGTAGTGGCCAATGTCGCCCAGGGCGAAGGCGCTCAGCAGGGAATCGGCCAGCGCGTGCAGCAGCACGTCGCCGTCGGAGTGGGCTACCGCGCCCAGCGGTGACCCTTCGATCGGGACACCGCCAATCACCAGGGGCAGCCCCGCCTCGAGCCTGTGGGAATCCTCGCCGTATCCGATTCGCATCTGCGTGTCCACGGCCGCATTCTACGGGCCGGCGTCCGCAAGGGGCGAACGGCACCTGTTCCCCACGCTCTTCCCGGCCCGCCGCGCCCGTGAGAGAATGATCGCCATGTCGCGCCCCCTCGGTATCGCCCTGCTTGTGCTCATCACCATGATCTGGGGCACGACCTTCGTGGTCACCAAGGATGCCCTCGACAGCATCTCGGTTCCGCTGCTCCTCGCCGTCCGCTTCAGCCTGGCCGCCCTCCTGCTGTGCTGGGTACGCATCGAGCGGCGCGCGATCCTGCCCGCCATAATCCTGGGGGTCATCGGTTTCGCCGGTTTCGCCACCCAGACGATAGGCCTGGACCTCACGACCGCGTCAAAGGCCGCGTTCATCACGGGCTTCTCGGTGATCCTCACGCCCATGGTGAGCTCCCTGTGGCTGGGCACCCGGATCGCGCCGCGTGCCTACGTCGCCGCCCTCGTGGCGCTCGTGGGACTCGGCTTCATGAGCATGACGGGCTCCGAGCTGGGCATCACGGCCGGCGACCTGTGGCTGCTGGGAACCGCGCTCTCCTACGCGATATTCATCGTCTACCTGGGGGAGGTGGTGCGCGACCTGCCGCCGCTCACCCTGGCCGGGGTACAGCACTGGCCAATGGCGCTCCTGGCCTGGCTATGGGCGGCACCCGACGCCGGCCAGCTCCTCCAGGTGCCGCTCTCCACCTACCTGGCGATCCTCTACCTGGCGGTCGTCGCCACGGCGCTGGTGGCGATCCTGCAGACGTATGCACAGCGGGTCGTGCCCGCGCACGTGGCCGCGCTCATCTTCCTGCTCGAGCCGGTGTTCGCGGCGATCTTCGCCTACTTCCTGCTGGGCGAGCGGCTGGGGCTGCTCGGCTGGGTGGGCGGTGCGCTGGTGGTGATAGCCATGCTCATCAGTGAACTGCCGCTCCGGCACAGGAAGGCAGCCGCCGTTAGCGAGCCGGCGGCCGTCACGGCCGGGCGGGCAGAGAAAGAAGGCTAGTCAGACGGTCTCTGCCTGCTCCTGCCGCGCCCAGCCGTGGAAGGTGGGCGTTGCGAAGCGGAGGCGCTCCTCCATGACCTTCAGCGCCGCCTCGTTCTGATCGATGAGCACGGCGTTGCGGCCGTTCCGCACAGCGGCCTCCCCGAGTGTGCCAGAGCCGGCGAAGGCGTCCAGGAGCAGGTCGCCCGGGTTGGAGTGGACGCGCACGATCCGGTTGAGGACGCCCAGCGGCTTCTGGGTGGGGTAGCCAGTCTTCTCGCGGCCGGTGGGGGAGACGATCGTGTGCCACCAGGTGTCGGTGGGTGTCTTGCCGCGCCGCGCTTTCTCGGCCGTCACCAGCGAGGGCGCCATGTAGGGGACCCGGTCGATGGCGTCGTAGTTGAAGGTGTAGTTCCCGGGATCCTTCGCGTACCAGAGGATGTTGTCGTGCTTGGGTGACCAGCGCTTGCGCGAGCGGCCGCCGTAGTCGTAGGCCCAGATGATCTCGTTGATGAAGCTCTCGCGGCCAAAGATGCCGTCGAGGAGGACCTTGGCGTAGTGCACCTCGCGGTAGTCGAGGTGCAGGAAGAGCGACCCCGCAGGTTTCAGCAGCGCATACATCGCCTCCAGGCGCGGCTCCAGGAAGCCCAGGAAGTCGTCGAAGGCGTCCTCGAAATGCTTGCTGCCCAGCAGCGTCGAGCGGTAACGCTTGCCGCCGTAACCCGTCCGGTCGCCCGCGTCGTCCTGAACTGTCCGGATGCGGGTGCGCTCCTGGCGCCTGCCCGTGTTGAAGGGCGGGTCGATGTAGATGAGGTCGAAAGACTCCGGCTCGAGCCCGGCCATGACCGCCAGGTTGTCGCCGAAGTGAATGTCGAGGGCCGGCATCATCCCCATGCTAGCCCGCAGGGCATGAAAGCGCCCAGGCCGTGACTGCCGGGGCAGGCCGGCCTGGGCGGGAAAGCGTGAACCTCAGTCGCCTGCAGCGGGCGCGCGGCCGGCGCTGCGCAGGAGCTGCTCGACGACGGTGCGGTCCTCCAGCGTCGAGGTGTCGCCACTGGTCTCCTCGCCGGCGGCGATGTTGCGCAGGAGCCTGCGCATGATCTTGCCGCTGCGGGTCTTGGGGAGCGCCGGCGTGAAGATGATCTCCTCGGGCCGGGCGATCGCACCAATCTCCTTCACGACGTGCTGGCGCAGCTCCTGGACGAGGTCCGGGCTGCCCTCGCGGTCGCCCTCGAGGGTGACGAAGGCGACTATGACCTGGCCGCGCACCTCGTCGGGGCGCCCCACCACCGCGGCTTCGGCCACCGCATCGTGTGAGACGATTGCCGATTCGACCTCCATCGTGCCCAGCCGGTGGCCGGAGACGTTCACGACGTCATCGACGCGGCCCATCACCCAGAAGTAGCCGTCCTCATCCATGCGGGCGCCGTCACCGGCGAAGTAGACGTGGGGCACCTCGCCCCAGTAGGTCTTGCGGTAGCGCTCGTCATCACCGAAGACGGTGCGCAGCATCGACGGCCACGGCTGCTTGACGACCAGGTAACCGCCCTCGTTCGGGCCCAGCTCACGGCCGCCGGCATCGACGATCGCCGGTTCCACCCCGAAGAACGGCAGGCCGGCCGCACCCGGTTTGGCGTCGTGCGCGCCCGGCAGGGTGGTGATGAGGATGGCACCGTTCTCGGTTTGCCACCAGGTGTCGATGACCGGAACCCGGTCGCCGCCAATCACCCGGCGGTACCAGGTCCAGGTCTCCGGGTTGATGGGCTCGCCCACCGTACCGATGAGCCGCAGCGAGGAGAGGTCGTGCTTCGCCGGGTGCTCCTCGCCCAGCTTGCGGAAGGCCCGGATGGCCGTAGGTGCGGTGTAGAAGATGGTCACCCTGTAGCGCTCGACCAGCTCCCAGAAGCGTGCCGGCGTCGGGGTGGTGGGCGCACCCTCGTACATCACCTGGGTGGCGCCGTTCAGCATGGGCCCGTAGACGACGTAGGAGTGGCCGGTGATCCAGCCGATGTCGGCCGTGCACCAGAACACGTCGTCGTCGTGCAGGTCGAAAACGTATTTCGCGGTCAGGTAGACCATCGTCTGGTAGCCGCCCACCGTGTGCACGACGCCCTTGGGCTTGCCGGTGGAGCCGGAGGTGTAGAGGATGAAGAGGGGGTGCTCTGCCTCAACCGGTACCGCGGGGCACTCCGTGGACGCCTGCGGGACCAGGTCGTGGTACCAGACGTCCCGGCCCGGCTCCATCGTCACGTCGCTTGCAGCGCGGCGCACGACCAGCACCTTTTCGACGCTAGGGCTCTCACGCAGCGCCTCGTCGACCGTCTCCTTCAGCGGGAGGACCTTGCCGCGCCTGAAGCTGCCATCCGCGGTGATGACCACCTTCGCCTGGGCGTCACCGATGCGGTCGCGCAGCGCGGCGCTGGAGAAGCCGCCGAACACCACCGAGTGGGTGGCGCCTATGCGCGCGCAGGCGAGCATCGCCGCGGCGGCCTCGGGGATCATCGGCAGGTAGATGACCACCCGGTCGCCCTTCCCGACGCCGAACTCCTTCAGGACGTTGCCCAGGCGGGACACCTCGTCGAGCATCTCCCGGTAGGTGATCTCGCGGCGGTCGCCCGGCTCGCCCTCCCAGTAGAACGCCACCTTGTCGCCGCGGCCGGCCTCTACCTGCCGGTCGAGGGCGTTGTAGGCGATGTTTGTCTTGCCGCCGTCGAACCACCTGACGAACGGCTCGTCCCAGTCGCGCACGCTCTGCCACGGCTCGAACCAGTGCAGCTCGCTGGCGACGTTCGCCCAGAAGGTCTCCGGATCGTCCAGCGACTGGCGGTAGAGGCGCTCGTACTCCTCGTAACTGGATATGTGCGCCCTCTCGCGAAACTCCTTCGCGGGTGAGAAGCGGCGGTTCTCCTGCAGCACGGACTCGATGTGCTCGGACATTGGGACCTCCTTACGTCCAACCAGTACGGCGACCGTGATGATGGCAGCGCGGTTGTTGCCGAAGCGTACCAGCTAGCCTACTGCTGCCGCCATGGATTGCGCCTGGGCAGCCGCCACCAGCTCGAGGTGAAGAGTACAAAGACGGAAACGACCTCCAGCCGGCCGGCATACATCTGGAAGATCAGGAAGGCGCGGCCCAGCGGGTGGATCTCAGTGTAGTTGAGCATCGGGCCTACCCCTTCGAGTCCCGGACCGATGTTGCCGATCGCGGCGATGCTGGCGGTGAAGGCGGTGACGAAGTCGCTGCCCAGGGCGGCCAGCAGCACGGTGCCGATGCCGAACAGCAGCACGTAGAGGGTGATGAACGCGGCGACCGCCCGGACGACCTCCTCGGGCACGACCTTGCGGCCCAGCCGCACGGGCAGGACGGCGCGGGGGTGAAGGGCGCGTTGTACCTCCCGGCCCGAGTGCTGTAGCAGGATGAGCCAGCGCACCACCTTCACGCCGCCGGCGGCACTGCCGGCGCTGCCGCCTATGAACATGAGCACCAGCAGCACCACCTGCGGGCGGTTGCCCCACAGGTCGAAGTCGGCCGAGGCGAAACCGGTGGTCGTGACGATCGACAGCGCCTGGAAGAGGCCGTGACGAACGGCGCCGGCCGCCCCGTAGGTGCCCAGCAGCGTAAGCGTGAGCAATAGGGCCGAGACCAGCACCACCAGCCCATACGCCCGGAACTCCGGGTCGCTGCGCAGGAGGCCCGGCCGCCCTGAGAATACGCGGTACTGGAGGGTGAAGTTAACGCCGGAGAGGAACATGAAGACGATCGCCACCCAGTCGATGAGGCCGCCGGGGGTGCCCTGAAAGGAGAGGGCGTTCGTCGAGAAGCCGCCGGCCGAGACAGTAGTGAGTGCATGCGCAAGGGCGTCAAAGAGGCTCATGCCGGCAAGTCCGTAGGAGAGCCAGCAGGCCAGAGTAAGTCCTCCATAGACCGCCATGAGCGTCGTAGCGGTATTGCGCAACCTGGGAGTAATACGCTCCTCGTTAGGGCCGGGGACCTCTGTGAAGAAGAGCTGGCGGCCGGCGATGGCGAGAGCCGGGAAGACCGCGATGAAGATAACGATGATTCCGATGCCGCCTACCCACTGGGTAAAGGCGCGATACAGGAACATGCTTTTCGGTAGCCCCTCGAAATCCTGCAGCACTGTCGCGCCTGTAGAGGAGAAGCCGCTCATCGACTCAAACAGTGCATTGAGTGGCGTGAAGAAGCCCGAATGGATGTAGGGGATCGCGCCGATGAGCGGGATCACGATCCACATGAGGAGGACCGCGAAGAGGGCCTCGCGGCGTGCCGGTTCTCCCGCGGGATCGCCGAAGAGGCGCAGTGGCAGGCCTACCGAACCGGAGAGGACGGCGCTGAAGAGAAACCCCAGGGACGGTTCGCCAACGAGCGCAGCGCCGCCGGCAAAGAGGGCACATACGACTGCGAACGCCAGGAGTGCGGCGCCCAGAACGTAGGGGGTGAAGTAGCCGCGCACTGTTGCCGTCTAGCCGTTCCGGTTTCGCTTCCCGGCGAGCCACGCTTCCACCGCTTCGACATTGTCGGGCGTGGTCACGATGATCAGGTGGTCGCCGCGGCGCAGCTCGGTCCTGCCGGTAGGGATGAGGACGTGGTTGCCGCGCCTAATCGCCCCGATGAGGGAGTCCGGCGGGGTGCCTATTGCGGCGATGGGGCCGGTAGGGGCATCCTCCGGGTAGACGGCCTCCATTACCTCGGCCCGGTCCTCGATGCTTGCCAGGTGCTGTACCTCGTCCACCTGCAGCCAGTTCAGCGCCTCCTGCACGGCCGCTGCCCTGGGGGTAAGCGGCACATCGATCCCCACCCGCTCGAAGAGTCGCCGGTTTTGAGTACGGCCTACGCGGGTTATCACCTTCGGGACACCCAGTTGCTTCGCGAGCAGGGATACGAGCAGGTTGCGGGCGTCGTCATCGGTTACCGCAACAACGACATCGGCATCCTCGATGCGCTCCTGCTCCAGCAATTCCAGGTCGCTGCCGTCACCACGCAGCACCAGCACGCGGGGCAGCCAGTTGGCCAGCTTCTCGCACCGATCGGCGTTTTGCTCGATGACGGTCACGTGCGCGCGCTCATCCTGCAGGGCTTGGGCGACCATGAAACCCACGTTGCCACCGCCCACGATCACTACCGTGGGCCGGCCCTTGCGCCGGGCGAACAACCGGCCAAGCGTGCTCATGCTGCGGCTGGTGCCCATAAAGACCGCCCGGTCTCCAACTTCAAGAACAGTTTGGCCCGAGGGTACGCTGAACGCATCATCCCTGATGAGTCCAACAACCAGCACGCCCGGCGGGAGCCGCACTGCCTGCAATGTTTGGCCCAGAAAGGGGTCGCCAGGTTCGAGGCGGTACTCGAGGAGCTGAATTTCTCCACCAGCAAACTGGGCAGAGTCAACCGCACGAGGCACCCTGATAATATCGATAATCTGGGCCGCCAGCGTACGCTGTGGCCACAGCACACGGTCGATTGCGTGGGCAACCGACTTGTCGGCGCTGCGCCCCTTGAACGCCTCGATGTAGCGGCCCCTGGTGACGAACGCGCAGGTGCGTCTGGCGCCGCCCCCCTTCGCTGCAAGGCAGGCGAGAACGTTCACGTCGTCGTTGCGGGTGCAGGCCACGAAAGCATCTGCCCGCTCGATTCCGGCTGCCCGCAGGTCCTCGGGGTCGGTACCGCTACCCTGCACAAACTGTACATCCAGCGTCTCGAAGGCGCTCGCCCGCTCGGCGAGTTCGTCCATCACGACGACGTTGTGGTCCTTGTGGAGTGCTTCGGCGATGCTCGTGCCGATCTCGCCTCCACCCACGATGAAGACGTTCATTGCGACCAGCTTAGTTCGTTGGGGGACACCACGTTACTAGGTTGCCACGCTCCGCTGGCGTTTGGTGAGCAAGCGGGTCGCCCAGCCCAGCAGGACCCAGCCGAGCAGAAGCGGCAGGAGCAAGTGGCCGTAGCGGACGTAGGGTGTCTCCACATCGAGGTGCGCGAACTGTGCCACCACGAAGCCGGGGATACCGCGGGGCATCTCGTGGAGGGTACGGCCGAAGGGGTCGACGACCCCGGTGATCCCGTCGATGCCCGAGCGCAGGATGTAGCGGCGCGCCTCGATTGCCCGCATGCTGCCCATCTCGTAATGCTGCCGGGCACCGTTGCCCCGCGCGAACCAGGCGTCGTTGGTGATGTTCAGCAGCACGGTGGCGCCGTCGCGCACCATTTGCCGCTGCACCTGCGGGAACACCGACTCGTAGCAGATGTACGCGCCCTGCAGGCCCTCCGGCGACTCTAGCGGCTCGAACGACTCACCCGGGAAGGTGCCCTCGAGCACGGGCAGGCCAAACAGCCCGAAGACCGCCCGGTAGAGGGGCTCCGCAGTCTCGATCAGGGGGAATCGTTCACCGAAGGGCACCAGGTAGTACTTGTCGTAGCGGTCGATCACCTCGCCGCCGGCGATGGTGAGCGCGCTGTTGTAGGAGCGGCCGTCCCCGTCGCGCATCCGGGCACCGATGAGGAAGGTCGCCTCGGGCGCCAGCTCCTGGATCTCGTCCACCATCGCCTGGCCCTCCAGGCCCCCTATGAGGGCGCCCTCGGGCCACACGACCAGGTCGGGATCGCCGGCGGCGTTGTCCACGCCGGCGGCGGTGAGCTCGCTGAGGACGTCGAAGTCGCTCACCGGCCCCGTGACGCGACCGAACGGGTCGATGTTCGGCTGGACCAGCACGGCGACCTCGGTGGGTTCGGGCAGCTCCCACTCCAGCTTCTGGCTTCCCCAGGCCCAGGCGCCCACGAGTAGCAGCAGGCCGGCGAGCGGCGGGGCGAAACGGAGGAGCGGCCCGGGCTGCCGGGGTGGCTCAACGCCCGGGGCGACCGACACGTAGCGGCCCGACCGGCCCAGGCTCAGGAATGGCACGGCGAACAAGGCGGCCACGCCGGCGGTCAGCAGCCCCAGGCCCCAGACGCCGAAAGTATCGGCCAGTTGCGCCACCGGCGAGTCGAGCCAGCCGTAACCGATGGTGCCCCACGGGAAGGCAAAGTACCCCTGGGCGCGCGCCCACTCCATGAGGATCCACAGGGGCGGCAGCAGCAGCAGGGTGAGCCCACCACCCCCGCCCAGCAGCCGGGCTAGCAGCGTCACCAGACCCCAGAAGGCAGAGAGCAACAGCACCAGCGGCGGGAACAGAAGCCAGAAGAAGGGCCCGAAGAAGTTTGGCTGCGCGAACGAGGCGGGCAGCCACAGGATGTAGAGGGTGAAGAAGGGCAGCCCGAACGCAAAGCCCAGCCAGAAGGCGCGCCGGTTGCGTGGCGCGAGTGCCACCAGGGTGAACAGTGGGGTCAGGGCGAAGAGCAGCGGCCACCAGTTGTTGGGCGGCAGGGCCAGCGAGAGCAGCGCTCCGCTTGCCGCTGCCACCAGCAGATCACGACGCATCAGTGCTGTTGTTCCTCCAGGGAGGGCCGCAGGCGCTCGCCGGCGTTCGGCTGGCCTGCCAGGATGGAGGCCAGCAGCGCCACCCGGTCGAGGGTCTCCTGCAGCCGGATGTGCTCGTTGCGGGCGTGGGCGCCGGCGCCGGCCGGGCCCAGCCCGTCGATGGTGGGGATGCCCAGCGCGCTGGTGAAGTTGCCGTCCGAGCCGCCGCCCACCACTACGCCGGGCAGGTCCAGGTCCAGCGAGCGCAGGTGCTCCTGTACCTCCTGCCACAGCTTCTCGTTGCGGGGGGTGCGTTCGAGGGGCGGCCGGTTTTCTCCGCCCTCTATCTCTACCTTCACGCGACTGTCACGGGGGGTGTAGCTGCGCAGCGCCTCGTCGACCCGCGCGAACTCGCTCGCCCGGAGGACGCGCACGTCGATCTCGGCGCGGGCTTCCTCGCTTATCACGTTGATTACGGTGCCGCCCGAGGCGACGGTCAGGTTCACGCTGGTCTGCAGCTCGTCGTCTCCCAGCTCCTCGGCGTAGAGGAGGAAGTGGGCGAGTTCACGCAGAGCGCTGGCGCCGGCCTTCGGTTCGTTGCCCGCGTGGGAGCTGCGCCCCCGGAAGGTCACCCGGTAGTGCCCCACGCCCTTGCGGCCCACCTTTATCGCGCCATCGTCGCGGCCGGATTCGAGGACGAGCACCCGCTCGTGAGCGCGGCCCAGTTCCTCGATGAGCTCCCGCGAGTGGAGGCTGCCCGACTCCTCGTCGGAGGTGACCAGCAGGGTGATCCGGCCGGACGGCTCGCGTCCCTGCTCTTTCAGCAGGCGCAGGGCGAAGATTGCGCTCACGATGCCCGCCTTCATGTCGTCCGTTCCCGGCCCGTAGACGGTGTCGCCCTCCTGACGGAAGGGCATGTGCTGCAGCGTGCCGACCGGCCAGACGGTGTCGTAGTGGGTGAGCAGCAGCGTGCCGCCGCCGGCCGCGGGTCCCCAGGTGGCTTCGATGATGTCGCCCACCTCGTCCCGCCGGTGGAGCCGTACCGTCCAGCCCTGCTCCTCGAGCAGGCCGGTGAGTACCCCGACGAAACGGTCGCCGGCCGGCTTGTCGCCGCTTGGCGTTTCAATCTCGACGAGTTGTCTGAGTGTCTGGAGGTACTGCTCCTGGAGTTGCCGGGCGTGAGCGAGCATGCCCACCATGCTAACGGATGGGTGGATCAGGAGCGGCGCTTGCGCCGACCCCGGCCGCGCCGCTTGCGCGCGGGCCCCTCCTTCTGGCGGTTCTTCCCGTCCCGGGCCTGTGCCTGGTAGTGGGTCAGCTCCTGACGCCACAGCTCCTCGGCATGCAGGCGAACGGTGGGTTCCATGGTGGTGCGTGCGTACGAGTAGCCCCAGCGCAGGTCCATGGCGGCGCGCTTCCGGTCGCGCTCCCTGCACAGCTCGTAGCGGGACAGGTAGACCTGGGCGAGCAGGATGTCGCGCATGCGCTGCGGCTTGACGGCGTGCAGGTCCTCGAGCGCCCGGTCGAACGAGCTGAGGGCGGCGTTCAGGTCGCCCTGCTCGGCGAACGAGCGGCCTTCCCGGTAATGCCCGGCTGCCTCGTAGAGGAGTTCACGCATCGCCTGAGTATAACCGCGCCCCGCCCGGGTCCTGGCGGGAATTCCCGTGCCGGGCGGCGTAGAGGGCGACCCCCGCGGCGACGGCCACGTTCAGCGACTCGACGCGGGGATCCTGGGGGATGGCAACGGTGGTGCCGTGCCGCTCGAGCTCCTCCGGCAGGCCCGGCCACTCGGGACCGAAGAGGAGCGTGAATGGGCTGGGGAAGGTCGCGCCGGGCAGGGTTCGTCCGGCCCCGCCGGTGAACATGTGGATCTCCGTGCCGCGCCGGCTCCGGTACTCTTCGAAGCCGGCGAACTCCTCGACGCGCACCAGGAACCGGGCGCCTATCGAGGCACGGATGACGTGAGGGTTCCAGGGGTCGACGGAGGGGCCCAGCAGCGCAATGTCGTTCACACCAAACGCGGCGGCCGTACGCAGGATCGTGCCCAGGTTGCCGGGGTTGCCGGGCGACACGAGCGCCAGGTGATCGTCGTTCCAGTCGAGGCTCTCCCCGTACTTCCCGAAGAGGGCCAGGGCGTCGACGTCCTTGCGGTGGGCGACCCGCCGCAGCAGCGCGGCGTCCTCGCTCAGTTGGACGTTGTAACCGGCGCACAGCTCCCGGATCGGTTGGCTCCTTGCGGCGGGCATCCCGGGGTGAAGCACGACCTGCAGGGCGTGCTGCGGCCGGTGGCGCAGCAGCTCCAGCACCGGGAAGGAGCCCAGGCAGTAGCCGTAGCCGGCATCGCGGCTGTAGCTGCGGACCTGCTCCTCCAGGCGGGTCACGCCCGTGCGGCTCCTCTCGTCGGCTTCGCTCACTCCGGGCTGCCTACCCTGGTTCGAAGGGGCGTTCCAGGCCCTGCTGGGCCGCCTCCCGGGCCTCTGCAGGTACCCATTCGAGGGCGAGGACGGCGCGGTAGGCCTTGAGTGCCGCGTTCCTGTGCCCGTCCAGGTCGCGCAGCTGGCCCAGGCGGGCTAGCAGGTAGCCGGGCAGGAAGTAGGGTTCGCTGAAGTCGCCGTTGCTGGCCTTTTCGAGCAGCTGCAGCGCCTCGTAGCCGTGGCCGGCGGCGAGCAGCAGGTTTGCCTCGTGGTAGCGGGCCTCGGCGCTGTCCAGCTCGCGCAGCTGCGGCAGCAGCCGGTCGGGGTTGGCCACGTCACCCCGGAAGGCGACGTCGAGGAGGGAGCGCTCGCGCGCCTCCGGAGTCACCGCCGGCTCGCCCGCGTACTCCAGCTCCAGGCCCGGGTCCTGGCCAAGCAGCTCCTCGAGGAGTGGCAGCTCGTGGGCCGGGGCGAGAAGCGCGATGCGCCGCGCGTCCAGACCGCGCAACCGCGTAACGGCGACCCCGCTGCGCTCGCGCAGCCAGGCGGTGGCCGGGCCGTCCTCGAACTCCCCTTCGAGCTGCAGGGCGTGATCGCGCAGGGCGGGCAGCAGTTGCTCCCGGATGAGCGTGGCCGTAAGCGGCCGGGCCAGCAGCCCGCGCACCGGCTCCAGCGCCCTGTCTATCTCCCGCCAGCGGGCGAGCAGGGCCGGGTACGGCTCCAGGTAACGCGCGAACTCCTCCTGGGAGTCCGGGATGGCGGGTGCCTCGCCGATCGGGTGGACGGGGATCTTCCGGCGCCGCGCCCAGGGGATGACGGCCAGGGGTAGCGCGATCTCGGCCGTATCCTGCCAGCCGGGGCCGTCCAGGTCGCCCGGCACCAGCGCACTGGTGGCAAGCGCGTCCGGCTCCCAGGCGGCAACGGCGTCACGCACTGTGACCGCGTTGTACGCGGGGCTGCTCAGGTGGAAGGGACCCAGGAGCGGTATGAGGAGGACCTGCGCCACGCTGCCAATCTACCCTCCTTGTGGGGGAGGGTGCAGGTGTGGCGGGTCGAGGGCCGTTGCCGGGAATTGCGGGGAGCGCACGGCTGGTTAGAATGCGGCCACGTGCCACTCCGCCGTGGAGTGGGTGAGGAGCGGAACCGGCATGATCAGCAGAGAACAACCGAACTGGCGAGTCGACGTCAAGTGGGCCAGCGGCGTCCTGCTGGCGCTCACGCTGATCTTCCTGATCCCCCTGCTCACCCTGAGCCAGCTGAGCTCGCAAAGGCGCGCGGTGCCCATCTTCGAGGAGATCTTCGCCGACGCCCTCGCACAGACCGGTGAGGATGCTCCGGCCGTCACCTCGCGGGTGCGGGTGCAGTTCGATTACCAGCCGGGTGAACCGCTGGAGGTCCTGCCCGGCAGCGGCGTGACGATCCCGGCCGGTCAGCTTGATGAGGTGGGCCCCTGGGAGGCGGTCCAGCTCCTGGCCAGCGACTGGGCCGGCCGGACCGTGAATGCGGGAGCCGCGGCTGTTGCCCGCGCGCTCTCCGGCAGCACCCTCGAAGCGAGGTATGCGGTCGCGATGGAGGGGCCGGGCGCCCGCCTGGTCGCCGACGCACTGCTCACCAGCATGCTCCCCGCCGGGCTCGACAACGGCAGCCGGGTCGCCAACTGGCCGTTGCAGGCGCAGCAGAACCCCGGGCAGGAGGTGCAGCCGATCGTGGGCCTCTTCGTCACCGTCGACCCCGGCCGCCTGCAGGGCCTGAGCTCCCGTGATATCGGCGTCCTCGTCGTCGAGGAGCTGGCGGGCGTGCTGCTGGACTCGGGTCTCGATGCCGCCGCGGAACTGGTCGGCAACGTCAATCTGCTCAACGCCCTGAACGAGGGCGCCACGCTGGCCCGGGCCCGCCTGGAGACCCTCTTCGAGTCGCTCCTGCTGGCACAGGAAGCCGCGATAGGCGAACGCCTCGCCCTCGCCCGCACGGCGATTGAGGCCAGCGAGGCGGGCGGGGAGGCTCCGGCCTCCGGGCTCCTGACTCAGGCAGAGGTCGCCGGCCTGGACGAGGAGGAGGCGCAGGAGCTCGTCGCCTCCCGGCTGGCGCAGCGCGCCTGGCAGGAGGGCCGCACCGGCGTGGTGGACTCGCTGAGCGGGGATGCCAGCTACCTCCTGGCCGCGGCCGGCCCGGCCATAGACCTGCTGGCCCGGCCCGCCGCACGCGAGTACGTCACCGCCAGCTGGGGCCTGGGCATCGTTGCGCTTGCCCTGGCGGTGATCCTGGTGATCGCCAGCAACGGCTGGGGCCGGCTTGCGAACCTTGGCCTCGTGCTGGCGGTAACGGCGGGTGCGCTCGCCTGGCTGCTCGTGCGCTTCGGGCAGGAGATTGCGGCTCTGCCTGTCTTCGCGACCTTCGGCACGGAGGTGCCCGACCTGATGGGTCTCACCTGGGAGGGGTGGCGCGGCCTGCTGCTGCTCCCCGACACCGCCTTCGAGCACCTGCTGCGCAACCTGCTGCTCTTCACCGCGGCCGGCCTGCTGCTGCTCCTGCTGAGCGTGCTGCTGCGCCTGGTCGGTGCCGCCCGGCCGCGGCGCCGGCGCCGGCTTCTCTAGGCCCCAGGCGCCAGTCTTCAGGCTCTAGAGAACTGCGCTTACTGTTTCCGTGGGCTTGCGGAGCGGCCGCCCGTTCGCCGTCATGCCGGCCGGCGCAACATTCGCTGCTAGACTTTGCGCATGTCCAAGGAACCTCGTATTACGGTCGTAGGCGGCGGAATGGCCGGCAGCGACGCGGCCCTGGCTGCCGCCAACATGGGCGTCCGGGTCGACCTGTGGGAGATGCGCCCGCAGAAGATGACCCCGGCCCATCACACCGAAAACTTCGCCGAGATCGTGTGCTCCAACTCTTTCGGCGGCGAGGCCCCCTCCAATGCCAAGGGGCTGCTGCAGGCCGAGATGCTGGCGGCCGGCGGCGTCGTCGTCTCCACCGCCCACGAGGTTCGCATCCCCGCGGGCGGGGCGCTGGCGGTGGACCGCGAGGAGTTCAGCGCCCGGGTTTCCGAGAAGGTGCGCAACCACCCGCTCATCACCATCCACAGGGGAGAGCTCACCGAGATCCCCGAGGGGATCGTCGTGTTGGCCACCGGGCCGCTGACCTCCGATGCGCTCGCGCAGGCCATACGCGAGCGCCTGGGCACCGAGTTCCTGGGCTTCTACGATGCCGCGGCGCCCATCATCAACGGCGAGACGATCGACATGAGCGTCGCCTACCGCAAGGGCCGCTACGGCCAGGAGGCCGACTACATCAACCTGCCCTTCACGAAGGAGCAGTACGAGCGGCTCATCGAGGCGATCGCCAACGCCCGCAACCACGACCCGCGCGACTGGGAGAACCTCGAGTACTTCGAGGGCTGCATCCCCATCGAGGAGCTCGCCCGGCGCGGCGACGACACTCCCCGCTTCGGGCCGCTCAAGCCGGTGGGACTGGAGCACCCGGAGACCGGCGAGGAGTTCTACGCGGTGGCGCAGCTGCGCCAGGAGGACGCCCGCGGCCAGATGTGGAGCCTTGTCGGCTTCCAGACCGGCCTCAAGTGGGGCGAGCAGAAGGAGATCGTGCAGTTGATACCCGGCCTGGAGAAGGCAGAGGTCGTCCGCTACGGCGTCATGCACCGCAACACCTACCTGAACGCCCCCAGCCTGCTGAACGCCACCATGGAGTTCCGCGACTGGCCGGACACCTTCGTCGCCGGCGTCCTCTCGGGCACCGAGGGCTACCTGGAGTCGAGCGCTACCGGTTGGCTGGCCGGCAGCAACGCCGCCCGCAGGGCCCTGGGCATGGACCCCGTGGTCCCGCCGGAGGAGAGCATGCTGGGCGGGCTGGTGCGCTTCCTGGCGACCGCCAACCCCGACAACTTCCAGCCGATGAACGCCAACTGGGGCCTGGTGCCCAGCGTGCCGAAGAAGCGGGGCGTGAAGCGCAAGGAGCGGCGCGAGCAGATGTACGAGATAGGCCTCGGGAAGTTCCGCCAGTGGCTGGGCAGCTGGAAGGACCTGGTTCCCCAGCCCGATCGCAGCACAGTAATGGCGGGCCTGCCTGGCGAGCAGGCGGGCGCCTGACAGGCAGCTGGACACAATCTGGCGGGAGGGTCGGTTAGGCTAAGGCCCTCATGAGCGGCGAGGGGCCCCGCGAGAGGCTGCACCGGGTGATCTTCGGCACGGACACGCGTCTGGGCCGCACCTTCGACATTCTGCTGCTCGTCGCAATCCTGGCGAGCGTGACCCTCGTCGTGTTCGCCAGCCTGCCGCAGCTGGGCGGCCCGTACGGCGACCTGTTCCGCGCGGCCGAGTGGACCTTCACGGCGCTCTTCACCGTCGAGTACCTGCTGCGCATCTACGCAGCCAGGGACCGGCCCGGCTACATCTTCAGCTTCTTCGGGATCGTCGACCTCCTGGCTGTCATGCCCACCTACCTGGGGCTGTTCGTGACGGGGGCAGAGTACGCCCTGGTCATCCGCTCCATACGCCTCCTGCGCATCTTCCGGGTGCTCAAGCTGGTGCGCTTCCTCGACGACGCCGACCTGCTCATGAGGGCGCTGCGCGCCAGCCGCGAGAAGATCCTCGTCTTCCTCTTCGCGGTCGCGACCATCGTGCTGATCGCAGGCACAGCCATGTACCTCGTCGAGGGTCCCCGGCCAGGTTTCGACAACGTGCCCGTATCGATCTACTGGGCGGTGGTGAGCCTCACGACCGTCGGTTACGGCGACATCGTGCCGGTGACGGCGGTGGGCCGGTTCCTCTCGGCCGTGCTGATGATCACCGGCTATGCGATCATCGCCGTGCCCACCGGGATCGTCACCACCGAGATCGGCAGCGCCACGCGCAGCCGGGCGCGGGCCGGGCTCGAGTGCCCGCGCTGCCGGGCGACCGATCACGGGCTGGGCTCCAACTACTGCTACAACTGCGGCGAGCGTTTGCCGACGGGCGAAACCGGGGAGCCCTTCGACGGGTCGTTTGGCGGGGCACAGGATACCGGGCCCGGCGATCAGGCGACCCGCCGGAAAAGCTCCGAGTAGAGCCCCTCCCGCTCCAGCAGCTCCTCGTGATTGCCGCTCTCGACGATGCGGCCGGCGCGCATTACCAGGATCCGGTCGGCGCCCACGATGGTGGAGAGGCGGTGGGCGATCACGAAGGTGGTGCGGCCCTTCATGAGCTGCTCGAGCGACTCCTGGATGAGCCGCTCGGAGGTGGTGTCGAGCGCGCTGGTGGCCTCATCGAGGATAAGGATGCGCGGGTCCTTCAGGAAGGCGCGGGCGATGGTGAGGCGTTGCCGCTGACCGCCGGAGAGGAAGCCGCCGCCCTCACCGACCTCAGTGTCGAAGCCGCGCGGCAGTTCCCGGATGAAATCGAGCGCGTTGGCTGCGCGCGCCGCCTCCACTATGTCGTCGTCGCTCGCATCGGGCCGGCCGTAGCGCAGGTTGTCGCGGATGCTGCCCGAGAAGAGGATGGGGCTCTGCAGGACCAGGGCCACATTCCGGCGCAGCGAGGCCGTGGTGACGTACCGGATGTTGTTGCCGTCGATGTGTACGGAGCCGTGCGAGGGGTCGTAGAAGCGGGGGATGAGGCTTATGATCGTCGACTTGCCCGAACCGCTGGGCCCCACCAGGGCGACGGTCTCGCCGGGCCTGGCCGTGAACGAGACGTCGTGGAGGACGGGCGCGGTCTCCGGCTCGTAGGCGAAGGAGACATGCCGGAACTCCACGGTGCCTTCGACGACACCCAGGTCGACGGCGCCCTCCTCATCGCGGACCTCCGGCTGCTCGTCCATGAGAGCGAACACCCGGTTGAGCGCGGCGGTGGAGCGGGCGAACTCGATGTTCAGCTCCGAGAAGCGCTGGAGCGGCAGGTAGAGGTTGCCCAGGTAGAGCGTCACGGCCACCAGGTCGCCCACGGTGAGAGTCCCGGATATCACACGCCAACCTCCGTAGAGGAGGACGATGAGCGGGGCGATCTGGGTCAGCAGCCCCGTGATGACGGCGTTGGTGCTCTCGAGCCTGACGGAACGCAGGTTGCTGTGCAGGAGCCGGCGGGCGTCGCGGAAGAAGTGCCGCTCCTCCAGCTTCTCCCGTCCGAACGCCCGCACGATGGTCGAGCCGGCGATCTTCTCCTGGACGTTGCCGGAGAGGGTGGAGACCTTCTGCTGGACGTCCTCGGCCGTTTCGCGGATGCGGTCGTTGAAGCGGCGGAAGAAGTAGAGGTAGGGCGGGAAGGTAACCAGCGCGATGAGGGTGAGGACCACGTCGATCTGTATGAGCAGGATTATCACCAGCACCAGGGAGATGAGGTCCATCCACACGTTGGTGAGCGCGCCGCCCACGAGGTTCTGGACCCGGTCGATGTCGTTGGTCAGGCGGGTGACGATCGCCCCGGACTTGTGGCGGGTGAAGAAGGAGGCAGAGAGCCGCAGGATGTGGTAGTAGAGCCGGCTGCGCAGGTCGAACACCGTCCGCTGCGCGGCGAGTCCCGCGTAGTAGTGGCGCACGTAGACCATGGGCGCCCAGAAGAGGGCGAACAGGGCGATGAGCCCGCCCACTATCGTCCACAGCTGGTTCATCTTCTGATCGAAGCTCATCGACTGGTCGAGAAACACGTCGTCGAGCAGGAAGCGTGTCGCCATGGGGACTAGCAGCGGCACCCCGAACTTGACCATGCCGCCCAGGCTGGCCAGGGCCAGCAGGCCAAAGTATGGCCGCAGGAAGGTGAGGAAGCGGCGCAGGCTGCCCGGCCTGCCCTCGCGGGAGCGGGAGTTGCCGCTGCCGCCCTGGGGCATGTTGTCGCTCTCGGAGGGTACGGGTGACTGACGCATCGCTGCGTGCACCGTAAGTAACGGGGGGCCGTAGCCTCTAGGTGCGGGGTTACGGAGCGTGCCCCGATAGAATTACGCATGAGCTTTGGCGCACGAGCAATCGACCTGCGATCAGATACCGTCACCCGGCCCACCGCTGCGATGCGCGAGGCGATGGCGCAAGCACCCGTTGGGGACGACGTCTACGGTGAGGACCCTACCGTCGTACGCCTCCAGGAGATGCTGGCCCGGCAGGCGGGCTTCGAGGCGGGCCTGCTCTTTCCCACGGGAACGATGAGCAACCTGGCGGCCCTGGCGGCGCATGCCGGCCGCGGCACCGAGGTGATCCTGCCGCAGGGTGCGCACATCTACGAGTTCGAGATTGGCGGCATGGCCGCGCTGGCGGGCCTCCTCCCCCGGGTGGTGCCCGCGCCCCGGGGAGTTCCCGAAGTGCAGGATGTGCGCCGGGCCATCCAGCGCTCCATCCACAAGGCCCCCACCGGCATGATCGCGCTGGAGAACACCCACAACAGCGCCGGCGGGACCGTGGTGCCGCTCGAGCGCTGCCGGGAGATCGTCGAGCTGGCCCGCGACGAGGGGTTGCCCATCCACCTGGACGCGGCGCGCGGCTTCAATGCCGCGGCCGCCCTGGGCGTGGGCATCGACGCGGTGTGCGCGGGGTTCGACTCGGTGTCGATTTGCCTGAGCAAGGGGCTGGCCGCGCCTGCGGGCACCGTCCTGCTCGGCTCGCGCGAGTTCATCGACCGGGCCCACCGCTACCGGAAGCTGCTGGGCGGCGGCATGCGCCAGGCCGGAATCATCGCCGCCGCCGGAATAGTCGCGCTGGAAACGATGACCGGCCGGCTGGGCGAGGACCACGAGCGCGCCCGCCGCCTGGCCACGGGGCTGGCAGGGCTGCCGGGCATCGGCATCGACCTGGAGAGCGTGCAGACGAACATGGTCTACCTGCAGGTCGAAAATGCCCCAGCGGCCGTGGAGGAGCTTGCCCGGAACGGCGTGCTGGCAAACGCGATGGGCGAGACGGCGATTCGCCTGGTCACCCATTACGAGATTGCCGACGAGGACGTGGAGCGGGCGCTCGAGGTCTTCACGCGGCTTGGGGAGAAGCAGCCGGCATGAAGAGGGTGACGCTCTTCGCCTATCCGGCGTGGCACAGTCTCAGTCCGGCGATGCAGAACTCTGCCTTCGAGGCGACGGGAGTGGACGCCCTTTACGAGGCGTGGGAGGTGCCGCCCGACGAGCTCACCCAATACCTGGACCGCCTGCGCGGCGAGGAGTTCCTTGGCGCCAACGTCACCATTCCCCACAAGGAGGCCGTGCTGGAGCACCTGGACGAGCTGAGCGAGGACGCGGAGTTCGTCGGGGCGGTCAACACGATCGTCCGGCGGGGCGGTGAGCTGGTAGGGCACAACACGGACGTGGTGGGCTTCCAGCGGGCGCTGCTCGACCTCGAGGTGGACGTGCGCAGCTCGCGCGTGCTCCTCCTGGGCGCCGGCGGCGCAGGCCGTGCGGTCGCCTTCGCCCTGCTGAGCGCCGGCGTGAAGGAGCTGCTGGTCCACAACCGCACATACGAGCGGGCGCAGCGGCTGGCTGAAGACTTCGAGGAGATGGGCACCGTGCAGGTTGTTGCCGCTGACGACCTCGCGAACGTCGCCCGCACTGCCGATCTGATCATCAACTCCACCTCGGTGGGTCTCCTGCGCCAGGGCGTGGAGCTGGAGGAGTCGCCGCTGCCCGAGGGGGCCCTCCCGGAAAGGGGTGCGGTGATGGACCTCATCTACCGCCCCAAGGTCACGCGGCTGCTGCGGGACGCCAGCGCGAGCGGCCTGCGCATACAGAACGGCCTGCCCATGCTCATCTACCAGGGCGCGGCGGCCTTCTTCCTGTGGACCGGCGTGGACGCGCCGACCGCGGTCATGGAGGAGGCGGTCGTGAGGGTGCTGGGCGAGTGACGGCAGGCATGTTCCTCCGGCTGCGGAAGGTGTGTGCGTCGTGAGGGTGGCGATCCTCTCCGACGTCCACGGCAACCTCGTGGCGCTCGAGGCGGTCCTGGCCGATCTGCAGCGGCAGGCGCCCGACCTGGTGGTGGTCAACGGCGACATGGTGAACCGCGGGCCCGACAACGTGGCGGTCCTGGAGCGCCTGCACGACCTTGGGGCGCCGCTGATTCTCGGGAATCACGACGACCTGGTGCGAATGTGGGTTGACCGTGATCCGGCTCTGCCGCGCGAGTGGTTCAGCGACCCCTTCTGGAGGGCGACCGCCTGGACGGCCGGGCAGTTGCAGGACGCGGGTCTGATCGACTCGTTGCGGGAGCTGCCGCAAAGCTACCGGCTGGAGTTGCCCGACGCGCCGAGCGTGCTCATCGCCCACGGCTCTCCCCGCCACTACCGCGAGAGCCTGGACCGGCACCTGACGGAGCAGGCGATCGAGGAGCTGGGCGAGGAGTTCGGCGCCCCCATCCTGGTCGGCTCTCACACGCACATTCCCCTGGACCGGCGCCACCGTGGCTACTGGATCCTGAACAGCGGTGCGGTGGGTGTCTCCTTCAACGGCGACCCGCGCGCCCACTACCTGCTCATCGACCTGAGGGACTGGAGCTGGACGCCCACCTTCAGGCGCGTGGAGTATGACCGCGGCCGCGCACTGGCCCGTTTCGAGGAGTCGGGGTTCCTGGAGAACGGCGGGCTTTCGGCGCGGATCTTCCGCGAAGAGGTGAAGATCGCGCGCAGCCTGCTCACGCCCTACCTGAACTGGGCGCAGGCGAGCGGGCTGCCGACCAACGAGGACTCCTTCCGCCTCTTCCGGGCCGCCAACCCGCACCGCTTCCTGCCGCTTACCGCTCCTTACGAGGGAACTCGCTAGCGACCAGCAGGTCCTCTTCGATGAGGCTGCCGTCGCCGGCCAGCGACTCGACGTGGTGGCGCAGCTCGTGGGTGAGCGTCTCCCACATCTCCTCCTCCCAGTCGAAAGCCGGGTCGCCCTCGGCAACACGCAGGAACGAGCCGTAGTAGAGGGCGACGTGGCGGCCCAGTCCCTCGCTCCCGCCCAGGAACTCCTGGGCGCCCGGGTCCAGGTACTCGCCCATTCGCCACACGTCCTCGAACTCGGGCTCAGGATGCTCCTGCTCCAGCGCATGTACACCCTGGAGTCCGCGCATGAACTCGGGTGGAATTTCGTCGACCATCTCCACGAGCAGCGCGCGGAACTCCTCGTAGCTTGGCGCCCCCGGCGGGATCCGTTCCATGACCAGAGTGTATCGAAAGGGCGGGCGGCCGGTCGGTTGCGGCCGGTCATTGCCCAGCGGGCCTAAACAGAAGGCCCGGTGTATCCGCAACGGCAGCACGCGCCAAAGAATTCCGGGCGCCGCCCTATAGTGCGGTAATCGTGAACGAGATCAGTACAGTCCAGACCTACCGGGCCTACCGGGCCGTGCAGGGGCCTGACGGGGTGCGGGGCGGGGTGGAGGAGCTTGAGTTCTCTGCCCTCCCGCAGGGCGAGGTGACAGTACGCGTCGCCTACTCCTCCCTCAACTACAAGGACGCCCTTTCCGCGCGCGGGCGCCCCGGCGTGACCCGCCACTACCCGCACACGCCAGGCATCGACGCGGCTGGCACGGTGGTAACCGCCAGCAGCGAGAAGCTCAAGCCGGGCGACAAGGTGATCGTAAGCTCCTACGACCTGGGCATGGACACGCCGGGCGGCTTCGGCGAGTACATCCGCGTGCCCGAAGCGTGGGTGGTGCCGCTGCCCGCCGGCCTCACCCTCAGGAGCGCGATGATCCTGGGCACCGCAGGCTTCACCGCCGGGCTGGCGCTGGCGGCGCTGCTGCGCCAGGGCCTCTCCCCGCAGATGGGCCCCGTCGTCGTCACCGGCGCCAGCGGCGGGGTCGGCTCGCTGGCCGTCGCCCTGCTCAACCAGAACGGTTTCGACGTCATCGCCTCCAGCGGGACCCAGCAGGCGCACGAGTGGCTGCGCAAGCTGGGCGCCCGCCAGGTGATGGACCGGGGTGAGCTGGGGGAGCCGAACGGCCGGCCGCTGCTCTCGGCCAGCTACGCCGGCGGGATCGACACGGTGGGCGGCGACACGCTCGCCAACCTGCTGAA
The DNA here is from genome assembly GCA_937983275.1 of uncultured Trueperaceae bacterium. Classification (GTDB taxonomy): domain Bacteria; phylum Deinococcota; class Deinococci; order Deinococcales; family Trueperaceae; genus CALKAI01. Next base: position 34,023 of record CALKAI010000141.1, on the reverse strand, counting down.
GAGCACCAAGTATGGCGGGGCGGTGGCCGCCTGCGGGCTCGTCCAGTCGCCCGACCTTAATGTCAACGTCTACCCGTTCATCCTGCGCAGCGTCTCGCTGCTGGGCATCGACTCCGCGAACACGCCAATGGAGCTGCGCCGCAAGATCTGGGGCAAGCTGGCCGACCCGTGGCGGCTGCCCAACCTGGACACGTTCGCGGTCGACGTCGAGCTGGACGACCTCGACCCCTACATCGACCGGATCCTCGAAGGGGACGTCGAGGGCCGGGTCGTGGTGAGGGTCGCAGGCGAGTAGAGTGTCCCGCGTCGAGATCGTCACGGGCGACATCACGACGCTCGAGGTGGACGCGATAGTCAATGCCGCCAACGCCACCCTGGCCGGGGGCGGCGGGGTGGACGGCGCGATCCACCGGGCGGCCGGGCCGGAACTGGCCCGGGAGGCCAGCAGGCACGCACCCCTGCCGGCGGGGGATGCGGTGGTGACGGCGGGGTATTCTCTGCCTGCCAGGCATGTCATCCATACCGTGGGACCGGTCTGGAGGGGCGGAGAGGAGAGCGAGGACGAACTCCTCGCCTCCTGCTACCGGCGCTGCTTCGAACTGGCCCGCGAGTGGGGGGCTGCGCAGCATCGCGTTTCCCGCCATCAGCACCGGAGTGTTCGGTTTCCCCGCGCGAGCGGGCCGCGAAGGTGGCGCTCATCGAGGTGAAGCACGAGCTGGAGCGCAGCGAGCAGCTGCAGCGCATCGTGCTGGTGCTCTTCGACGAGGCGCACGCCAGCCTTTATCGGCGTATGGCCGCGCAGGTCCTGCCCGGCGCCCCCGGTCCTTGACGCCGCCTCACAGGTTGGCCTGCGATACGGTAGCGCCTGTCACCTTTGTTACAGTGAAACCAAGGGATAAGTCCCACTGGAAACAATTTTCACAGGAGGTACAGGAATGGCATTCGAACTTCCCGACCTGCCGTACCCGAGCAACGCTCTGGAACCGCACATCGATCAGCAGACGATGGAGCTCCACCACGGCAAGCACCACAAGACCTACACGGACAACCTCAACAACGCCATAAGCGGAACCGACATGGAGGGCCAGTCGATCGAGGAGATCCTCGCCCGCGGTGCCGACGCCCTGCCCACCGCCGTGCGCAACAACGGTGGCGGTTTCGCCAACCACAACCTGTTCTGGGAGATCATGAGCCCGAACGGGGGCGGCGAACCCAGCGGCGAGCTGGCCACCGCCATCAGCGAAACCTTCGGCTCCTTCGACGCCTTCAAGGAGAAGTTCGAAGAGGCCGCCAAGACCCGCTTCGGCTCCGGCTGGGCCTGGCTCGTCGTCAAGGGTGACGGCAAGCTCGAGGTGTACAGCACCGCCAACCAGGACAGCCCGCTCATGAACGGCGACAAGCCCGTGCTGGGCCTCGACGTGTGGGAGCACGCCTACTACCTGAAGTACCAGAACCGCCGTCCCGAGTACGTCGGCGCCTTCTGGAACGTCGTCGACTGGGGCAAGGTAGGCGAGCGCTACCAGCAGGCGCGCGGCTAGGTTTCCGTAACAGTCTGACGCTTTCGGGCGGGAGTTTTGCTCCCGCCCTTTCCTTTGCCTAGAACCGCTGGGCACGGGCAAAACCATCCGCTCCGGAGAGCAGGCCCGCCGCTAGCCTGAAACCATGAGCGAGCGGGCAGAGCAGATCGTCACCCTCGTACTGGGCCTCATATGCCTGGTGATTTGCGGCGCGGCGCTGCTGCCCCGGCTCACGACCCGCACGGTGCCGATCACCATCAGCGAGCCGGAGATGACGATCGCCGTGGAGGGCGAGGTCGTCAACCCGGGACTCTATACGGTGCCCTTCCGCACCCACGCGGCCCAGGCAATCGAGCTTGCCGGCGGCTTCACCCTCGACGCCCAGCGCTCCCTCGTCAACCTCGCCCAGGTGCTGGGGCCCGGCGACCGGCTGTTCGTGCCGAGCCGCTACTCGCCGGAGGGCAGCGAGCGCATCAACCTGAACACCGCCACCCTGGAGGAGTTGCAGAAGCTCTCCGGGGTGGGGCCCTCCATCGCCCAGCGGATCGTCGCCGGCCGGCCCTACACCAGCCTCGAGGACCTGTTGCGCGTTTCCGGCATTGGGGAGAAGACGCTCGAGCGGCTCAGGGGGAGCCTCACGCTGTGAACCGGACCGGCCCCTCGGCCGGGCTGCGGCCCGCCTTCGCCTGGCCGGTACCTACGGCCCTTGGCCTGATAACCGGCATCGCCCTGGCCGGTAACGGCGTGCCGGCGGCGACGCTGTTGCTGCTCCCGCTTGGCCTGCCGGGGCTGGCCCTGCTCCTGCTGCGTCCCCGGCCGGGGGAGCCCGATAGGGCGCCGGCACAGTGGGCCGTTGTCGCCGGTACCCTTCCGCTCCCGCGGTTATCGCTCCGCGAACTGGACAGGCGCGCCCTGATCGCCCTGCTGAGCCCGCCGGTGGCGCTGCTCGTGGGCTTCCTGCTGATGAGCATGTGGCTGGCCCAGCCGAACCCGACCGACGGCTGGCGCGACCGGCCGCTGCAGCTGAGCGGCTTCAGCGACGGCGACACCTTCCTGGTCCGGGAGCCGCTGACAGCGCGTCTGAGCATCTCGCCGCGGGGCAGCGTTCCTCGCGGCGAGGCTTCGATCACCGGGACGATCGAGGAGGGCGGTGGCAAGCGCAACCCCGGCGGGTTCGACTACGGCGCCTACCTGCGGCGCCAGGGGGTTCACGGGGTGGTGCGGGTAGACGAGGTGAACCAGATGGCACCGGCCAGGGGCATCAGCGAGCATCTGGCCGCCGGGCTGGGCCGCGGCCTGAGCGAGGAGAGCGCGGCGCTCGTGGAGGCGATGACCCTGGGCAGGCGCGACGAGTTGGGCGAACTGCGGGACGTGTTCTCCAGGGCCGGCCTGGCGCACGTGCTGGCGCTGTCGGGCCTGCACATTGGCCTGCTTGTCGGTTTTGCCCACGCGCTGTTCAGCCGGCTCGGTTCCTGGCGCTACCCGGCAACGATCCTGCTCACGGTCGGCTATGCGCTTGTCGTGCCTACCACCCCCAGCGTCCTGCGGGCAACCTCGATGGTGATCGTCGTGCTGCTGGGCCTCTGGGCCGGCACGGGTCGCGTGAACGTCTGGCAAACCCTGGCGCTGGCAGCGATGCTCACCCTCCTGCTGCGCCCCGCATACCTGTTCGACCTCTCCTTCCAGCTCTCCTACGCTGCGGTCGCCGGGATCCTGCTCTACGGCCTGCCGCTACTGAACAGGCTCGAGTTCGGCGGCACGGTGCCGGCCAGGCTAGGCAACTTCGTCGCGGCATCACTGATTACCAGCAGCAGCGCGCAACTCCTGACCCTGCCGCTGATCGCCCACTCGTTCGGGACCGTCCCGCTGCTCTCCCCGCTGGTCAACCTGGTGGGCGTGCCGCTGGTGAGCCTGCTCGTCCCGGCCGGCTTCATGGGGGCGTTGCTGGGACTGCTGCCCCTCGACCTGCCGTCGCCGGTTGCGCCGCTCCTGGAGGGTCTGGCATCGCTACTCATCCTGGTGGCCCGGGCGGGAGCGCAACTCCCGCAGCTTCCCTGGGGCGAGATCGAGCCAGTCGGTTACCTCTACTTCGCGGTGGCCGCCGGCGCCCTGGCCCTGCTGCTCTCCGGCAGGCTGCGGCCGCGCCGCGTCCTGCTCCTCATCGCCATGGCGGGGGCGCTCTCCTCGGTTACCCCGCCCAAGCATGACGCCCCTGAGTTAATCGCCCTGGACGTAGGGCAGGGCGATTCCTTCCTGCTGCGTCTCCCCGGGCGCATCGAGGTCCTGGTGGATGGCGGCGGCAGCCCGTTCAGCGACTTCGATGTCGGCGCCCAGACCGTCGTGCCTGCGCTGCACGCGCTGGGCATCGACGAGCTGGAGCTGGTGATCGCCACACACGCCGACGCCGATCACATGGAGGGCCTTGCGAGCGTGCTGCAGCTGGTGCCGACACAACTGCTGGTCTACGGGGCGAACGAGAGCGGGAAGGAGGTCTACGACAACCTGATGGAGGCCGCCCGCGCCGGTGGCGTGGAGACCGTGGCGGTGAGCCGCGGCCAGCGGATCGAAATAGGCGGGGCGACCCTCGAGATTCTCAACCCGCCTCCAGAGCATTACGGGGCGAGCAACGACGACTCGGTGGCGATGCTGGTGGACGTCCACGGGCATGCGCGACTCCTGCTGCTGGGCGACATCTCCAGGCGGGTGGAGGAGCGGCTCACCATCCCGCAGGTGGACATCCTGGCGGCACCCCACCACGGTTCGAACAGCTCGACGTCCGAACGCCTCCTCGCGCAGGCGCGGCCCAGCCACGTCGTGATCTCGGTGGGGCGCAACAACTACGGGCACCCGCACCCCGCCGTGCTCTCCCGGATAGAGGACGTCCGGGCGAGAATCCACACGACCATCGAGGGCGGCGCGGTGCGGTTCCCGCTGCGGAACCTCCGGCGCGACGCGGTGGACTTCGGGACTACCGCTGGGAGCGTGCTATTTTGATGCAGATGCTGACACCGGTACGTGTCTTGTCGGCCCATGGACCGGTAAGGGTCGAACTGGCGAGATGGCGCGGACAGCTGGCGGTCGTGAAGCGATTGCAGGGTGTGTCGCCGGTACTGGCGGCCCGGCTCGAGCGGGAGGCCCAGGTCGTCAGCAAACTCGAGCACCCCAACATCGTTCCGCTTCTCGCCGTGGAGGACGGCGCCCTCGTTTACGCCTACGCGCCGGGCGTGAATCTGGCAGAGGCCCTGGAGGAGGGGCCGCTCTCGGCGACCCGCGGCCTGAGCATCGCCCGCGACGTCCTCTCGGCCCTCGACTACGCGCACCAGCAGGATGTGATCCATCATGACGTCAAGCCGGGCAACATCCTCATCAAGGGGGAGACGGCGTTGCTGACCGACTTCGGGTTCGCCAAGGACCTCGCCCTGGCGAACATCACCAGCGAGCAGATGATGCTGGGCACACCGAACTACATGGCTCCCGAGCAGTTCCGGGGCGTACGGACGGATCTCCGCAGCGACATCTACGGCTTCGGTGCGGTTCTCTACCACATGATCGCCGGCGACCCGCCCTTCGGCGGCGATGTGCTGCGGTTCCTCGTAGGCGACGAGAGCATCCGGCTGGCACCGCTGCCACCGCAGCCGGGCGACCTGCACGAGGTGATCCACAAGGCCCTGAGTCGCGACCCGGACGACCGCTTCCAGTCGGCCCGGGAAATGCTCAAGGCCCTCGACCCGGTGGCGAGCTCATGATCATCTCGTTCAGTGGGGACGAGTTCCTGGCCACGCGGGCGGCGCGGCGGGCGCTGCGCGAGCAGGGCCTGGAGTCCAGCCAGGTGCAGGAGCTGGGTGAGGGCATGGACGCAAGGTCAGTGCTGCAGGAGGCGCAACAGGGCGGCCTGTTCGCCCGCGTTGGCCTGCTGCTCGACTTCGCCGCCGCCTTCCGCGGCCAGAGCGGAACGAAGGCGCGCAACGAGGTGATGAAGGCCCTTGAATCAGTGCCTGACGGCGCGCTCGTGGTCGTGCTCGACCCGGCAGCGACGCCTGCCCGCCAGAAGCGGCTCGCCCAACTGGGCGAGCACAAACACCTGCCCACGCCCAGGTTCGGCTCGCTCACCCGCTGGGTGGAGGGCGAACTGAAGGACGCCGGCATCGATTTCACGCGCGATGTTCCCGACGTCCTGGTCGACCTGTTCGGGGAGGACCTGCCGGGCATCGCCAGCGAGATCCAGAAACTGGGAGTGCTGGGCGGCAGGATCGACGGGGAGCGCGTACGCTCCATCGTCGGGCGGCTGGCTTCCCGCGACGCCTTCGACCTGATCGAGGCCACCACCAGCGGTGATGCGGCCGCCGCTCTGGAGGTGTGTGGCTCCCTCGTCGCTCAGGGGGAGGCGCCGCCACGGGTGATCGCGGCCCTCATCTGGCAGTACGAACTCGTCGCACGTGCTGTCGCCGCCCTCGAGGAAAACCCCTGCCTGGGTGACTCCCAGGCGGGGGCGGTACTCGGCGCCAAGCCGTTCGTGGCCAGGAAGGCCCTGGGCATCGCCCGGCGGCTTGACGAGCCGCGCCTGCGCCACGCGCTCGAGACGATCCTTGCCGCCGACCTCGCCATCAAGCGCGGACGGGATGAAAGGTGGTCACTCGAGGAGATGGCGCTGGAGCTGTGCGCGGTCCAGGCGGCCTGACCGCCCCGCGCGGGACCCAGGTTCAGGGATCCGTCTGGTCCTGATCGGCAGGCAGGGGGCCGGGTTCGGTGCGGGTGGTTTCCTCTGCCGGATTGCCCAGCCGTTCGGCGACGCTCAGCAGCGTCTCGTAAATCTCCTGCGCATCGTCGTCAGAGCTGCGCGAGTACCACTCGTAAGCGGTTGCCACCAGCTCCTCCACCTCGCGCGCCAGATCGTCCCTGGTTGCCATGTCCTCGTACCTCTTCGCAATTGATGTAGCTTCGACCCCGTCGCCCCAGGGGTCGTCATCGTCGTGATTCCGCGGAGCCTCTTGCGTCGGGTCGTCATCGCTGCTTTCGGCCACGAACTCCCTTATGTCGCTCTCGGCGCCCGTGCCAACCGAGTCCATGCTTTCCTCCTGCGCTTCGGCTACATCGCGGGTGGAAGGCTCCGGCTCAAGGTTTTGCCTGTCAGTGAAGGGATCCCCCTCACGCTGGTGGATCTCGTCCAGAGTCCTGTCATCATCCTGCTGGTCAGACATGTTGCCCCCCTCTGTCACTGCCCGGATCCCGCCGCCGCTTCAGGCGGGGCGAGGACCTGCCGGGCACTGTCGTCACCTTAAACGATCGGGGAGGGCCTCAAGGGGGAGGCTATCCACAATCGATGCTGTGGCCCACCGGGGCCGGATGGGCGGCTGGACGGTCCTGCCCCTGCGGTATCGTGCAGGGACAGAAGCAAGACTGGGAGAGTAGAGCGGATGCCAAAACCGGTAACCAGACAGGAGGACCTCACGAACCTCAAGTCGCGCCTCGAGGCGGGTGAAGTGCGCGCGATCGCCAGGGCGATAAGCCTCGTCGAGGCCGGCGACCCGCAGGGAAGCGAGCTGCTCGCCCAGCTACGTCCCCGCACGGGTCAGGCGCGCCTCATCGGCATCACCGGCACCCCGGGCAGCGGCAAGAGTACGCTCACCGATGCGCTGGTGGGCGAGGCCAGGAAGCGGGGCGAGCGAGTCGCGGTGATCGCGGTTGATCCCAGCAGCCCGTTTACAGGCGGAGCAATCCTGGGCGACCGCATCCGCATGACCCGCTGGCACTCCGACGAGGGCGTCTTCATCCGCTCCATGGCCAGCCGGGGCCACCTGGGCGGCATGGCCGCGGCCACGCTCCAGGTCGCCGCGCTGCTCGACGCGGCCGGCTTCCCGCTGATAATCATCGAAACCGTCGGGGTGGGCCAGTCCGAGGTGGAGATCGCCCACGTGGCCGACACCACCGTTCTCGTGCTCACCCCCGGCCAGGGGGACACGGTGCAGACGTTCAAGGCCGGAGTGATGGAGATCGCCGACCTGTTCGTGGTGAACAAGGCCGACCAGCCGGGGGCGCAACGCCTGAAGCGGGAGCTGCGGGCGATGCTCGACATCTCCCTGGACCACGGCGACCCGTGGCGCACGCCGATCCTGGAGACGATCGCCAACCAGGGTGAGGGCGTGGCTCAGCTCATGGATGTGCTGCAGGAGCATCACGCCCACCTGGAGTCCACCGGCCTCCTCCCGGAACTGAAACGGCGGCGCGCCCGCTACGAGGTCTCATCGATCCTGCGGGAAGAACTCCAGCGCACCCTGGCGCGCAGCCAGGAGGAGCTGGTCGACGATATCCTCGCGGGCAGGCTCACACCCGAAACGGCTGCCCGCTCACTCCTTGAAAGGTGAAGTGACCCTGCCATGACGCACGCCATCTACCCGGGCTCGTTCGACCCGCTGCATAACGGACACCTGGACATCATCCGCCGCGCCTCGCGCATCTACGACCGGCTCACCGTCGCCGTCCTCAACAACCCGCTGAAGCCGAACAAGCTGTTCGACATCCAGGAGCGCCTGGCGATAGTGCAGGAGATCGTGGACGGCATGCCCAACGTGGACGCCGACAGCTTCGAGGGCCTGCTGGCCGATTATGTGGAGCGCCGTAACGCCACCGTCATCGTCAAGAGCCTGCGGGCGATAAGCGACTTCGAGCAGGAGCTGGCGATGGCCCACCTCAACCGGCAGCTCAACCCGAACGCCGAGACGACCTTCATCATGACCGCGACCCGCTGGTCGTACGTGTCCAGCACGCGCATACGCGAGATCGCCGCCTTCGGCGCCGATGTCTCCAAGCTCGTGCCGGCGGCCAGCCTGAGGCGTCTCGAGGAGCGGTTCGCCGGGGCCAGCAGCAGATAAAGGCCCGCCGCAATTCCCTCCCCACGGACCGTGACGCCCGGGAAATTTGCAGGCTCAGACCAGGTAGCGCTTCAGGTAGCCGACGACCGCATCGACATCCGCGAGGCGGTAGCGTGCGGCGGTCTCGCCGGCGCCAACCTTGATCGTCACAGCGCTTGCGCCCCGGAGCTGCTCGAACGCATCCTCGTCGGTTGTGTCGTCGCCGATCATCACCGGCGTGTGCCCCTGGTGGCGGGCCGCTATCCCGGCGGCCGCACTGCCCTTGTTGAAGCCGGCGGGGCGCACCTCGACGACCATCTTGCCCCAGATGCTGTCGAGGCCTTCAGGCAAGGAACCCGTCCACGCCCGAAGCACACCCCTCGCCGCCTCGGCGTCCGGAACGCCGCGGTAGTGAACGGCTATGGCCGTGCCCTTGTCCTCCACCCGGCTCCCGTCGGGCAGTGCCGGCAGCGCCGCGCGCGCCTCATCCAGCAGCCGTGCCGCCTCGTCGCCCAGCCGCGAAGCCACCGGCGAGCCGCCCGTCAGTTCGCCCTCCTCCAGCCCGTGCACTCCGATGGCGGTGACGCCCGGGAGCGGCAGGAGCCTGGCCAGGTCGTCCACCTTGCGTCCCGTGAGGATCCACAGGGGGTGGCGGGCCGCCAGGGTGCGAAGCAGCGGCGGCACCTCCGGGTGAGGCGCGGCCGCTTCGGGTCGCTCCACGATGGGTGCGAGCGTCCCGTCGTAATCGAGCAGGAAGAGGGGAGCGCCGACCAGCGGCGGGTCGGCAATCATGGGCTGCCGCCGCCTTCCCGCTCCAGCTCCAGCGAAGCGAGGAAGCCTCCCGCCCACCTGTGGACATCGAGTTCGTATACCTGCTCGCGCAGGCCCTGCAGCTGCTCCTTGCGGGTCGGGATGGGGGTGCGTACCGCCTCGCGGATCGCCTCGGAGATGGACACCACGTCGTAGGGGTTGACCAGGAGCGCACCGTCCAGCACCTCCGACACGCCCGTGAGGTGCGAGAGGATAAGCAGCCCCTTCTCGCTGGTCAGGGCAAACTCCTGGGCGACGATGTTCATGCCGTCGCGGAAGGGGGTGACGACCAGGGCATCGGCCGCCAGGTAGTAGGCGACCAGCTCATCCTGGTTGTGCGACCGGTACAGGTAGCGCACCGGCACCCACTCGCCCTCCATGTAGGCGCCGTTGATGCGCCCGGCAATCTCATCCACGCTGCGCTTCAGCTCCTGGTAGGAGTCGATGCGGGTCCTGCTGGGCGCGCTGATCTGGTAGAAGGTGACCTTGCCGCGAAAGTCGGGGTTGTTCTCCAGGAAATGCTCGAAGGCGAGCAGTCGTTCCGGCACGCCCTTCGTGTAGTCGAGGCGGTCGACGCCGAGGAGAAGGTATTCTCCGCCTGCCTCCTCGCGGATTTGCCGGCTGGCCTCCCGCACCTCCTCCTGCGCCGCCAGCTCCTCGAAGCGGGCCGTGTCGATACCGATCGGGTGGGGCTCGACGCGCACCTCGCGGCCCTCCCAGTGCACCGTGTTCCCCTCGACCCGGGCGTCCAGCAGCTCACGCGCCGCGCCCAGGAAGTTCTTGCAGTAACGCTCCGTGTGGAACCCCAGCAGGTTGGCGCCCAGCAGGCCCGCCAGCAGCTCGCGTGCCCAGGGGAGCACCGCCCACTCCTCAGGCGCGGGCCAGGGGATGTGGAAGAAGAAGCCCAGGCGCGCCTCGGGCAGCAGGTCGCGCACCAGCGCGGGCACCAGCATCAGGTGGTAGTCCTGCACCCAGATCAGGTCGCCCGGCTGGTGTTCGCGCACTATCGCCTGGGCGAAACGGTGGTTTACCTCCAGGTAGCTCTCCCAATACTCGTGCTGGATGTCCAACTGCTCGTTGAAGTAGTGGCACAGCGGCCACAGCACGCGGTTGGAGAAGCCGTAGTAGTAGTTCTGGACCTCATCCTCGCTCAGCTCGAGCCGGCTCACGTGGAACTTGGGGTCCCCGGGCGGGTAGTGCAGCACCGACTGCTGCTCGATGTCGTCCTCCCCCCAGGCGACCCAGGCACCACCGCGCTCCTCGAGCACGGGCAGGAGGGCGCTGGTCAGGCCTCCGACAGAGGGCTGCCAGCTGCCATCCTCCTGGCGTTGTATCGGTTCACGGTTTGCGGCGATGATGAGAGGCATTGGCTATGAAGTATAACGCGGCTCCCAGACGCCATTTTTCGGCACCCGGCACAGTCCCGCCCCGCATTCCCGCTAACGGGGGAGTGAAGCCAGAAACCCTATAATCGGCTACGCTGTGCAGGCGACGGCCGCCAGCGGAAGGAAGACAAAATGTCACATCTTATTCGCGGCGTCGCGGCCAATGGTGGGATTCGCGTCGTCGCTGCCGACACTACTGATCTTGTCCTTGATGCGCAGCAGCGGCACGGGGCCACCCCTACTGCCGGTGCTGCACTGGGCCGCACCCTGACCGGCACGCTGCTCCTCTCGCACGTTCTCCTCAAGAATCCCCAGGATCGCGTCACGGTGCGTCTGCGCGGGGACGGCCCCCTGGGCGGCGTGATCGCCGACGCCGGCCTGGACGGCACGGTGCGGGGTTACGTGATGAATCCGCAGGTGGAACTGGCCGCCCGCGACGACGGCAAGCTCGACGTCGGCGGCGCGCTGGGCGAGGGCGATATCGAGGTGATCCGCTCGCATGCGCCCTACGGCGACCCGTACAGCTCGAGCGCACCGCTCGCCTCCGGCGAGGTGGCAGAGGACTTCGCGATGTTCCTCGCCCGTTCCGAGCAGATCAACTCGGCCGTCCTGCTGGGCGTCTACTTCGAGGGTGCCGCCGTCGTGAAGGCCGGTGGCGTTATCCTGCAGGCCCTGCCCGGGGCCGATCCCGCCGCGCTGGACGTGCTGGAGGCCAATGTCCGCAGCTTCGGTCAGCTCACCGATGCCATGCGGCGCATGACGCTGGGCGAGGTGGCCCAGGAGCTGTGCTGGGGCCTGGGCTTCGAACTCCTCACCAAGGACGCGCTGCCGCTCTCCTTCGAGTGCCGCTGCAGCGACGCGAAGGCGATCGATGCGCTCGCCTACTTCTCTCCGGAGGAGCGGCACGCGATGATTGTCGAGGATGGCGGCGCCGAGGTGGTGTGCCACTGGTGCGGCGAGAAACGCTGGATCGAGCCGGAGCAGATTCGCGCGATCGAGAAGAACGAGATCCGCTGCCCCGACTGCCAGGCGCTCTGGTACCGCGACGGCCAGGCGACCATGGTGCGGGAGAACGAGGTTTGCGCCTGCGGCCGTCCCGTTGAGCTGCCGGCCTAGCCCGGCAGCGGACCTGTAACTGGTAGAGTTCGCCTCAGATGAACATAGTGGTGCTGCTTGCGCTGTTGGGGCTGGCCATCCTGTGGGGGAGCGCCTTTCCGGTCATCAAGGTAGGCCTGGAGGGGCTGGGTGTCCCGCACCTGACGCTGCTGCGGCACCTGGTGGCGTCACTCTTCCTCATTCCGGTGCTCCTCCTCACCCGCCAGCCCCTCCTGCCCAGGACGCGTGACGTGGGCGGGTTCATCCTGCTGGGCAGCGTGGGGATAGCGCTCTACCACTTCTCGCTGAACGCCGGGGAGCTGCGCGTCAGCGCCGGCGCCACCAGCCTGATCATCGCCGCCGCTCCGGCGATCAGTGCGCTCCTCGCCCGCTTCCTGCTGGGGGACCGCCTGCCCGTGCTGGGCTGGGTGGGCAGCGGCATCTCCTTCGCCGGGATCGTGCTGATCGTGCTGGGCGACTCGGCCGGGATCGGCTTCGATCCGTATGCGCTGCTGGTGCTGCTCTCGGCCTTCTGCGCCGCCGTCTACGTGGTCCGTCAGAAGCCGTTCCTGGAGCGCTACAGCGCGCTGCAGGTGACGGCGTTCGCCACCTGGGGTGCAACGCTGCCGCTGCTCATCTTCCTGCCCGGCCTGCCCGGAGCGATGGCGGGTGCCCCTGCGGCGGCCGGGGCGGCCGTCTACCTGGGCATCTTCCCCTCGGCGATCGCCTACTCGCTGCTCGCCTTCGCCCTCTCGCGGCTCTCCGTCTCCATCACCACGGTGTTCCTCTACGCCGTCCCCGTCTTCGCAATTCTCTTCTCCTGGATTCTGCTGGGCGAAGTGCCTTCGCTCCTCACTGCCTTCGGTGGGGCCGTAGTCATTGGCGGTATTGTTCTCGTCAACCTCACCAAGGGCAGGAGAGTCGGTCGGGCCCGGACGGCAGTCGCCGTTTCGCAGCCCGAGTAGTTCCAGCCGGTCGGTGAGACCACGGTTACTTTCCAGCCCGGTGCCGGCTGGCGCCCATGGTTTCCTTAAGTAATACCGTTTGTGGTTTATTGTTACTGCACACACGACGGACGGTGAGCCGGCGCACGGGCGCGTGCACCGGGGCTTTTCTTGAAGATTCAGCAAGTGGTGGTAGTCGAAGGGATTTGATGCCGCGCACTCGGAAACCGGGGAACAGGTGGTTACGCGACGAGGAGCTCGTCGTGCTTCTGCGTGCCGTAAGGCGACGCTTGCTGCTGCGATCCGTGGCGGGCGAGCTGCTTCGCTCGCTGCTCTTCGCAGGCATGGTCGTCGTTCTCTGCCTGGGAATCGAGGCGGCCGGGGTCGCCGTATTCGACATCGCGCTCCTCGTCATGGCCGCCCTGGCCGCGGCAGCCTACCTGTTGCTGGCGGGCCTGCCGAAGATCATTCGCAACTGGCCTACCCCGCTTCGCACCGCGCGCATCACCGATGCCAGGCTTGGCCTGAAGGAGGGGCTTGCCACCCTGGCCGAGGTCCAGGACAGGGATGACCCCGTAGTCGCTCTTCTCGCCCGGAGCGTGCGCGAGGGCATTCGCGGCCGTGACGCAACCGCGGTCGCCCGGTTACCTGCGGGGACACTCATGTCCGTCGCCCTCCTGGGCACCCTCCTTTTCGGTGGGGCCGCGTACCTGGGTGGGGCCGCACCCGTTGATACCGGTGTTGCCGGCGAGCCCGGCGAACCGCGAGCGACTGCCGGGTCCGATCTTACGCTCGACGCCGAGGCGCTCGAAGAGTACGCCGAACAGGTAAGCAGGGACGCCCAACGCTACGGCGACCAGGAGCTCCTCGAACTCGCTCAGACGCTTGCCCAGCTCACCGACGAGGTGCTGGCCCAGGAGATAACGGAGGGCCAGGCGCTGCAGCAGCTCGAGCAGCTTATCGACCAGCTGGACGAGGCGTTCGCAGGGCGCGAGGCCCCGAGCTACGCCCCTCAGGACGCGCTCGCGGGTTCAGACGTGCCGCTCCCCGAGACAGGTGAGGCCCAGGCGAACGCCGAGCCCCAGTCCGGCGAGGAGATGCCCGACGGGGACCAGCCTGCGGACGGCGTCACTGCTGACGCCAACGAAGTGACCGAGCCGCAGGCCGGCGATGAAGGCCTCGCCCAGGGCGAGAGCCTGCCCGGTCCCCTGCAGGAATCGGCCGCTCCGGGCTACCTCCAGAGGTCCCCGGAAGCGATGGCCAGGCTCGAGGCCGAGCGGCAGGCGATGGCCCGCATGAGGATGGACGTGCCGGCGGGCGGTGACATGGGCGGCAGCGGCGACGGTTCGAGCATCGAGGCCGGCGTCGGGACTCAGGACCTGTTCGGCGACGACCTCGCACAGGCCTTCGAGTTCGGAGCGGAAAGCGAGTTCGAGCTGCCGACCGAAGAGGCAGGCTCCCGCCGAATCAAGGTGGACGCCGCGCCAGAAACGGACATCACCGAGGTCAGCGACACTGCGCTGGGTGGCGGGTCGTGGCAGCGCCAGCGCGAGCAGGTCATCAGTGGCGACATCGTCGCCTTGCGCCACCGCGAGGCGGTGGCAAGGTTTTTCAGGCCTGCCGAGGGCGGCGGGGATGAGTTCTGAAAGTATCAACTGACCCAATGATCGAGAAGAGAGGCAAACAGTAAAGTGCATGACACCGGAACCAGAACCAGCGTGAAAAGTGCGGTTACCAGGAGCCCAGACGGCGCTGCCGCTGCCATCGACATGGAGCAGGCCCGGGCACTGGTCGACAGGCTCGAGGCCGTACGCGGCGCGATCGGTACCCGGATCTACGGGCAGGACGACGTCGTGAGCCAGCTTCTGGTTGGCCTGCTGTCGGGTGGCCATGTGCTGATCGAGGGCTCGCCCGGGCTCGGCAAGACTCTGCTGGTACGCACGATCGCCGAAGCGTGCGGCCTGGATTTCTCGCGCATCCAGTTCACCCCCGACCTGATGCCCACGGACATCACCGGCACCATAGTGCTTACCTACGACGACGCCGGCCAGGCCCGCACCGAGTTCCAGAAGGGTCCCGTCTTCACGCAGCTGCTGCTCGCCGACGAGATCAACCGGGCCACCCCGAAAACACAGTCCGCGCTTCTCGAGGCCATGCAGGAGCGCACGGTCACGATCGCCGGGAAGGTGCACACGCTTCCCGAGCCCTTCTTCGTCCTCGCCACCCAGAACCCGATCGAGATGGAGGGCACCTACATCCTGCCGGAAGCCCAGCTCGACAGGTTCCTCCTGAAGGTTGACGTGCCCTTCCCGGACGAAGATGTTCTCGACACGATCCTCGAGGAGACGACGGGGGGCAGCCTCGCCCCTATCCCTTCCGCCCTGTCGCCGCAGGACATCCTCGCGGTCCAGGCCCTGGTGCGCAGCGTGCCCGTCGCCTCACACGTGCGGCGAGCGGTCGTGAGGTTCGTGCTGTCGACCCAGCCTGACCGTGCCGGTGCGAGCACGGAGGTCAGGGACCTCATCCGCTTCGGGGTGACCCCCCGCGGCGGTCAGGCGCTGATACTGGCTGCGAAGGCACACGCGGTCCTGTCGGGCCGTTTCAATGTGAGCTTCGACGATCTCGAAGCCGTCCTGGAGCCCGTACTGCGCCATCGGTTCCAGCTCAACTACGAGGGTCAGGCGCGCGGCGCGAGTGCCGCCAGGATTGCAGCCGCACTGTTCGCCACGGCGGTCAAACAGGCTGCCTGATGAACCAGCTGCCTCCCGGTCTGCTGCAGGGCCTGACACGCTCCCGGCTGCTGCCCCGCCAGGCGCAGCCGACCTCCGGGGTCGGTGAGCGGCGTTCCCGGATGAAGGGTCCGGGTATGGAGTTCGAGGATTACCGTACTTATCAGCCTGGTGACAACATGCGCCACCTAGACCACAACGTCTACATGCGCACCGGGCGCCACTACATCCGGGAGTACGCCAGCTACCGGCAGCTGGACGTGAAGATCCTGCTGGACGCGAGTGAGTCCATGAGGCACGGCCAGCCGGAGAAGCTCCAGTTCGCCCGGGCCGTCGCACACGGCCTTGCGTTCGTGGCGCTTGCCGGCGGCGACCGGCTGCAGCTGGGCGTACTGGGAGACCGCACCAGGTGGTCCGAGCCGTTGCAGGGCGTGCAGCGGCTGCCCCTCGTGGAGGAGCGGCTGGCAGCGGCGCAGAACGAGACGGGTTCCTGTGCCTCACTGGAGCAGGCCCTGAGCGGTTCCCTGCCCGCTGCGGCAGGAGAGTGCCTGCTGATCATCGTCAGCGACTTCATGATGGACGATGTGCCGGCCGCCTTCAGGCGCCTGGCGGGCCGCGGCATGGAGCCTGCGGCGGTTCAGGTGCTCGCGCCCGAGGAGGAGGATCCCAGGCTGCTGGGCGGTGGAGCGTCGCTGCTGATAGATGCCGAAGCGGGGGATGCCTTCGAAATCTCGCTGGGTTCTGAGACTCTCGAACGGTACGAGGTACAGCTCCGCTCCTGGCGCGACGAGCTCCGCCAGTCGGCAGGCGCTGCGGGTGGGCGCTTCCTGAGCGTTTCCAGTGCCGCTCCCCTGGATTCTCTCTTCCTGCGCGAGTGGCGGTCGGCGGGCCTGATCGGATGAGCTTTGCCAACCCAGCCTGGCTGGCGCTCCTTGGGCTGCTGCCGGTAATCCTCGCGCTGCACCTGCGGCGCCGCCGGCACGTCACCGTGCCCAGCCTCTACCTGTGGAAGCGGATCGAGGACGCCCCCACCGAGCGCGCCTCGTCGCGCATGCCGTTATGGAGCGTTCCGCTCCTCCTCCAGCTGCTGCTGGTGGTGCTGGCATCCCTCGCCCTGGCGGGGCCCTCCCTCACGGGCGACGGCGGTGTCAGTCATCTGATCGTGCTTCTGGACGGGTCCGGGAGCATGCAGGCACAGGACGTCAGGCCCAGCCGCTTCGAAGAGGCCAGGGCGACAGCCGCGGCGCGGGTCCGGGCGGGCGACTCCTCGCTCTACACCGTTATCCTGGTCGGTGAGCGCCCCGAGTACATCGCGGCCCGTCGCGCCGACGGGGAGACCCTGGCCGGGCTGATCGACGGCCTGCAGCCTGGTCACGGCGTTGCCGGCTGGGAGGCAGCGGCGCAAAGCGTAAGCCCGGTGATGAAGGAGGCAGAGAACACCGAACTCCTCCTGCTCACCGACGACCCCGCAGCTGCTGAACGGTTCCTCAGTCTGGACGCGACCGTGTCCCGGCAGCTGCTGGGGGGCGAAGCGGCCAATTTCGCGATAACCGATCTGCGTGCACCGGTCCGCGCCAACGAGGACGGCCTCCTCGAGATAGGCGTCACGGTCGCCGCTTTCGGCACCGGGGATGCTGACCAGGAGCTAGAACTCGAGGTCGCCCACCTGCCTGATGGTGCTACCGAGAGCGTCCTGCTCGAAAGTGTTGACCTCCTCCTGGCGGATGGGACGCCGACGGAGGTGCACCTGGCTGTCGCGAAGCCGGAGCAGGACGGCACCCTCCAGCTGCGCCTCGTACGGCCCGGGGCCAGCCTCGACATCCTCCCCTTTGATGATGCCGCCTACCTGCGGGTGTTGGCCCAGCCCCGGCGGTTGCGGGTAGCGCACCTGGCTGATGGGGAGTCACCCGTTTCCCGGTTCCTCGCCGGCCACGAGCTGCTGGAGGTCACCCGGATTGAGGACGTGGCCCGTGACCTCCGTTCCTACGATCTGGTCGTTGCAGAGGGCGGCCTCGTGACCGATCCCGACGAACTCGGGACGAACTTCATCCTTTTCGACTGGTACGGACACGACGCTCAGGAGGCCGGATTTCTTGCCGACCCGGAGCCGGTGTTCTGGAGCGACCGGCACCCCCTCGCCGCGGATATCCAGTTCGAACAGCTCCAGATTGCACGGGCATGGAGCGTCCCGCCGCTGGAGACGGGCCACACGGTTCTGGCGGCCAACGGTGGCCCGCTGATCCAGGCGCGTTCGGGCAGGGGCGGGCACGGCGTGTTCCTCTCGTTCGCGGCGCAGGATGCAAGCTGGACACAATCGTCCGCATTCCCCGTGTTCATTGAGAACCTGCTGGGCTGGATAGAGCCGCAGTTCGGCAGGACCGTCGAAGTCCCGTGCCTTGTGGGCGGGGAGTGCAGCTTGCCTGCCGCGGCCCTGGGCGGCTCGATCGCGGACCCCGCTGGTGTAAGCCGCCCGCTGCTTCCCGAGGAGGCCTCAGCGCCTTACCTGCCTGCCGGCATCGAACGTGCCTTCAGCCCGCACATGCCAGGCGTTTACACGCTGGAGACCGGCCGCGGGGAGCGCGCCCTTGCGGTCAAC
Organism: uncultured Trueperaceae bacterium; assembly: GCA_937983275.1. Taxonomy (GTDB): domain Bacteria; phylum Deinococcota; class Deinococci; order Deinococcales; family Trueperaceae; genus CALKAI01. The sequence goes on along the minus strand of CALKAI010000141.1, from coordinate 16,099 downwards.
GCCCTGGGAGGGCAGGAATCGCTGCTTCCGGCCGGCGCCCCTGAATCCGGTAGAGAAGGGGTACCGGTTGAGGGTGGGGCGGGCTCGTTTGCTGGGCCTTCCCTGGTCACCATCCTCCTGTGGCTGTCGCTGCTCGTGCTGGTCATAGAGAGCTTCCTGGCGGTCGCGGGGCAGCGCGGGCCGTACCGGCCAACCGCCCTCGCTGCCCGGTCGCGGGTGGCGGGACGCATGAGGATCGCCCTTGCGTTACGCGCGGTCGCCGTCGTGCTGCTGGTCTTCGCAGTTGCCGGCTGGCCCCTCCTGACCCGGGATGAACCCGGTCCGGTGCTGCTGGTGATTGACGACCCCGCCCACATTCCGGAGGAGGAGTTGCACCGGGTCGAGGGGCTGCTCGAGGAAGGATACGCCGCGGGCCAGCGCCTCCAGGGCGTGGTCGTCGTGGGCGGAGCGCCGGGGGAGCTGCCGGACGGCTGGGCCCCGGTGGGATCGCTTGAGGGCGTCCAACTGTTTGCGTTGGGCGGCGGTGCGACGCAGGGTGGCGCTCCCTCGAGTGACCTGCAGGCGGCCGTGGAGCTGGCACGTGCCCTGCTGCCGGGCGAGGCCGGCCGCATCGTAGTCGCCAGCGCGGGAAGTGAAACCAGGGGTGACGTGCTGCAGGCCCTGGGCGGCGGTGACGTCGTCGTCGATCTCCTTCCCCTGGCGGGGCGGCCGGCGGGCGACGTGGCGGTCGAGCGGCTCGTCGCGACTGCGGGCGTGCGCCAGGATCAGCCGTTCAGGCTCGAGGCCTTCGTCAGCAGCTCGGGTGCGGTCGACGCAGAGTTGCGTGTCTATCACGACTCCGAACTGCTGGTCGAGCAACCCGTCGAACTGCGTGAGGGCCGGGAACGGATCGAGGTCAACCTGCCTCCCCAGGCGACAGCGGGAGACCACCTCTTCGAGGTTGAGGTCGCATTCGATGGCGACCCCTTCCCGGGGAACAACCGGAACGGAATTGTGGTGCCGGTCCGGGCTGCGCCACGGGTAGCTGTCTTCACGCCGCAAGCCGGCTGGGGCGAGCGGCTCGCTCAGGCCTTGCGCCTGCAGGGTCTTGACAACGTCGAGGTCCTGCCGCCATCGCGCATACCGCACTACCTGGGGCACGCCAACCCCGTGATCAACAGCTGGCTCGATTACGACCTTGCTGTGCTGATGAACGTCCCTGCAATCGACATGCAGTTCTCCCAGCAGGAACTGCTCGCCAGCTGGGTGCGCGATCATGGTGGTGGGCTCGTGGTGCTGGGCGGCGAAAACACCTTCGGTCCCGGCGGCTACTACGGGACGCCTCTCGAAGAGGTGCTGCCGTTGTCGACCGAGATACCGCAGGAGAAGCCGGTGGTCGCGGTTGCCTTCGTGCTGGACCGCTCGGGCAGCATGAGGCAGGCCGTCGGTGAGGTCGAACGGCTGGATATTGCCCGTGAGGCGACGATCAACGCCGTCGAGCTGCTGCACGAGGAGAGCCTCGTCTCCGTGATCGCGTTCGACTCCGAGGCCCATCCGGTCATCACTATGCAACCTGCGGGCGACAGCTCGACAATCCAGGAGCAGCTGCGAGCCTTGGAACCCGGGGGCGGTACGGCGATCTTCCCGGGCATGCAGATGGCCTTCGAGCAGCTGTCCCAGGTGGACCCGGAGCTTACCCGGCATATCGTGGTGATGACGGATGGTCTTTCTCAGCCTGGCGAGTTTGAGGAGCTCATCGGGGAGATACGCGAGGCCGGCATCACCGTGAGCACCGCTGCGATCGGCAGGGGCGCAGATGTGCAGCTGATCGAAAACCTGGCCCGCTGGGGCGGCGGGGCTGCGCACATCACCGAGGATTTCGAGGCACTGCCCAGCATCCTCGCCCAGGAGGCGCTGCTCCTGTCCGACGAGCCGGTTCAATCCGAGCGCTTCTCCCCGAGCTGGGGGGAACGGGACTCCGCATTCCTGCGCGGCCTGGGCGGCGACTTGCCTGACCTGCTTGGGCACGTCCTGGTTAGCGCCAGGGACGAGGCCAGCGTGCACCTCTACGCTCCGGACGACACGCCGCTGCTCGCCAGCTGGCGTCACGGAGTGGGCCGCGTCGTGGCGTTCGCTTCGCACGGGGCGGGGCCGTGGAGCGAGGAGTGGCTCGAGTGGCCGCAATACCCACAGCTCATGGCCCAGGCCGCCAGGTGGGCGTTACCGCCACAGGGCAGCTCCGGTACCCACCTGGAGCTGGCCCGCTCCGGGGACGAGCTGCTGATCGACGTGTCGGCGGCACACCCGACGGGCGAGCCGTGGCAGGGCCTGGACCTCGAGGCGGTCGTCCGGCGCGGCGAAGCCGCACCCGGGACTCTGGACAGTGATGCCGCTGCGGGAACGGAGGAGCGTCGTGTGCCGCTGACACAGGTGGCCCCCGGCAGTTACGCCGGGAGCGTGCTGCTGGGCGAACCAGGAAGCTTCCTGGTTGAGGTGCGGGAGAACCCGGGTGCGGTTACAGCCGGACAGCTCACGTTCGATCCTGTCGTGAGTACACACTTTGTGGCTTTCCCCGCCCGTCATCAGTTCGGCTTTGCATCGGTCGACCGCCTGGCGGGGCTAAGTGCACTGACCGGCGGTGTGGTCCTGACCGAAGGGCAGGTCGTCCCGGACGTGCAGGTCCAGTCTGTGGCCCGGAACGCGTGGCCCCTGTGGCTGGTCACCGCGCTGGCGCTGGTACTCCTGGAGTTGCTGCTGCGCTACACGTCGTTCGGTCTGGGCCTGGGAAGGCGCAGCCGATCAGGGCGCCCTGCGGGTGGCGTCAAGGTGCCCCTGAGGAGCAACTGAGCGGCGGGCAGGTCCAGTCGTACCAGGACGAAGTCGGGCGCCGGGAAACGCATCCCGGCGCCCGACTCTTGGCGCGTGGCCTGCCTGTCTGATCAGTATGGTCAGCGACCGGTGCCGGCGGGCGTGCCCCTTATGCCGTACTGCGCGAGCAAGCTTTCGATCGTTCCATCCTGAATGAGGTACTGGATTGCCTCGTCCAGCATCGTGCGGAGGAAGGCGTCCTGATTCCTGAGCGCCAGGCCAAACTCGGTGGCCGGGGGCTGGTAGGCACCCGCACTGATCACCCTGATTCCCTGGCTCTCCGGGTCGCCGTCGGTGGCGGCGTACAGCGCCGGGTCCCAGATCATTGCAGCCCTGATCGTGCCATCAAGCAGCCGCTCCAGCAGCAGCTCGTTGTCCGGGTAGGGCGCCCGCGACCAGCGGTTGCCGTCGTCCAGCGACTGGATAAAGGTGGCGAAACTGATGTCGGCAGCAGTCTGGCTTCGCGTGCCCACCCGCTCGCCCGGCTCCAGATCCTGAAGGCTGGTTACCTCCGGGTGCGTGGAGATGAAGCTGAAGCCGCTCCGGTAGTAGGGCCTGGTGAGGATCATCCACTCAGGGGTGTGCGGGGAGATGGAGAAGTTGATGAAGGCGTTGCAATGATCGGCCAGCAGCATGAAGGTCTGGTTCTGGTTTAGAGGCAGCCGGTAATCCAGCGGCGGCGTGGGCCGCCAGGTCTCCACCTCGTGGATCCTCGGTTCAAGCAGCAGGACGCCGGCCAGCTCCTGGGCCAGCGCCCTGTCGAAACTCGCAGTCAGGGCATCCGGGTTCAGGCAAAAGGTAATCCGATCCCCTTCAAGCTGCAGCCGGTCCTCCAGCCACTCACGCGGAATGTCCGGGTTCTGCGCCAGCGAGAGAATGGTCAGGCTCAGTATCAGGATGACTGCCGGCAGCCGCAATAACTGTTTCATCTGTTTGCCTCCCACAACGTGAGCGAATAGAAGAGTGCAAAAAATAGCGTGAGCGTAATAAGGAGAAAGGTGGGAGCGCAACTGCGACTCCCACCTTTCTGCGTGTAACTGGAGTCCTTACTGGACGTCGTCGGGCAGGGCGAACACGTAAACCGCGTTCGCGCCGGTCACGAAGTCGATCTCGGGGACAAGCGCAGCGAAGTCGGCACCGGCGAGAGCACTGCCGGCCAGAACTGCTACATACTGCTTGCCATCAACCTCGTAGCTGACGGAGTGGCCGGATACTGCAGAGGCCAGGCGGGTTTGCCAGATCACTTCGCCCGTCTCCTGGTCGAAGGCGCGGAAGTTGCGGTCGGCGCCACCACCGAACACGAGGCCACCACCCGTGGTCATCACCGGCGAGTAGTTGGGCGAGCGGCGCTGGTGCGACCAGAGGGTTTCACCCGTTTCGACGTTGATCGCGTCCATACGGCCCACGGTGTCCTTGCCCGGTGCCATGTGGTAGGTCTCGGCTACCGCGTATACGTCGTCGGGAGTCGGCTCGTCCGTGAAGGGGAGCATGTCGGCGCAGGCGTCGTTCAGCGGCACGTAGAAGGCGTTCGTCAGGGGGCTGTAGGCGGCGGGAGCCCAGTCCTTACCACCGGTGAAGGTGGGGCACACGAAGACAGACTCGCCAACCTCGCGCAGGATCACGTCTTCGTTGATGATCGGGGTTCCGGTCTCATCGATGTCGTCGTACATGTTGATCTCGACGGTCGACTTGGCCCAGAGGAACTCGCCGTTTTCACGGTCGAACGCCCAGGTTACGCCCGTCTTGCAGGGGATGCCGACGGTGACCTTGCGCTCTTCGCCCAGCTCGACGTTCGGGTTCACGGCCCAGAGGTCGTCGGCGGTCGGGCTCACCACGGTGTCGACGAGCATCATGTCGAAGGTGCACTCCTGGTCCCAGTTGTCGCGCGGGTGGACCTGGTGGCGCCAGACGATTTCGCCGGTGTCAACGTCCACGCCGAAGCGGGTGTTGGTGCCGTAGAGGCTGCCGTCACCGGAGCCGCGAACGGTCTCGGAGGCCGGGCCAACGCCGGTGGAGCCGTAGTAGACCATGTTGAGCTCGGGGTCGTAGGCGAGGCTGCCCCAGGCGCCGGTCATCCAGCGGCTTTCGAAGGGAAGGCCGTTCCAGGTCTCGTCGCCCTCTTCACCCTCGCGGGGGATGAAGTAGTTGCGCCACAGCTCTTCGCCACTCTCGGCATCGTGGGCCGTGACGTAGCAGCCGAACGGAGCGAACTGACAGGTGCTGCCTGCGATTACCTTGCCGGCGGCAACGATCGGGCCGGTGGAGTTCGTGACGTACTGGTTGTCACCGCGGTCGCTTTCCCACACGAGCGCGCCGGTGCGGGCATCGAGGGCAATGACGTAGTTGTCGAAGCTGACGTGGTAGACCTTGTCGTCGTACAGGGCGATGCTGCGGGTGTGCTCGCCCAGCATGTTCATCTGGTCGGGGGAAGGCAGCTGACGGCGGTACTCCCAGATCAGGTCGCCGGTTACGGCGTCGATCGCCTGAATCACGTCGTTCGGGTTCGCGATGTACATGACGCCGTTGTAGACGAGCGGAGTGCCCTCGTTGGAGCCAGGCTCCATGGCACGCGCCCACACGAGCTGCAGCTGGTCGACGTTCTCCTTGTTGATCTGATCGAGAGGGCTGTAACCCCACAGATCGTAGGTGCGCCGGTACATGGGCCAGTCGGAGTCGCTCGGGTTCGCCAGGTATTCGTCAGTGATGGGGGTGAAATCCTCCACCGACGACTGTGCGAAAGCGCTGCCGGTCAGGGCGATCACACCTGCGAGCAGGGCGAGCGCGAGGGAGCGCAAGGTCTTCGAAATCTTCATCTGTTCTCCTCGTAGTCTGAAATCAGGAAGTGGCTTGGGTCAGGGGCCTGCGGTAGTGCAAAGACACGTGAGTATGCTTCCAGGGAAACCTCCGCTCTAATCGGTGATGACGATGCTGTCCAGATCGTGGTCAACGGTAAGCTCGGCATCTCCTGCCGGGTAGCCGTTGACGGAGAGAATGTGGGTGACAACGTCGACGTAGGTCTGGTTGCCCAGGCTGCCCGCGCGTCCAGGCGGCATGTTGCCGTGCACGTAGGTGTACAGGTCGCCTACGGTCTGGTCGCCCCAGGTGAGATCAAACAGGCCGCCCGCGATCGCGGGGCCACCCGGAGTGCCGCGCAGGTTTGCGCCGTGGCACATCGCGCACTGCTGCTGGTAGACATCGGCGCCCCTCTGTGCCTGGGCTTCCGTGAAGACACCGGAGGAGAGGCTGCCGACAGCGGCAACTTCATCGTCCGACCCTGCGTCAGCGTCCGCTGCCTGGGCCAGGGCATCCTGAAGCAGTTCACCCTCAGGGGTGATCAGGAGCCACTCGCCGGACTCGTCGCTGACTGCAGCTCCCGGCTCGGCGTTCGCGCTGACATAGACCGGCCACCACTGGAAGGTGGCCTGCATGCTGCCGTCGCGCCTGGAGGTGCGCCCAAGGCGGGCCTCGGAGAGCTCTTCCGACGCGGACAGCTCAGAGGTGGAGGACACCCTGACCGGCACCCACTCGGCGGCACAGTCGTCGTAGCAGCGGCTTATACCCTGCTCGTCACGGACGTAGGCGTAGAGCGCGTTGCCGTTTTCGTCCACCACGTACTGGCTGCCGTCCTCAAGCTGGGCCACGTCGAACGCGACACTGCTGCGTACGTCAACGCCCGGCTGGGCCAGCGCGGCGACTGCAAGCAGGGCCAGCGGCAGCACCAGGAGCTTTGACAATCCCGTTTTCATCCTTGACTCCTCCATAAACCAAACGGTTTGGTTTTGGAACTGTGCGGTGCAGATGTCCACAGCGAGGGCAGGCAGGGCATAGGACGACCGTCACCCCCGGTGTGGGGGCGTGGCTCCCAAGTCCAATGCTCCTTAAAGCTAGGTTTCGTTTGTTGGGCTTTGCAGGCCCGGTAGCTGAGGAGCAGATTGCCTCTCGTTGGGGACATATGTCCCGTTCCGTCCAAGAGAAAGTTACCATGCCCTGCCGGAAGTGGCAATCATTGGTCGGTCAGGCTTTCGGCCCGCGCAGCGAGGAGCAGGCTAAGCTCAGCTGGAGAGCAACCTTTGCGCGAAATACCTTCGCTTGGCGTCTCCCGGCGCGTCCTGCCGACAGCAGGCTCAGACGCAGACGTCGCCGCACTCTTCCTCGATGGGTGCGAGTTCGTAGCGATCCAGAATCGCCTGCAGCCCTCCCGAACGCTCCAGGTCACGCAGCGCTGCTTCCACTTCGCGCTTGAGGGTAAGGTCGCCCTTCCAGAGCCCGAGGACCAGCGGGTAGCGTTCGCCCGGCAGCCACGCTGCCTGCAGCCCGTGCTCGCCGGCGATCTGACGGGCGGTCAAAGCCTCGGTGACGCCCGCGTCGAACGTGCCATCCAGGATCCCTTCTGCGAGGTCGGCGCGGCTGTTGACGACAGACGCACGCGCGCCCTGCTCGCGCAGGTATCGGCTCAGAGAAATCCGGTCGAGTCCCGAGATGCCGCTGAAGAAGCCGACCTGCTTGCCATCCAGAGACTGCAGGTCCGAAGGGGCGACCAGTGCCCAGCCGGTCTCCATGTGTGGACTGGTGGTTTCGAGGAATGAACGGGTGGTGGGCGAGGCCACGACACCGCCCGCCAGAAGCTGGCACTGGGCCCGGGTCACCCGCCAGTTCCGCGGATTGAAGTCGCGGCCCATGGCCGAGTTCGTATTGAGCGACAGGCGCAGGTCCAGGTCCTGTGCGACAGCCTGCACGATCTCGACGTCGATTCCCTCCTGTTCGCCGCCGCGCATGACAAGCGGCGGGAACTCGGTCGGTACGCACACCCGCAACACCCCCGCCTCGCGCACCTGCCGGAAGGAGGTGTCGGGCGGCAGGAAGTTGACGGCCACGAGCAGGCCCAGGACGGCCGCGAGCGTCAGCAGGTTCTTCCAGGCAGGCGTCGGCACGTGTCCGTCCTCAGGCCCTGCGGAAGTCCCGCCAGGCGACCAGGAAGAAGATGACCGCCATCACCGAGAGGATTATCGGGCCCAGGCGGGGATCGAACTGGTTGAAGCCTATGAAGGTGCCGCGCAGCGCATCCACCGCGTAGGTGATGGGGTTCCACTCGACGAGCAGCACCAGCCACTCGGGGTAGACCACGACCGTCTGTGCGCGGGTGAGGGCCGGGTCGAGCGGGAAGATCGAGGACGAGAGGAAGTAGAGGGGGAGGATGATCAGGTTCGAGAACACCCCGAACCCCTCGAAGGTCCGCATCCGGCCGGCGATAACCACGCCCAGTGAGGTGAGCGCAAAGGCCACGAGGAACATCATTCCCAGTCCCGAAAGGATACGCGGCAGGGTGAGGGAGACGTCGGCGAAGCGCGCCAGCAGGAGGACGATCAGGCCGTGGAAGAGCGCGACCGTGGTGCCGCCCAGGACCTTGCCCAGGAGCACGGCGCCACGTGACATGGGGGAGACGAGGACCTCGCGCAGGAAGCCGAACTCCCGGTCCCAGATCACCGAGATGGCCGATTGGACTGCCGTGTACATCATGTTCAGGACGATCACGGCCGGGAAGATGAACTGCAGGTAGGTGTAGGGGACGACGAAGCGCACCTCGCCGTAGACCTCACCCCGGAAGTAGGGGTTGAGGCCTATGCCCAGGATGATCACCCAGAGCAGGGGCCGGCTGACGCCGCCGATAAGCTGGCCCTTGTCGCGGATCGCCCGCTTGATCTCGCGCAGCCAGATCGCGTAGACCGCCGTCGCCTCCTGGAGGATCCCCCTCCTGCGCTGGACGGGGACGGCGGGCGCCGCTTCAGTCCTTGCCGTATCCATTGAACGTTCCCTTCCGTGCCCTCATAAATCGCACCAGGTGGGCGGCGCTGCGGCTCATCGCGTGTGTTCTCCGCCCCGTTTGCCGAACGCGAGGGTGCGCTCGCGGGCGTTCGCCGTCTGGTCCCGCAGCTCCCGGCCGGTGAGGTTGAGGAACACGCTCTCCAGGCTGGGTTTCTCGAGGTTCATCGCGCTAATGCGGCCGCCGAAGCTGCCCAGGAACTGCTCGACGAAGACCTCGCCGTCGCTCTTCATGACGAGCTCGTCGTTCTCGCTCACCATTCGCCCGGCGTACTTCTCCAGGATGGCTTCACGGTCACCGTCGGTGCGGGGCACCACCCGCAGTAGCTCGTAGCCGTGCTGCGTCTTGAGGCGCTCCGGTGTTCCCTGGGCCAGGATCTCGCCGTGGTCGACGATGCAGATGCGGTCGCACTCCTCGACCTCGGCCAGGTAGTGGGTCGTCACCAGGATGGTGAGGTTGCGCTCCTTCTGGAGCGTGGCTATGTGCTCCCAGATGCGCTCGCGCGATTGCGCGTCCAGTCCCACCGTCGGTTCGTCCAGGAACAGGATTTGCGAGTCGTGCACGAGGGCGCGGGCAATCTCCAGGCGCCGCTTCATCCCCGAGGAGAGGGCGCGCACGACATGTCCCTTCCACTCGCTCAGCTCGACGATTTCGAGGAGGTCGCGGATCCTCTGCTTTCTGAGCCTCGTGGGCACGCCGTAGATGAGGCCGTGGAACTCCAGGTTCTCCTCGACGGTCAGGCGCTCGTCGAGGGTTGACTCCTGGAAGACGACGCCGATGTTCTGGCGGGCAGCCACCGGGTTCCTCGCGACATCGATTCCCGCTACCCGCGCCACTCCCGAATCGGGCCGGTGGATGGTGCACAGGATGTGCACCAGCGTGGTCTTGCCGGCGCCGTTGGGCCCCAGGAGGGCAAACAGTTCGCCCGTCCTTACCTCCAGGCTTACGCCCTTGAGCGCTTCGGTGCGTCCGTAGCGCTTGCGGACATCTTCTACCTCTATGCTCAGATCCGGGCTGGCACTCACTCTCGTAACCACCTTCGGTATTGTCGTTTCGGAAGCCACGCGCTGGCGCGCGTGACGGGTCATATCGCTAGGTTGGCCTCTTTGTACAGCTTAACCATACCCGAGAGTGTCTGCCGACTGGGAAAACGAAAGTCTGGGCGCGGCCGGTCAGAGCCCCACCCAGCTCAGCAGCTCCCGCAGTGGCAGGAGCAGTGCACGGACCGGATCGAGGGCGATGAGTGCCGCCAGGGCCAGCCTGACCAGCAGGCCCTGCCGCAGGATCCGCTCCGGCAGCCCGGGTCGGATTGCGGCCAGCGCGTAACCAGCCGTAAGTGGCGGCAGCGGAATGAGGTTGATGGCAATGAAGGTGGCGCTCATCCGGGCGATCGTGTTGAACACGGCGAGGGTCGTGAAGGCGACGCTGTCCGGCAGGGTGGTGACCACCAGGGGGCGCAGCGCCAGGAGCAGCAGGGCGACGGCGAGAACGGCGAGCAGGCCGGCGAGCGGCAGCAGCAGCGCGCCCAGGCGCCCGGTGCGGAACTGGCGGGCGTCCACCTTTATGGGGTTGATCCAGCCGAAGGAGAACAGGAACATTACCACTGCCCCGATGAGGTCCAGGTGCTGAAAGGGATTGAGGGTGAGGCGCCCGTCATACTCAGGGCCGCGGTCGCCCAGGAGGCGCGCCGCGAGCGTAAGCGCCAGGCCGTGCACGGCCGTGATCACGAGGATGGCGACAATGCGCAGGAGCACCTGCTGCAGGGAGAAATCAGGCAGAGAAACCATTCATCACCTCACGCCCACCCCGCCCCGCCAGGCTTCAGGCCCGCGGTTCCTTCTCACCCAGCCGGCGCTCGTTGCCGCGGGCCAGCCGCTGGATGTTCGTCCAGTGGCGGTAGTAGGCGAGCAGCATGAGGGCCACCGCCAGCAGCAGCTCGGAAACCGGGTAGCTCCCGGAGGCGAGCACGAACAGCGGGGCGCTGGCCATGCCCACCAGCGAACCCAGCGACACGAAGCGGCCCAGCACGATCGTCACCAGGCCCACGGCCATCGCCAGCACCGTCACCAGCGGGTCGACCGCCAGGAATGCGCCCAGCGAGGTCGCGACGCCCTTGCCGCCCCGCAGCTTCAGGAAGACGTTGAAGTTGTTGCCCAGGACGGTGGCCAGTGCCGTCAGAGCCACCACCCAGTGATCGGCGCCCAGCAGGACCGGGAAGAGGGTGGCCAGGTAGCCTTTCAGGGGGTCGAGCAGCGCTACGACTACCGCCGGGAAGACGCCCACCGAGCGGAGCACGTTGGTCGCGCCGATGTTGCCCGAGCCGGTCTTCTGGATATCCACCCCGTAGAGCCGGGCGACGAGGAAGCCACTCGGGATGCTGCCAACCAGATAACCGATGATTATGAAGACGGCAGCAGTTATTACTTCCAACAAGTGAATCTCCTCGAGTGGCAACTGGCCGCTCGGATCCGGCCTACGGCCAACATGATTGCATATGCGGCCGTACGGTGGATGACCGTGGCGGGATATCCCCGGTAGACCGCTGCGTTACGCTGGGTGCGCATGACTCAGGATTTCGCCTTCCTCCTCGCCATCGCGGTACTGGGCGTCTTTACGCTCCGGCTCGCCACGCGGCTGGCCCCGTTCGCAACCGAGTTCCCGGTCAAGACCTTCGTGGCCGCGGCGGTAAGCGCGGTGGTTGCCGGTTCCCAGTTCTTCGATTACCAGGTGGGGGAGGCCCTGCGCATTTTCGCGCTGATCGTCGGTCCGGTCTACGTGTTCGCACCCATGGCGGTCGTTGGTCTCGCGCGGGCGGGCCGCTACTCGTGGGCGGCGGGCGTCGTCAACATCCTCTACTGGACCAGCGAGGGGCGATCGGCGCTGCGCCGGCTCATCGCCCAGGCTGCCCTGCAGAAGGGCGATGCGGAGCGGGCGGTCCAGTTCATTCCGCAGGGTGAACCGCTCATGCTCGCCCAGGCGTACGCCCTTACCGGCGAGTGGGAGAAGCTGCTCGATCTCGAACTGCCGCGCGAGGGTGACAACTCGTTCCTGGGCGAGGCCGCCCGGGTGGAGGCGCTCATCGGGCTGGGCCGGCTGGAGGAGGCGACGATCGCCGTCGACCGGATGCGCTCCCGCTGGGAGGCCGGGCCAAAGGGGCCGCTGGGGTACCGCAGCATTCGCCTGAGCGAGGCGCGGCTGGCGGCCGAGCAGGGCAGGTTCGCCGAGTTGCGCGACCTCCTGAGCCAGCCGATACCGGGCGTACCCGCCCACCGGCTTATCGAGCTGCTCGCCCGCGCGGCGGTGCAGTCGATGCGTTACGAGGATGCCGGGCGGCTGTATGCGCAGGCCTACTCGATAGCCCCGGCGGGGCTGCGGCCCCGCTACGGGGAGCGGCTGCAGGAGCTGGGCTTCGAGGCGCCGGAGGCGCCGGCCCAGGGCGTAAGGCCGGTCGGAACCTACGTTCTGAGCGGAGCGCTGGTGCTGCTCTACCTCGCACAGATGTGGCTGGAAGCCAACGTGGGGCCGTTTGTCGTTTCCGGTGTGCGGTTCGACTCGGCGACCATCAGCGCGGCCTTCCTCCTCGACATGCCGCCCGCCCTGCCCGAGGCGGAAGCGTGGTGGCGTTACATCTCGTATTCGCTGGTGCACGGGAACCTCCTGCACATCGGCTTCAACGCCTGGGTGCTCTTCGACATTGGCCGGGTCTACGAGGGCCGCCGGCGCGTGGAGAACCTGCTGGCTGCGTTCGTGCTGGGCACGGTCATGGGCGCGGTCATCACGGTCATCGCTCACCCCGGCGGTCCGCTTGCCCTCGTGGGCGCATCCGGCGGAGTCCTCGGCGTCGCCGGCGCCCTCCTTGCCGACTCGATGACCTCGAAGACGAGATCAGACCGGGCGCTGCGCGGAAGCCTGCTCCGCTGGATGGCGCTCATCGCGCTGATCTCGGTGGCCATCCCCAACGTCTCCCTGTGGGGCCACGTCGGGGGTGTGGTGGGTGGCCTCCTGTGGGGTTTCATGCGCCAGGGATTGCCGTCCTCCCGGGGCGTGGATGCTTTCGCGGGCGCGGCCGCCCTGGCCCTGCTCGTGGTGGCCCTGGCCAGGGCGGTCATGGTCGCTTACCGGCTTGCGCTCATCTAGCCGGCTGCCCGCTCACTCACCGACGCGGATCACCAGGTTCTCGCTGCGCCCTTCCCGGAGCGTCGTGGTGGCGCTGCCCTCCAGTGCGCTCGCCCGGCCCAGCGCGGTTGCGGTTACCTCGTAGCTGCCCGGCGCCAGGCCTTCCAGCCTGAACTGCCCGGAGCTGTCGTACGGGTCGAGGGTGACCTCGTCGATGTCCGTGCTGGGACCGGCCGCCTGCACGCGGACGGTGTCGCCCGGCCCGGGCAGGCCCAGCGCGCGGTCGAGGCGCAGGACCCCCTGGCCGTACTCCTGCCGGTTCATGTAGCTGCTGTCGAAGTAGGCGCTGTCCAGGAGGAGGTCGCGGATCTTCTCTGCGCTGGCTCCCGGGTTGTTCGCCCACAGCAGCGCCGCCGCTCCCGAGACGAGGGGCGCCGCCATGGAGGTGCCGGCCGCCTCCCCGTAATTGCCGGGCACGGTCGAGAGTAGAGCCTCGTTCCGGTCGAAGTCGCAGGCCCCTCCCGTCGACAGGGTCGAGCTGGGGCTTCCCTGGCCGCCGGGTGCCACGATGTCCAGCCCCGTGCCGTAATCGGAGAAGCAGGAGCGACGCAGTTCACTGGTTACCGAGCCGACGCCGATGACGTCACTCAGGTTGGCAGGGAAGTCGACCTGCGACTCACCGTCGTTACCGGCCGAGGCGATCACCAGGACCCCCCTGTCCCGCGCATCTTCGATAGCCAGCTGGACCGCGTCACTTACGGAGGGAGCGCCAAGGCTCAGGTTGATCACCTGGGCCGGGTGCTGATTCCGGGGCACGTCGCGGATCTGTTCGCCCGCCGCCCAGCGGATCGCCTGGGCAAGGGCGCTGCCGGTCGAGGCTCCGTTGCTGAAGACCTTCACCGGCACTATCCGGGCCGCGCCACCTGCAGCACCCGCACTGCCGCGGCCGTTGTTCGCCTGGGCGGCCACCAGTCCGGCGACATGCGTACCGTGCCAGTCGCCGGAAGCGGGGGTGGGGTCGGAATCACGGCTCGAGCAGCGGCTCGTCGCGCAGAAGTCGTAACCCGGCAGCGCCACATTGCGCAGGTCCTCATGCCTGGTGTCGATGCCGGTGTCCAGCACGGCGACCACTACCTGATCACTGCGGCTGCCGGCCTCCGTCCAGGCGAGGGGCGCGCCTATGAGCGGCAGGTGCCACGACTCGCTCAGCAGGGGATCGTTGGGCAGCGCCAGGGTCCCGAACTCCTGCCCGCCCGCGACCCCCAGGTGGTGGGGGCGAAAGATGATGTTGGGTTCGGCATACTCGACCCGCGGGTCGGCCTCCAGCTGCCGCGCGAACTCGGCAGGGTCGGCAGAGGGGTCGATCTCTATCAGCAGCGTGTCGCCGGCGAGTGCCTCGCTGGAGTGGACCTCGATTCCCGCGAGCTCCAGGGTACGGAACTCATCCTGGAGGCTCAGCGCCTCGAAGCTTGGCTTCAGGCCCACGATGACCTCACCGGGGACGTAGGGGAGCAGTTCTTCGCTGTCCGCCGGTTCGCTTTCTTCAGGGAGTGCCAGGGCCTGCAGCGCCGAAACGCTCGACGGCCGGGTGCTGATGAGGGCGTTGGCTGTCTCAACCCGGCCAATGATGATGCCGTCCCCCTCGTCCAGATCACCGGGGCCGGCGATGTGGCCAAGGACTTCGAAGGGGGTTTCTCCGCCTGGATATTCGACTGTCAGATAGGTGTGATACTGCCCGGGCGCCAGGCCCCGGTGCTGGGTGAGCGTGACCAGCTGGCGCTGGCCCGGGTCGAGGGTGCCCCGGTCCGGCGCCAGGTCGAACCAGTCGCCGCCCTGCGGGTTGTCCCGGCTGTGCGAGAGCGTGATCACCCAGTCCAGGGTGCGTTCGCCCTGGTTCTCGAGTTCGAAGTGGGCTGTCGAGTCGGTGCTGCTCAGTTGCAGGTCGATGCTGCCGCCACCCAGGGGCGGTGCGCTCTGACCGCCCGGCCCGGAGCTGCACGCTGCGAGCAGCAGGGTCAGGAGCAGGGGAGCCAGCACGAATAGGTAACGTCTCATGCCCCGACCGTATCCCTGCGCGGTGAGGCGAAAAATAGTGGCGTCTTGATTCCGCCTTAATGATGGCGGTTACTTTCGTCGGCGCGGGTCAGTTGCAGGTGAGAGGCTGGTTCGTGTCGGCGGCAGCTGCCCACCGTCCGGTGAGCCACCAGTCGGCGAGATCGAGTACCGTCCGGAACGGCTGCATGGCGCTGTCGGCGCACAGGATGCCGCTGCCGTACTCGAAGTTGCGCTTCGCGGCCTGCGCGTAAGCGTTCGCCTTGAGGTAGGTGTGCAGGAACTCGCTGGAGCGAAGCCGCTCGGGAAGCCGGGTGAGGACCAGGGCGGCGACACCGGAGACGTAGGGTGCCGCCATGCTCGTGCCGGAGTCGTAGCCGTAGCGGCTCCACGGGATCGTACTCAGTATCCCCTGGCCCGGTCCCATGACGTCGACGGTGCGCCCTTGCGGGTCGGAACTCCAGGCCGAGAAGTGCGACCGCTCGTACCTGGGCCCCACCGACCCCACCGACAGCACGTGGCTGGAGGCGGCCGGGTAGTAGAGGCCGTGCCCGCTGGTCGCCCAGTCCCCGCCGACGTTGCCGGCCGCGGCGACCACCAGGACGTTGGCAGCGCTGGCCTCCTTCAGGGCGTCCTCCAGCTCGTTCGCCTCCGGGTCCAGGCCCGCAGTGACGGGCATCCCCAGGCTCAGGTTGATGATGTGTGCCGGATTTTCGTTGCGCGGCGCCCCCTCGACCTCCAGGCCGGCCGCCCAGCGGACGGCCCGCGCAACGGTGCCGATGGTCGCCCTGCCCGACTCGTCGATCACGCGGATGGGCAGTAGCTTGACGTTCCCGACGCCCGCCACGCCGCCTATACCCAGGCCGTTGCCCTTGCTGGCCAGGGCGATGCCGGCGACGTGGGTGCCGTGGTTGCCGCCGGTTACCGTGTTGGGGCGCGGGTCGCGGTCGTTGTCGACAAAGTCGTAGCCCGGCAGGACCTTGTCGCGAAGGTCCTCATGGTTCACGTCGATGCCGCTGTCGATGACCGCGACCACGACCTCGTGTTCGCCTGCCAGCTCCCAGGCGTCCGGTACCCCGAACGCAGCGGCCGCCCACTGCTCGCGAAGGCAGGGATCGGTCCCGTATCCGGTTGCGGCAGAGCCCAGCGGGTACAGGTAGTAATCCGGATGCGCAAACTCCACGTCCGGCCGGCCGCGCAGCTCACCCGCGCGGGCAGCCGGGTCGGCAGCCCGTTCCCTGACCACCCGGGTGGCCGCACCCC
>CALKAI010000140.1 GCA_937983275.1 uncultured Trueperaceae bacterium | reverse complement strand
TGGTGGGCCCTGCTGGACTTGAACCAGCGACCAATCGATTATGAGTCGACTGCTCTAACCAACTGAGCTAAGGGCCCTGAAAAAAGCGCAACGTCCGTGAGCCACTTTGGCCCACGGACGCAATTCTAGCAAAGGCAGCCACCCCATGGGTGGTTACGCAATTACGGCGGCCCCCGGCAGCGAGGGCGGCCGCGCTATCAGTCCGTTCCGGCGGAGCCGCCAGCGGCACCCGCCGCGGCAACCGGCTGCGTCTCTTCCCAGGTCTTCTCCAGCACCTCGAGGAAGAGCTCCTGCGGCTGGGCGCCCGAAACCGCGTATTTCTGGCCAAACACGAAGAAGGGCACGCCGCTGGCGCCTATCTCGCGGGCGGTCTGCTGATCGGTCTGCACCTCGCTGGTGAACTCGTCACCCTCCAGGACGCTCCGGGAGCGGGCCTCGTCGAGACCGGCCTGGACGGCCTTCTCCACGAGCACGTCCACGTCGTGGAGCGGCATGCCCTCGGTGAAGTAGCCGCGCATGAGGCTCTCCTTCAGTTCGGGCTGCCGGCCCTGGCTCTTGGCGAACTGCAGGAGCCGGTGGGCGTTGAAGGTGTTGCCGTGCTGCGCCTGGTCGAGTCGGTACTCGAGGCCCTCGCCGGCGGCAGCCTCCGTCACCTGGGCGTTCATTTGCCTTGCTTCCTCGAGGCTGCGGCCATACTTGCTGGCCAGCATCTCGTCCAGCGAACCTTCGATCTTCGCCGGGGCGTTCGGGTCGAGCTCGAAGCTGCGGTAGATGATCTCTACCTCCTCCTTGTGCTCGAACTCTTCGAGCGCCTTCTCAAAGCGGCGTTTGCCGATGTAGCACCAGGGGCACACCACATCGGACCAGATTTCGACTTTCATCGGTTCCTCCATCGACATGACCATGAAAAGTGAGTCGCTTACCAAGGCCAACCTAGCACCCGGCACCGATGCCTTCGGGTGTTGCTGAGAACACGCTCTCAACTGACAGTCTGTAGGCTGTCGGTGCGTATAATTCGCAACCGGGAGTTTTCTCTGCCTGAACCTGAAGGAGAAGGCTCCCCGGGAAGACCGAGGTGAAGTGTGGCAAAGGAACCCATTTATCTGACGCGAAGCGGATTGGAGCGGCTCAAGGAGGAGCTGCGCTACCTGAAAGAGGAGCGCCGGCAGGAGTTGGCCGACTACATGGGCTCGGCAATTGCCGACGGTGACCTGAGGGAGAGCGCCGCCTACGACGAGGCGCGGCTGCTGCAAAGCGAGAACGAAGCCCGCATTGCCGACCTCGAGGAGATCATCCATCGCGCGCAGACCGTCGAGTACGAGGAGGGCGAGAACGCCCCGGCGGCGCTGGGCGCCACCCTCGAGCTGGAGCAGCCGGACGGCGAGGAGGTCACCTTCTACCTGGTGGGTACCCACGAGGCCGATATCCTCGAGAACCGCATCTCCGACGAGTCCCCCCTGGGCCAGATCCTCGTCGGAACGCGCGCCGGCGACACCGTCGAGTGGAACGGGCGGGAGTACCGCGTCAAGAACGTCAGCTACCGCTAGCCGTTCCTGAAGAAACGTTCAGCACACCGTCACGCTTCTAAGGGCGCGTCGTTGATAGATTAGGTCGTGCTCAGGACAGCCTTGCTCCTATTCGTGGTGGCGGTCGCGGCGCTCGTGGTAGTCGCGATACTGCCGGAGCGTGAGCTGGAGCTGCCCGACCAGGAGATACAGCTGCGGGACGCCAGCGTGCGCCTCTACCCGAGGGCCGACAGGGAGGCGGTGTGGAGCTTCTCGGCCCCGGCCGCGAGTTACGACGCCGACGACGGCACCGCCGTACTGCGGGAGATAGAGGATGGCCGCCGCGAAGTAGGCGGTGAGCTCGACTTCACCGTCGCCTCCCAGGAGCTACTCATCGACCGCCAGGACAACCTGGTGGGGGAGCAAATCTTCGCCTACCTCGTCGAGACGGGCGAATGCCTCAGCATGCATGGCAGCCAGGCGAACCCGGTAATCATCAACCAGGAGCGGGCGCAGTTCGACGTGCCCGTGCTCGAGATCAGCGGGCCATCCTGGGGCGAGGGCACCCGCCTGGAGCAAATGCGCGTCTCCTTCGACCTCGAGGATGCCGAAGGCGGCGGCGCGGGTACCACCACAACAGCAGTCTTCCGGGTCGGTGAGGCCCAGGACGAGTTAAGGAGAACCGTGTGCGAAACGTCGTGATCATCCTCTGTGCCCTGCTGCTGGCGCTTGCCATCGCGCAGGAAACCGGCACCGAACGCATCATCCGCATCGAGAGCGAAGGTGCGTCGATCTCGGGCAACCTGCGCTACGGCCCGCACGTGTTCGAGCATCCGGACCCGGAAGGCATTCGCGCGACGGTCTCCAACCTGACGATCTTCTCCAGCCGGGCGACTCTGCGCGTTCCCGAGGAGGAGCAGGACGAAACCCTCCTCGCGCAGGCGCAGGGCCGCCGCGAGGCCAGCTTCGAAGGCGGCGTCCGGGTGGAGCGGGGGCGGCTTGACGCCAGCGGTCCCAACCTCGACTACAGCGAGGCAACCGGCCTGGGAACCCTGCGTGGCGGCGTGGAAGTACGCATCGAACCGGCCGAAGCTGAGGGCAAAGAAGCGCAGGAAGAGCAGGCGGAGCCGGTGGAGATCGTTGCCGACGAGGTCGAGTTCGATGTCGACACCGACCGGAGCATTAGCCGCGGCAACGTGCAGCTCGTGAGCGGCAACCAGACGGCGAACTCGGCGCAGCTGCTCTTCGAGGAGGAGCGCAGCCTGGGCTGCCTTTACGGCGACGGCGAGCAGGTCACGGTCACCAGGACCGACGAGGCAGGCGATGAGCTGGTCATAACCGCCGATGAAGCCTGCGTGCTGACCGAGGAGGACCGCCTCTACGCCCGCGGCAACGTGACGATCGTCGATGGCAGCATCACCTCGACCGGTGACGAACTGTTCTTCGATGACGAGCAGTCGCTGGCAGAGATTATCGGGTCTCCCGCCCGATCCGTCGACAGCGCTTCGGGCAGCGAGCTGGAAAGCGCCCGGATACGCCAGGACATCGAGTTCGACTTCTTCGAAGCGATCGATGCCTCTGAGGCCACGGACTTCGACCCGGCGGCCTTCGAACCGACAGCCCAGGACTCCTAGAGGCGGCCGTGCGCAGGCGCGACCGGTTCGCTCCCCTGGCAGGCGCGGCGGTTGGCGCCGCGCTCGCCGTGGCAACGGTCGTTGTGGCGGTGGGAGTGATCGCGCCCCTCGTGCAGCCGGCGATTGCCCAGTCGGGAACAACGCTGCGCATAGTGCGCGAGGACTCGACGATGGTGATAACCAACGAGGGCCAGGCGCAGGATGGCGCCCGCACGGTCGGCAACCTGCCGGCGTGTGAGGAGGGGGTGCTCACCACCATCTTCTACGGGCCCGGGGATGGCGTTCTGATGGTCATCGATGACGAGACGACCCTGCGCTCGAGTGTGGCGATCATTCGCCAGGCGCAGGAGACCGCCGAGGGCGAGGAGGGGCGCGAGACGGTGGAGCTGCTCGACGGCACCGTGACCTTCGCGCAGCGGCCACCCTGCATCGAGGAGTTCGAGCCGGCCGGCGAGCCGTCGGTACGCCTGGAGCAGGGGCGAACCACCATCCTCGCCACCCGCTTCTTCCTGGACGAGGAGACCGACATAGCGAACCTCTCCGGCCCCGTCGACCTCACGCGCGCCGCCGGCCAGGAGGACGAGGAGGAGCTCGTCGCCTCCTCCGACGAGATGACCTACGACCTGTCCACCGACCGGTCTACCCTCACGGGCAACGTTGTGGTGGTGAGCGGCGACAGGCGCAGCGAGGCGCACGAGCTGGAGCTGGACGAGGCGGCAGGCATCGCGCTGCTGCGCGGCACCCCGGCGGTAAGCCGCGAGGGTGACGACGAGATTCGCGGCGAGACGCTCATCTACTACCTGGACAGCAACGACGTGATCGTCCAGGGGAACGTAGGTGGCACCCTGGAGATCGAGCTCGACTGACGCGCTGGCGGGTTACTCCA
>CALKAI010000139.1 GCA_937983275.1 uncultured Trueperaceae bacterium | reverse complement strand
GCGGCACCGGCCGGTGCATTAATGGTGCATGGCCAATCCGCAGCGTTCCCCCAGTCGTCCCATCGCCACCTTCTCCCTGGTCGCCCGTGATCCCGAGACGAACGACCTGGGCGTCGTCGTGGCCAGTAAGTTCCTTGCCGTGGGGGCCGTTGTGCCCACCGCCGTGGCGGGAGTCGGTGCCGTGGCAACCCAGTCCTACGCGAATGTGAGCTACGGTCCGCGTGCCCTGGCGATCCTCGAGCGCGGGGGTTCGCCCGACGACTGCCTGCAGGAGTTCGAGGCGAGCGACGACAACTTCCAGGAACGGCAGTTCGGGATAGTTTCAGCGACCGGAGCCAGCGTGACCTTCACGGGGAGCGAGTGCCACGCGTGGGCGGGCGGCATCGCGGGTGAGAACTTCGCGGCCCAGGGCAACATCCTCACCGGCCCGGATGTCGTCGACGCCCTCGTCGCCGGCGTGCAGCGCACCGACCTCCCCTTCCCGGAGCGCCTGCTCGAGGCCCTGGCAGCAGCCGATGAAAGGGGCGGAGACAAACGCGGCCGCCAATCCGCCTCCCTCCTCGTCGTCGGCGAAGGCAAGGGTTACGGCGGGCTCAACGACCGCTGGATCGACCTGCGGGTGGACGACCACGAGGATCCCGTCGGTGAGCTCCGGAGGCTGCTGGGTTTGCACCGCATGTATCTGGACAAGCCGTCGGAGGAGCCGCGGCAGCTCTCCACCTGGGATATCGAGTGGCTGCAAGGCCTGCTCGCCAAAGAGGGCTATCTGGTTCGCAAGCCCACCGGCGAGTGGGACGACGAGACAGAACAGGCCCTGGCAGCACTCTTCGGAGTGGAGAACCTGGAGGAGCGGTGGGTGGGCGGGCCGGCTGTCGACCCGGTCGCGTGGCAGTACCTGGAGGAGAAGTTCGGGTAACGAAGAGGCCCCTTTACAGCACCTGATCTGCCACAGGCGCGCACTCCGGCCAATCACTCAAGCAATTGCTGAATCCCTTGCTCCATCTCCGCCAACTCGTCGTCCTCCAGCTCTTCGAACAACTGCCGCTTCCTTCGGGCCAGCGACCGACATGTGTTGGATGACCGATTTACTACCACTGCAGCAACTCGTCCCAGAACGCTTACACCCATCCCGAATCGATTAGTTCTGGCCCTTTCCGTCCCATCATGATTACGGATCACTCTGTCGCCTCGCAATTGAGACTCAGACGGCAACCTCGCCAAACTCCCGGAACTGCGCCTGATAGAGGGCGGCGTAGGCTCCGCCGGCAGTGACCAACTCCTCGTGCGAGCCCTGCTCGACGATGCGCCCCTCCTCCATGACGACGATCAGGTCGGCGTCGCGGATGGTCGACAGGCGGTGGGCAATCACGAAGCTGGTGCGGTTGCCCCGCAGGTTTTCCATGGCCTCCTGAACAAGAAGTTCCGTGCGCGTGTCCACGGAGCTGGTTGCCTCGTCGAGGATGAGCATGGGCGGGTCGGCAAGGAAGGCGCGGGCGATGGTTATGAGCTGCTTCTCGCCGGCGCTCACGAGGCCGCCCTCATCGTCGATGATCGTGTCGTAACCGTCGGGCAAGGTGTGCACGAAGCGGTCAACGAACGCTGCCTGGGCTGCCGCGACTATCTCCTCGTCGCTGGCACCGGGACGCCCATACTCGATGTTCTCGCGTATCGAACCCTTGAAGAGCCAGGTGTCCTGCAGGACCATGCCGATGCGTGAGCGCAGGTCGGCGCGGCTCATCCTGGCGATGTCGACACCGTCGAGCGTTATCCGGCCGGAATCAACTTCGTAGAAGCGCATGAGCAGGTTGACCAGGGTCGTCTTGCCGGCGCCGGTGGGCCCGACGATCGCAACGGTTTGTCCGGGCAGAGCCTCCAGCGACAGGCCCTCGATAAGCGGCTGGTCGTCCTCGTAGCTGAACGAGACATCTTCAAAGCGAACATGGCCCGTAGTCGTCGAGGCAGTTTCGATGGCGCTCGCGTCGGAGCTCTGCTCGTCGGCGTCGAGCAGCTCGAAGACCCGTTCGGCCGAGGCCACGCCCGACTGCAGCAGGTTGATCATCGACGCGATTTGCGTGACAGGCTGGGTGAACTGCCGCGAGTACTGGATGAACGCCTGCACCTCACCAAGGCTGATCGTGCCGCTCGCAACCCGCAGCCCGCCCAGGACCGCGACCGCCGCGTAGTTCAGGTTGCCAATAAACATCGTGATGGGCATGAGCATGCCGGAGAGGAACTGGGCGCGGAAGCTGGCTTCGTAGAGGGCGTGGTTCTCTGCCTCAAACTGTTCCTGCACCTCGCGCTGGCGGCCGAAGACCTTCACGAGCGCGTGTCCGGTGAACGTCTCCTCGACCCGGGAGTTGAGCGTGCCGGTGTGACGCCACTGCGCCATGAACTGCTTGCCGGAGCGGGCCATGATCAGGCCGGCGACCAGTGCGGTGGCCGGGATGGCCAGGATCGCGACGAGCGTGAGCAGCGGCGAGATCGAGAGCATCATGATGAACACGAAGATGACCGTCAGGCCCGCGGAGAGCATCTGGCTAAGCGTCTGCTGCAGGCTTTGCGAAACGTTGTCGATGTCGTTCGTGACGCGACTCAGCAGTTCGCCGCGTGGTTGCCGGTCGAAGTAGGCCAGTGGGAGCCGGTTGAGCTTCTCTTCAACTGACGAGCGCAGCCGGAAGACCGTTCCTTGCACGACGTCGTTGAGCAGGTAGCCCTGCAGGAACTGGAGGAGCGCCGAAGCCACGTAGATGCCCAGCACCAGGAGCAGCACCTGCCCCACGGCGCCGAAGTCGACTCCGATTCCGGGCAGGAATTCGACGCCGGTCAGCAGGTCGGCGATCTGCTCCTGGCCGCTCGCGCGGGCGCCGGCGATCGCCTCTTCGCGGGAGAGTCCTTCGGGGAACTGCTTGCCGATGACCCCGCCGAAGATGAGGTCGGTAGCCCGGCCCAGTACGCGCGGACCCACGGCGGCGAGGGCCACGGCGAGCACGCCCATGGTGACGACAAGGATGACCTTGCCGAGCTGGGCGCGCAGCAGCCCGAAGAGCCGCCTGGCCGAGGCACCGAAGTTCATCGGCTTCTGCGCGATCACCGCGCCCGGGCCCATGCCTACGGCCTTGGGCCGCTCGGTGGCCTTCATCTCCCTGACGGCCTTGCCGTTGCCGGTCGAACCGTTCCCGCTCGAGCCGTTCCCGGGCCGGCTCATGCCGCCACCTGCTGCTGCGACTGCACGATCTCCCGGTAGACGTCCGATGTGTCGAGCAATTCCTCGTGACTGCCCATCCCGACGATGCGTCCGTCCTCGAGCACGATGATCCGGTCGGCGTTCATGATCGTGGCGACCCGTTGCGCGACTATCAGCACCGCCGCGTTGCGGGTCTCCGGCTCGAGCGCCTTGCGCAGGCGCGCGTCGGTGCTTACGTCCAGCGCACTGAAGGAGTCGTCGAACACGTAGATGTCCGGCTTCTTGATGAGCGCCCGGGCGATGGCGAGGCGTTGCCTCTGGCCGCCGGAAACGTTCGTGCCACCTTGGGCGATGGGCGCATCAAGGCCCTCTGGCATTTGCGAGACGAACTCTTTAGCTTGTGCGATCTCCAGCGCTTCCCAGATCTCCTCCTCCGTTGCGTCGACCTTGCCGTATCTCAGGTTGTCGGCGACGGTACCGGAGAAGAGGTAGGCCTTCTGGGGCACGAGGCCAATCTTCGACCACAGGTCGTCGGGCTCCAGGTCACGTACGTCCACCCCGTCGATCAGCACCGCACCCTCGGTTGCGTCGATGAGGCGCGGCACGAGGTTGACGAGCGTCGTCTTGCCGGAACCGGTCGAACCTATGACGGCGACCGTCTCCCCGGGTCGCACCTCGAAGCCGATGTCGTGCAGGACGGGCTCCTGCGCGCCCGGGTACTTGAAGCCTACCCGCTCGAAGCGCAGGCCCCGCTCGGCATTTTGTCCTCTGCCGACTGGTTCTGGGCTTTTGACGGGATTCTCCGGCGGCTTCACCGTCGGCTCGGTCTCCAACACCTCCCCGATGCGGTTCGCCGAGACCGTCGCGCGCGGCAGCATCATGAACAGCATCGTCGCCATCATCACGGACATGAGGATCTGCAGCAGGTAGCTGAGGTAGGCCGTCAGCGACCCGATCTCCATCGCCCCCGAGTCGACCCGCAACCCACCGAACCAGATGACCGCAACGGTCGAGGCGTTCATGATGAGCATGACGATCGGGAAGAGGCTGGCCATCCAGCGGCCCACGAACAGCGCCACATCGGTGAGGTCGTGGTTGGCGCGGGCGAACCGCTCCTCCTCGACCCGCTCGCGCACGAACGCGCGCACCACCCGGATGCCCGTGATCTGCTCGCGCATCACCTCGTTGACGCGGTCGATGCGCTCCTGCATGAGGCGAAAGCCGGGCACCATGCGCGTTGCGACGAACCCGACGGAGGCGCCTAATAGCGGCACCGCAACGACGACCAGCCAGGAGAGCCCGACATCCTCTCGGACGGCCATGATGATCCCGCCCACCATCATGATCGGGGCGGTGAACAGCAGGTTGAAGGCGACCATGACGAGCATCTGGACCTGCTGCACGTCGTTCGTGTTGCGGGTAATGAGCGACGGCGCGCCGAAGTGCGCGACCTCCCGGGCCGAGAACTCACTCACCCGGAAAAACACGCCAGAGCGCACGTCTCTGCCAAAAGCCATCGCGGTGCGCGAGCCGAAGAAAACCGCCGCGATCGTCGCGACTACCTGCATGAGCGAAACGAGCAGCATGACGCCGCCCCGCTCGAGGATGTAACCGGTGTCTCCAACCACGACGCCGTTGTTGATGAGGTCGGCATTGAGCCGCGGCAGCAGCAGGGCACCGATCGCGCCCACCAGCTGCAGGACGATGATCAGGGCAATGGTTCTTCTATAGGGCAGAGCATAACGTCGCAGGAGTTTCAGCAGCACTCGTCGTACTTCCTCTCGGTGGCCGCG
>CALKAI010000138.1 GCA_937983275.1 uncultured Trueperaceae bacterium | reverse complement strand
TACAGCCGGGCCCGCTAGCGGGACTCCAGCTCGTCGATCAGACTGTCCAGCTCCTGTGCGAGCTCGACATTGTCCATTTCGCCTTCACGTGCCTGCTGGGCGAGTTGGGTCAGCTGCTCGCTGATGTCCTCTCCACCCGGAAGCAACAGGTCGCCCTGCTCAAGCTGTGCCTGGAGGTCTTCCAGGCCCGAGGCGATGTTGGCGCTATCCACGCCTGCCAAGGCCTGGGCGTGAAGCACCTGCAGGCGCAGGCTGGCCTCCTGGCCGGGCGCAGTGAGACCGCCCGCTGCGTCATCAGTTGGCTCCGGCTCGCTCTCCTGGGCTGCGGCCTCCTGAGCGGGACCGTCGGCTGCCGGGTCCTCCTCTGCGTCGCCGTTTGCAAGGGCGTCCTCCTGGGCCTGTTCCGCGTCACCGGCCTGGCCTTCGCCCTCGGCCCCGGCTTCGGGATCGACCTCTTCACGGAGGTCAGCGCCTTCGCTATCGGCCTGCTGCTCCGCATCGTCCTCGCCGTCCGGTGCCACACTTTCCGGCAGGACGGCCTCGTCGGGTGCTGCATCCCCATCGGTCTCGTCCGCTGCTGGCGGCTCCGCGCCCTCCCCGGGCTGACCACTCGCTTCGACATCGTCTGCTGCGGCCCCGGCGCTATCCTCCTGAAGCGGGGCGCCGGGTTCGTCAACACCGGGGACGGGATCGACTCCCTCCATCTCTCCGGCGGCAGGAGCCTCACCTTCAGGCTCGTCGGTCTCTGGAGCTGCCGCCTCCGGGCCTTCAGCTTCCGGGGCTCCGGCCTCCGGTTCGGCTTCGGTGACCTGGGCCGGAGTCTCACCCGGGTCCGTCGTTTGCGGTTCATTTGCCCGGAAGGCGAAGAACAGGATCACCAAGACGAGGATCACTCCTGCGGCGATGATGATCGGCAGCGTTTGTCCGCCTGTCCGGGACTTCAGATTGCGGCGTCCTGGTCTCATTACCCCCCTCGCTCACTACCGTCCAGGTGGTCCGGACGGCCTGAAGCTTGCGCGACGCCGACGGCTAGCCTGATCGTCCCGCGGGGGCCATGAACGGGCCAGGTGCACCCGGGTCGTACGCGCCTTGTCCTTACCTGTGAAAGGTAGCGGAGTTACCAAAACGGTACTGTGGGCCTCCCGACTTAAAGTGTGCGAGATTACTAGCGGGCGGCCGCGCAGGCCTCCAGAAGGGCATCGAAGGCACCCGGTGCATCGATCTTCGTCAGCACTTCGCAGTTGTTGGGGGAGCTCCCGGCGAGGCGCCGGTCGGCAACCGTCATGCCACGGGTAAGGGTGCCGGTCAGCTCGATATCGACGTGGAGTGGCTCGACGTCGAACAGCTCCGGGTGGGTTATGGCCAGGAGGGCGCAGGGGTCGTGCAGTGCGCCGGCGCGGAAGCCCCACTCGCGCTCGTACGAGTCGATGTAGCGGCCCAGCAGCTGGGCGATGAAGCTGGCGGTCTCCGTGCCCACGCTCGCTATACGCTCCAACCGCTCGTCGTCGATGCGGAACTGGTGGGTAAGGTCTAGCGGCGCCAGGATCTTTCGGACCGGCGCGTCGAAGACGATCTTGGCCGCTTCGGGGTCGGCGTAGATGTTGAACTCGGCGGTAGCGGTGGCGTTGCCGAAGTCCAGCCCCCCGCCCATTATCGAAATGCCCGCTATGCGGTCCGCGAACGAGGGGTCGAGGCGCAGGGCGAGCGCGATATTGGTGAGCGGGCCTATCGCCACGATCCACGGCTTGTCGTCGCCGCTCTCCTCCCGGGTGCTGCGCAGCAGGTAGTCGACGGCGTGCCCGTCGGCGGCGCTGCGCGTGAGCGGCGGCGGCTCGATGCCACCCAGGCCGCCCTTGCCGTGAATGGCGCTGGCGTCGCGCACCTCCCCGGAAAGTGGACCGGCCGCCCCCGCGTAGACGGGTGCGGCCGATTCCAGAATCTGCAGTGTCACCAGGGCGTTCCTGGTCGTCATCTCCAGCGGGACGTTGCCGGCGGCCGTGGTGACCGCCAGCAGGTCCGCGAAGTGGTGGGTCATGGCGATGGCCACGACATCGTCGTGGCCAGGATCGCAGTCTACGATTACGCGTTTCTTCGCCATGGTCCGGCCCGGGCCTACCCCTGAGCCTCCTTCTCCTTGGCTACCTTCTCCAGCTGCTCGTCGGCGAGCATCACCTGGGCCGAGACGACCTGGTCGCCGTCATCGAGGCGCATGATCGTCACGCCCTGCGAGGAGCGGCCGTAGGTGCTGACGCTCTCCACGGTGGTGCGAATGAGGACGCCCCGCTCGGAGAGCACGAGCAGCTCCTCTTCACCCAGGACGCAGCCCAGGCCAACGAGGTGGCCGGTACGGCCGGTGACGCGCAGGGTGATCACACCCTGGCCGCCACGCCCCTGCACCGGGTACTCGGTCAGGTCGGTGCGCTTGCCGAAGCCGTGCTCGGAGACGGCGAGGAGTTGCGCATTGCCTTTCTCGGCCTCAGCTATCACCGCGAGGCTCACCACCACGTCGTCGTCCTTCAGGCGAATGCCCAGGACGCCCTGAGTGGCGCGGCCGGTGGCACGCACCTGGTCCTCCTCGAAGCGGATGGACTGGCCGTTGCGGGTGGCGAGCACGATGTCGCTGTCGCCGCCGGTGATGCGCACTGCGACCAGCTCGTCGCCGTCGACGAGGTTGATGGCAATCAGGCCGGCCGAGTTGATGTTCGAGTAATCCCTGATCGCGGTCCGCTTCACGAGGCCCTGCCTGGTCGCGAAGACGAAGTAGCCCTCGGCGTTCAGGTCGCGCAGGGAGAGCACCGTCTGCACGGACTCGTCGTTCTCCAGCGGCAGGAGGTTGCGCACGTGGGAGCCGCGGGCGTTCCTGTCGGCCTCGGGCAGGTCGTAGATCTTCTCGCGGTAAACGCGGCCCCGGTCGGTGAAGAAGAGGACGTAATCGTGGGTGTTGCCCACCAGCAGGATGGAGTTGACGTCGTCATCCTTCGCCTTCTGCGCGGTCGAGCCGCGGCCGCCCCTCGCCTGGGCGCGGTAGGCAGAGAGCGCCGTCCGCTTCACGTAGCCGCCCCGCGTGAGGGTGACCACCATCTGCTCCTCGGCTATGAGGTCTTCCTTGCTGATGTCGTCGGTCTGATCGACGATCGAGGTGCGGCGCTCGTCGCCGAACTCCCGCTTCTCGTCGAGCAGCTCCTGCTTGATGACCTTCCAGAGCTCGGCCTCATCACCCAGGATGGCGCGCAGGCGGCCAATCTCCTCCTGCAGCTCGCGGTACTCCTCCTGCAGCTTCTCGCGCTCGAGGCCGGTGAGGCGCTGAAGGCGCATGTCGAGGACGGCCTGGGCCTGCACCTCGCTCAGGCCAAACTCGCGCATGAGTCCGGCCTTCGCTTCGGGGCCGTCCTTCGAGGCGCGGATGAGCTCGATGACGGCGTCGAGGTTGTCGAGGGCGATGAGGTAGCCCTCGAGGATGTGGGCGCGCTCCAGCGCCTTGCGCAGCTCGAACTCGGTGCGCCTGCGGACGACGTCGGCACGGTGGTCGAGGAAGTACTGCATCGTCTGCTTGAGGCTCAGCAGGCGCGGTGAGCGCTCCACGATCGCCACGTTGTTGACGGCGAAGGTGGCCTGCAGCTGCGTGAACTTGTAGAGCTGGTTGAGGACCAGTTCGGGTATTGCGCCCCGCTTCAGCTCGAAGACGATGCGCATGCCCTGCCGGTCCGACTCGTCGCGCAGGCCCGAGATGTCCTCGATCTTCTTGTTGCGGACGAGGCTGGCGGTGGTCTGGATGAGCGAGGTCTTGTTGACCTGGTAGGGGATCTCGGTCACCACGATCGAGTAGCGGTTGTTGCGCTCCTCGATGCGGACCCGGCCGCGTACACGGATGCTGCCGCGGCCCGTCTCGTACGCCTGGTAGATCCCGTCCCGGCTCATGACGCCGCCCGTGGGGAAGTCCGGACCCTTGATGTAGCGCATGATCTCGCTCGTATCCATGTCCGGGTTGTCGATGAGGGCGAGCAGGCCGTCGACGACCTCATTGAGGTTGTGCGGCGGCATGTTGGTCGCCATGCCCACGGCGATGCCGGCGGCACCGTTGATGAGCATGTTCGGCAGAGCCGCAGGGAGGATCTCCGGTTCGACAGTGCTGCCGTCGAAGTTGTCCTTGAAGTCGACGGTTTCCTTGTCGATGTCGGCCAGCAAAGCCTCGGCCATTTTCGTCATGCGGGCCTCGGTGTACCGGTAGGCAGCAGCCGGGTCACCGTCGATCGAACCGAAGTTACCCTGGCCATCGACGAGCGTGTACCGGAAGTTCCAGTTCTGCGCCATGCGCACCATGGCGTCGTAGATCGCAGAGTCCCCGTGCGGGTGGTACTTCTTGATGACCTCGCCAACGACCCCTGCGCTCTTCGAGTGCTTCCTGTTGGACGCCAGGCCCTCCTGGTGCATCGCGTAGAGGATCCTGCGCTGCACCGGCTTCAGGCCGTCGCGTACATCGGGAAGTGCCCGGTCGACGATCACCGACATCGCATAGTTGATGAAGCTCGTCTTGATCTCGTCCGTTATCTGAACCGGGACTACCTGACCCTCGTTCAAAACTGCTCCTCCTAGGTGGTGGCCCACATGTGGCCGCAAACGGGGCGGGACTTCATCCAGGCGCGATAAACAGAGCCCTGTCTGAAGATGCTCCCGCCGATAGCAACAGACAATTTTATCACTACCGGGCCCCTGGCCGCAAACGGTTATGAGCGAACGGACAGCGTCCTGGACGCAGTAACCGAAAATTCGGCAGGTGCCTATGGTCAACCCTCGACAAACTGCCCGCCGCAACCCTATACCCTTGTGTCATATGCGCAGCAGACGAACCAAGGTGCAGGAGAAACGCGACCGCAACTGGATTCTTCCGATGGTGAGGGGCGTCATCGCCGTCGCCATTGGCCTGGCGACGATGGTGTGGCCCGAAGTGACGCTGCGTGTGTTCACCGTCGCGTTCGCAGTGTTCGCCCTGATAGAGGCGGCCGTCGCCCTCTACGGGGCCCTCACGGGCGGGAGTCAGGAGCCTCGCTGGGCGCAGTACGCCCACGTAGCCGTCAGCGTTGCCGCCGGACTAATCGCACTGCTGTGGCCCGGCATCACCTCCATCGCCGCGGTCTGGCTGGTGGCCGTCTGGGCGCTCGCACGCGGCCTCATCGACGTGGTGGTGGCCATCCGGGGCCGGACGAGGCTGGTGCGCACCTGGCCGCTCATCACCGCCGGGCTCCTGTCGGTAGCGCTCGCCGTCGCCTACTTCCTCTTCCCGCAGTCCGGGGTGCTGGCCCTGCTGTGGATGCTGGCCATCTATGCGGTGCTGTTCGGCGTCGTGCAGATCTCCCGCAGCCTCACCCTCCGCTCGGTACTGCGCCAGGAGCGGAGCGCAAGGAGCTGAGTCCCGGGCACGTCCCGCTACATCGCGCGTGATACCGTCCTGCTCATGATCGACCGCTACACGACGCCCGAGATGAAGGAGCTGTGGGGGGAGCGGAGCAGACTGGATGCCCTGCTGCGGGTCGAGCTCGCTGCATGCCGGGCATGGGAGTCGTTGGGCGAGATTCCGCCCGGAACCACGCAGGCCATCGAGGACGCCCTTACCAGGCACCCTCTCGACGGGGAGTTTGTCGCCAGGGTCGCACAGATCGAGCGGGAGACGCGACACGACATCGTCGCCTTCACCCGCGCCCTCACCGAACGGGTGGGCGAGCCCGCGAAGTACATCCACCTTGGTCTCACCTCCACCGATGTGGTCGACACCGCGCAGAACCTCCAGCTCAGGGAAGCCTGCACCATCGTTGAGAGTGACGTCCGGGCCCTGCTGGAAGCAGTCCGTGAGCTCGCGGTTCGGTACAAGCACCTGCCGGTCATTGGCCGCACCCACGGCATCCATGCCGAGCCGATGACGTTTGGTTTGAAGTGGCTGAACTTCTCTGCCGCATTGGAGCGCGACCTGGAGCGCCTCGCCGCCGCACGCCAGGCCGTGGCGGTGGCGAAGATCTCCGGTTCCGTGGGCACCTACGCGCACGTGCCCCCCGAGGTGGAGGAGGGCGTCGCGGGGGAGCTGGGGCTCGCCGTCGACCCGGTCAGCAACCAGACGGTCGCCCGCGACCGGCACGCCCAGCTCCTGAGCGCCCTGGCGATCCTGGGCACGAGCCTGGAGCGCATCGCCCTGGAGATCCGCCACCTGCAGCGGAGCGAGGTGCGCGAGGCGCAGGAGGGCTTCCGCACGGGCCAGGCCGGCTCGTCGAGCATGCCGCACAAGAAGAACCCGATCGCCACCGAGAACATCAGCGGCGTAGTGCGGCTCCTGCGCTCCAACCTGCTGGCCGGTCTGGAGAATGTCGCCCTGTGGCACGAGCGCGACATCTCCCACTCCTCGGTGGAGAGGGTCATCCTGCCCGACACCACGACCCTGGCGAGCTACGCGACCAGGCGGCTCACCCGGGTGGTGCGCGAACTGGTCGTCTACCCCGAGGCGATGGCGCAGAACCTCGAGCTGCTGCGCGGCCTCGTCTACTCCCAGCGGGTACTGCACCTCCTCATCGAGAAGGGACTCATGCGCGAGAGCGCCTACGAGCTCGTGCAACGCAATAGCCTGCGCGCCTTCGACGAGGGGAAGCACCTGCGCGAACTGCTGGCGCAGGACCCCGAAAACCCGCTCAGCAGCGCCGAGCTGGAGGAGGCCTTCGACTCTGCCTGGTACCTGCGGCACGTGGACGGAATCTTTGCCCGCTTTGGCCTCTGACGCCGGCGGGCAGGGCCGCCGCTTGAGACCATGGCTTGAGGGCACGCTGGGCCACGGCCCAACTGCACCAGTCACCCGGTACGGGCGCCTGCTATAGTCCACGTGGTGAAACCGCCTCAAACCGTGGAAACCGGAAGCGCTGGCCAGTCGACCGTCGCGAACAGGCGCGGTGCCTCGTTCCGCAGCCACCAGGGCCATACCCTGCGCACCCTCAGCTGGGAGCCGGAGGGGGAGGCCCAGGGGGTCGTCGTCCTGGTGCACGGCTATGCCGAGCATGCGGGCCGTTACGACGGTCTCGCCAAGGCGCTGACCGAGCGCCAGCTGGCCGTCGAGGCGCTCGAGTTTCCCGGGCATGGCCGCAGTCAGGGCCGGCGCGGCGAGGTGGCGTCGTTCGACGGCCTCGTCGCCGACCTTGCCAACTTTGTCGACGCCATCGGTGAGGTGTATGGCGAGCTGCCGCTGGGCCT
>CALKAI010000137.1 GCA_937983275.1 uncultured Trueperaceae bacterium | reverse complement strand
CCAGCACCGCCCCCAGGGCAGGCATCCAGCCCACCAGCGCCGGCGGCGTCGAAGTTCGGGTCAAGCCCGCCGATGCACAGGTAGTCCTCGTTCCCGAGGGTGAAAGCGCAGAAGGCCGCGGTGCCCAGGCGCAGCACGTTGAAGGCGACTACGGCGTCTTCCAGTACGACCTCGACGAAGGTGACTACGTGGTCCGCGCCAGCAAGGCCGGCTTCGAGACCGCCCAGACGAGCTTCACCCTCACCACCGAGCAGCTGAACTCAGGCGAAACCGTACAGGCCGCCACCCTCGAACTGCGCGCCG
This sequence comes from uncultured Trueperaceae bacterium, assembly GCA_937983275.1. Classification (GTDB taxonomy): domain Bacteria; phylum Deinococcota; class Deinococci; order Deinococcales; family Trueperaceae; genus CALKAI01. The sequence continues at coordinate 9,380 of CALKAI010000137.1, read as the reverse complement.
GCAGCGACGGCGCGGGCCTCCAGGACGGTGCCGCCGCGGTAGGCGCGGGAGGGCTCGCCATGACCATCGATCCCAGCTTCAGCGCCGCCAGCCTGAGCGGAGACCAGCGCGAGCAGTACGAGCTGTTTTGGAACTCCCTGCGCAACCCCGACCGGGAACTCGACCCCCGCAGGATGGCAGCCAGCGACGACACCTACGTCTATGCCCGTGACCTGCACAACCACATCCAGACCCTGCTCATCATGTTCCGCTACACCGGCGACAAGGCTATCCTCGACGAAGTCTACGAACTCACCCAGATCATGCGCGGCGAACTGAAGGACGAGTGGACCGGCACCCTCGACGGCACTGACGGCACCAAGGACGGCTACCTGGGCTGGGCATTCCGCTACGGCGGCGACCGCCACTACAACGGCAAGGACATCCACGAGCTCAACGGCATCAAGACCCACGCCCTCATCGCCTCCGTCGCCTACGCCCTCGAACTGAACCGCTCTGCCGACTCCCGCTACGCCGAGGCCTCTGACTTCTGGCAGGACTACCTGGTCGAGCACTTCGAAGCCAAGTGGCGCAAGCGTCCCCAGGGCAAGAGCTCCGGCTACCCCATCCTCATGCGCCCCCACACCCACACCTACATCTCCAACATGAAGTACCACTACTACATGTACCAGCTGACCGGTAACGCCGAGTACCTGGCCGAAGCCCAGCGCGCCACCGACGTCTTCTGGAACAACGAGATCAAGGTCACCGATACCGGCAACGGCAAGCAGGGTTACGTCTGGACCCGCAGCATCCTGAGCGAAGGCGGCGGCGAAGATTACCTCCACCCGACCACCTACGCCCGCTACGTCTACGCTGATGCACTCGAACTGCACCTCGAAGGCTTCTACCGCTGGGGCGACGCCGACCTCTCCCTCTTCGCCAACACCATCTCCGAGTTCGTGCTCGACCGTGACGGCACCTCCGGCCGCGACTGGTTCGCCAGCGACATCGGCGGCGGCAAGACCCGCGCAGGCATCCGCAGCGACAGCAGCTGGAAGCGCATGACCACGCACGGCTGGACCTGGTCGCCCTACGCGCTCCTCTCTGCCTGGGACGACACCGGCCGCCTCGGAAGCATCTCCAGCGACGCACTGCGCGACATGGGCCGCTCCACCCAGCCCGGCGCCCCGCACATCCCCGCCGGACTGTTCATCGAAGCAACCCTCAACCGCTAACTCTTAGCCAAAAGCAAACATTCACAGGTCCGCGATCCCGACAGGGGTCGCGGACTTCACTGTGGCCCATCTATTAGAGATTGCGCTCGAAGACCGTTAGAGTGCTTCCCCAGCGGGGGTCTTGTTCTGATGATGGGAACTTTGATGCAGGTCTACAAGCGCATGCCCGGGAGCGTGCGCAACGTCTTCGCTTCCGGTTACGGCTACATGATGCGGGCCCGCCGTTACGGCCCCGAAACCAGGCAGCTGGCCCAGGAGGCCCTGGAGCGCGAAAGCTGGAGCGCGGACCGCTGGCAGGAGTACCAGGCCCAGCAGCTCAGCAGGCTGCTCGACCACGCCGCCAGCAACGTGCCCTACTACCGGGAGCATTGGCGCCGCCGGCGCGCCCGGGGCGACCGGAGCTCCCACCTCGAGCTGCGCAACTGGCCGGTGCTCACCAAGGAGGAGCTGCGCCAGGATGCGGCCCAGTTCCTGAGCGACGACCGCTCCGGCAAGCTCTACGAGGTGACGACCAGCGGCTCCTCGGGAACGCCGCTCACCACCTGGAAGAGTCGCGAGGCGATCGCAAACTGGTACGCCCTCGTCGAAGCCCGCTGGCGCAACTGGTACGACGTGGACGTAAACACCCGCTGGGCGATCTTCGGCGGCAAGGTCGTGACACCCTTCGAGCAGGAGGAACCGCCGTTCTGGGTGTGGAACCGGGGCCTGAACCAGCTCTACATGTCGACCTTCCACCTCAGGCCGCAGAACGTGCGCGACTACCTGCAGGCGCTCGAGACGTACGAGGTGCGCTACCTCTACGGCTACGCCTCCTCGCTCCACACGCTCGCCAGCCTGGCGCTCGAGCAGGGCCTGCAAGTGCCACAAATGAAGGTCGCGATCAGCAACGCCGAACCGCTCCACGACTTCCAGCGCGAATCGATCGGCAGGGCCTTCGGCTGCCCGGTGCGCGACACCTACGGTATGGCCGAGGAGGTCGCGGCGGCCAGCGAGTGCGAGGCCGGCAACATGCACCTGTGGCCCGAGGTTGGCGTGGTCGAGGTGCTGGCCGACCATGAGGACAGGGTGCTGCCCGCCGGGGAGGACGGCCGCCTGGTCTGCACCTCCTGGCTTAACCCCGACATGCCGCTCATCCGGTACGAGGTGGGGGACCGCGGGGCGCTCGCCGGCCGGACGCCGTGCAGCTGTGGACGCTCCCTGCCCCGTATCGAGCGGATCGTGGGCCGGATTAGCGACAACCTGGTGACCCGCGACGGCCGGCGGGTCTTCTATATCTACCCGGTGTTCTTTGGCCTCGCGATCAGGGAGGCCCAGGTCATCCAGGAGGAGCTCGACGAGGTCCGGGTACGGCTCGTGCGGGACGCGGACTACTCGGCGAAGGATGAGGAGCTGATCAGGCAGAGGCTGCGGGAGCGGCTGGGGCCGGTGCGCATCCGGATCGAGGCGGTGGACGAGATCGAGCGGGGCCCCAACGGCAAGTTCCAGGCGGTGATTTGCCGCGTCGAAGCTCCAGAGGCGGCACCCGTGGGACGGGCCGTATAAAGGCTGCCTGGGCACTGCGTGTAAAATTGGCCATATTTCGGTGGCCCGCTCATCCTGTTTTCACCTTTGCCGTGCCGAGAAACACGTTCACGACGCGAAAACGGCCTACATTGGGTGCGGGGCCGCAAACGGGACCTAATGGTTCTTAGGATTGCTCCGAGTACTCTCTATGCAGAGGGGTAACCGGTCAGGAGACTCCTCGGAGGCTGTGAAGTCAACCCTGTAACCTGGGCGCCAGGGGTTGATGGAGCCAGTGGCGCAACCGGCCGAGGGGAGTCGTCTCCAACCGCTCCACGCCTGCTCTCCCTCGCACAGAAAGGAGCTGCCTGACTTTCCTGGCAGCAGAGAGTAGGAGCCCCCAAAGTGAATCAGAATGAAGCCCCCAAGATTGTGCAGGCCCGTGGTTTGCGCGCAGGTCGCCTTGCCGTGGCCTACCTTGTCGTCGCCCTCATTCTCGCGGCGTGTGGAACCAGCGTACGCCCCGTAAGCGGTATCAAGCCCACCTCGGCCGGCAGCGTGCTCATCCAGGTGAAGCCCGCCGACGCCGAAGTCATCCTCGTGCCCGAAGGCGCCAGCCTTGACGGCCGCGGCGTCCAGCCGCAGCTCGTCGACGGCGAGTACGGCCTCCTCGAGTACGACCTTGACCCCGGCAGCTACACCGTGCAGGCCAGCAGAAGCGGCTATGAGACCGCCCAGAGCACCTTTAGCCTGAGCGAGGAAGACCTGGACGGCGAAGGCACCATCAGGCCAGTAACGCTCGTTCTCGAGGAGAGCGTGCAGAGTGGCGGCAACGACGACGGCCAGACCGGCGGCGACGCCGTTACCGACACCCGCGGCCTCGAAATGCTCGTCGACCCGAACTTCAGCACCTCTGACCTGAGCAGCGAGATGCGCGAGCAGTACGAGCTCTTCTGGCGCGCCCTGAACAACCCCGACGGCAGCCTCGACCCGCGCCGGAAGGCCGCCAGCGACGACTCCTACGAGTACGCCCGCGACCTCCACAACTCGCTGCAGACGATGCTGCTGATGCTCCGCTTCACCGGCGACCAGGACATCCTCGACGAGGTGTACGAGATCACCCAGATCATGCGCGGCGAACTGAAGGACGCCTGGGATGACGGCACCACCGACGGCTACCTGGGCTGGATGTACCGCTACGGCGACGGTAGCCAGTTCTACGGCAAGGACAACCACCAGATGAACGACCTCAAGACCAGTGCGATCATCGCGACCGTCGCCTACGCCTTCGACCTGAACCGCGACGTCGACCCCCGCTACGCCGAGGCGGCCGACTTCTGGGAGCACTACCTGGTCGACCACTACGAAGCGAAGTGGCGCGAACGCACCGGCAAGTCCGAGGGTTACCCCATCTACCGCCGCCCGCACTCCCACACCTACATGTCGGGCATCAAGTACCACTACTACATGTATCAGCTGACCGGTGACCCCGAGTACCTCGCCTACGCCGAACTCGCTAGCGACCGCGTCTGGGAGGGCTTCATCGAGGTCGACACCGAGGCCGGCCGCAGCGGCTACGTCTGGAACCGCTCGATCCTCGCCGAGCTGCGTGACGGTGACCTGGGCGAGAACTACCTCCTGCCCACCACCTACGCCCGCTACTTCTACGCCGACGTCGTCGAGTTCCACCTGGCCGGCTTCCACACCTGGGCGAACGCCGACATGTCGCTCTTCGCCCACGTTGTTGCCGACTTCGTGATCGACCGCGAGGGCACCTCGGGCAGCGACTGGTTCGCACGCGACGTTGGCGGTGGCAAGAGCCGCGGCGGCATCCCCAGCTCCAGCAGCTGGGACCGGCAAACCACCAACGTCTGGTACCGCTCCCCCTACGTGCTGCTCGCCCCCTGGGACGAGACCGGAAAGATTGCCGACACCTCCGTGGACGTGCTCAGGGAAGTCGGCAAGCTCAGCAACCCCGGCTCGCCGCACATCGCCGCCGGCCTGTTCATGGACATCGCCCTGAACTGACCATCGCTCCATCGGAGAGATGGACAGGTGCAACGCACCGCTACCTCCTTCAGACCCACGCCCTTCAACAGGTCGTGGGTCTTTTCTGTGATTCATGAGTGGCCCGACATAGGGTGCACCCGTACAGTACGGCTTAGCGGGGGGAGTACATGAGCAGTAGTGCTGGCGGGGGCAGGCACGACGTGCCGACACATTCACGACACGACTCACAACCCGGGGCCGGGCTTGTCGACAGGCCGGGGCACGGGCTCCTGCTCGTGCTGCTGTTCGCACTCCTCACATCGTGCGGTGCCAGCTCCCAGCGGGCCCACGCCCAGCCGCTGGAGGGTCAGGAAGCGCACGCCCAGACGGGCGAGGTGACCCGGGCGTCGATCCGCGAGTTCGACTCGTTCGGAATAGCAGTCGACTTCGACGGCGAGAACGGTATCGTGGGCGCGCTGGGCAGCCAGGCGCTGGGCGAGGGGGCGGCCGCCTACATCTTCGCCGGCCAGGATCCGCTGCAGGCCGCACTGCTGCCGCCGCCCGACATCGAACCGCGCTCCCTCTACGGCACCGCCGTGGCCATCGAGGGCGACACAGCCTTCGTGGGCGCGCCCTTCGAGAGCGGGAACGGCGAGCGCTCCGGCGCGGTTCACCTTTACGAGCAACTGGATGGCGAGTGGACCTACTCGGGTACCATCACGGCCAGCCGCGCAGAGCCTTACGCGTACTTCGGTGAGGCCCTCGCCGTTTCCGGCGAGACGCTGGCGGTGGCCGCACCCGGCTTCGGCGACGAAGCCGTCTACCTCTTCGAAAGGCAGGGCGACGGCTGGCAGGAGGTAGCCAGGCTGGAGCGGCCCGCCTCCCTCGGGAATGGCAACGGGAGCGAGGGGCCCATCTTCGGCAGCAGCGTCGCCCTCTACGACGAGTGGCTGGCCGTGGGTGCCGCCACCGCCTCATCCAGTTCAACGGGAAGCGTTTTCGTATACAGACGAGAGGAAGGCGACTGGGCCCTCTTCGAGGAGCTCGAGTCGAATCTGGGCGGTGATCTCTACGGTGAGGCGGTCGCACTGGGCGAAGGCCTGCTCGCGGTGGCCGCACCCGGCACCGTACAGCCGGGCCGCGTGATCGCCTACCGCCTGAGCGAGGACACCTGGCGGGTGGCCGGGACACTCGAACCGGACCACGGCGGCGCGCGCGGCTTCGGCGTAACTGTCGCCATCGACGGCCAGCAGATCATCGTGAGTGCACCGACCGAATCGGACGGGAACGGGACACCCGGCGTCGGAGCCGTCTACGTGTTCACGATCGGCACCGGCGACTCGGGACCGCGCCTGCTCACGAGCCTGCAGCCGCCCGAGAGTGAGGCCGACATGGAGTTCGGGGCGGCCATAGCCGCCGCCGACGGCCGGTTGCTCATTGGCGCGCCGGGAGCCGCCGGCAGCGGCCAGGAGAACCGCGCGGGCCGCGCCTTCCTCCTCGACCTCACAGGGAGTGTTGAGCAGTGAGTACCACCAATCCACGTCCGGGCACCGGGGGCAGACCCCTGGTGAGCGTCGTGCTGCCCACCTACAAGCGCAGCGAGCTCCTCGCCCGGTCGATCGACAGCGTCCTGAAGCAGACCTACAGCAAGTGGGAGCTGCTGATAGTGGATGACAACGACCCCGGCAGCAGCTACCGGGAAAGCACCGAGAGGTTCATGAAGCGCTACGCCGGGGAGCCGCGCATCCGCTACCTCAGGCACGATCGCAACCGGGGCGGCAGCGCCGCCAGGAACACCGGCATACGCGAGGCGCGCGGTGAACTGGTCGCCTTCCTCGACGATGACGACGAGTGGCATCCCGAGAAGCTCGGGCTGCAGGTGCAGGCGCTGCAGGAGGCCGGGCCGCAAACGGCGCTCGTCTACACGGGCTTCACGATGGTCGTGCCCGAAAAGAACGAGGTGCGCGACCTGCTGGCCAGCCACGGCCGCCACGACCTGCCGTCGCTGCTGGAACGCAACACCATAGGGACGACCTCCACCGTGATGGCGCGGCGCAGCGCACTGCTGGACGTGGGACTCTTCGACGAGACCCTCGCCTCCCGGCAGGACATCGACCTGTACGTGCGCATCGCCCGTGACTACAGGATCACCGCGATAAGCCGGCCGCTGGTCACCTGGTACCGGCACGACGGCGAGGCGATCGGCAAGAACCCGCAGGCGTCGATCGCCGCGCACCAGCTCTTCCTCGCCAAGTACCGCGAGGAGCTGGCCGCCCATCCGGCCGCCCACCGCGAGCGGCTGTTCGCCCTCGCCCAGCACCTGCTGGCAGGCGGAGAGATCGACCGCGCCCGCGAACGCCTCAACGCCGCCCTGCGCATTGGCCCGCCCACCCCGGCGCTCCTCTTCTACAAGGCGCTCGCCACCAGGCCGGGGCACCTCTGCTACCTGGGCGGGTTGCGCCTGAAGGCGCTGGCGCGCTCGCTGCGCGTGGGGAGGAAACGCGTCTCCTGATGCAGGGCAAGGCACCGAACTCCGATCTGGCGCTCTTCCTGCCCGACCTCCACGGCGGCGGGGCCGAGCGCATGATGCTCACCATCGCCCGCGGCCTCTTCGAAAAGGGCCGCCGCGTCCACCTCATCCTGGCCACGGCCAGGGGCGCCTACCTGAACGAAGTCCCCGAGGGGCTAAACGTCATCGACCTGGGCGCCAGGGGAGTCCTGGCGAGCTTCCCGCGCCTCGTACGCACCCTGCGTAAGCTCAACCCGACGGCCGTCCTGGGCACGCTCCCCTACGCGAACCTCGTCCTCCTTTGGGCCGCGCGGGCTGCCGACCCGCAAATCCGCGTCTACCTGCGCGAGGCGAGCACGCCGTCGGGAGTGCTGCGGGAGTACAAGGACCCGCGCACCCGCGCCGTGATGGAGCTGGCCAAGGTCTTCTTCCGGCGGGCGAACGGCGTCGTGGCCGTCTCCGGCGGCGTCGCCAACGACGTGCACGCCTACCTGAATGTCCCCACGGAGAAGATCCACCTCATCTACAACCCGGTGGTAACGCCGCAGCTGGCGCAACTCGCCCGCGAGCCCGTCGAGCACCGCTTCTTCCGGACGCCCGGACCCACCATCGTCAGCGCCGGGAGGTTGGGGGCCGAGAAAGATTTCCCCACCCTCATCCGCGCCTTCCACCGCCTGCGGGCGCTGCGCCCCGAGTTCGCCGAGGCGAAGCTGCTGATCCTGGGCGAGGGGGGAGAGCGGGCGAGGCTCGAGCGCCTGGCGGCGCAGCTGGGGCTGGGCGACAGCATCGACCTGCCCGGCTTCGTGCCCAATCCGTTGCCGTACATGGCGGGGGCGAGTGTTTACGCGCTTTCCTCTGCCCGTGAGGGGCTGCCGGGCTCGCTCATCCAGGCGATGGCCTGCGGCACGCCGGTGGTGAGCACCGACTGTCCCAGCGGACCCAGCGAGGTACTCGACCAGGGCCGCTACGGGCCGCTCGTCTCCGTGGGTGACCAGGAGGCGCTGGCCAGCGCGATCGCCCGGGCGTTGCGTTCGCCGCTCCCGCCCGACCGGCTCATCGAGCGGGCGCAACACTACTCTTTCGAGCGCAGCATCAACCAGTACGACAGTCTGCTGTTGGGCGGCAGTCATGCCGTCGCCGGCGAAGGCCTCGCCAACCCCGCCGGCGACTGAACCCTAGTCGGCTTCGGCGCCGGCCGCCTGGCCCTGCGCCTCCCGCTCCTGACCGTCCTCCTGCGCGCCGTCTCCCGCTTCGTCCTGCGCCCCGTCGCGCGAGGGCAGGCTGGCCTTCAGCTCCTGCCAGGTAGCCGCGAGCGAGTCGCCGGCGACCGCATCGGTGAGCAGGCCGGCCGGGATGTGCGGGTAGCGGTGCTGGGCCGGCAGGTCCTCCCAGATGTCCTGCGCGACCTGGGCGATCTTGCCGCTTTCGTCGTAGGCGGTCAGGAAGGCCCAGGTGTTGATGGCAAAGCCGTGCCGGGTTACGCGCGTCCAGTCCCGGGCGCTGCTGGGGCGTATGCCCGCCCGGCGCTGGCCGCCACCAATGTCGCGGGCAAAGCTGCTGCTGCCGTCATCCAGCAGGAACTGCGAGACCATGTTGGCCAGGTAGTGGGGAACCCGCAGGTCGGCCCAGCCGTAGAAGCCGTCGAGGTGCAGCGACAGGGCATCGGCGACCACCAGGCTCGAGTAGTCGGTGGGCGTCAGGTACTCCTCGCCCCCGTCCCACTGACTGATGCTGCGCGTCCAGACGAACGCGTCACCGACCGGCGTCTCCACCTGCTGGAACTCCCCGAAGAGCACGTCGCTAAGCCGGCGCGCCTCGAGGGAGTACTCGATGTCGCCGGTGAGCCGGTACATGTAGTAGTGGTACTTCGTCATGGCCAGCGTGGGGTGCATGTAGGGCCGCTGCAGGAACGGGAAGTTGGGCCAGCGCACCTCGTTGCGCTCCCGCCATTTCGCCTCGAAGTTCTCGCGCAGGTGCTCTGCCCAGAAGTCCGCGCGCTCGCCATAGTCGATCCCCTTGGGGCTCGGGAGGTCCTCGTTGTTGCGGAAGGCCCAGGCGACCTCGGCCAAAAACGCGTGCGTGCGCATCTCGTCTATCGCATGCACGTCCTTGCCCTGGTGATCCGGCGAGCCGCGGCCACGCCACACCCAGTTGGGGTAGCCGTC
>CALKAI010000136.1 GCA_937983275.1 uncultured Trueperaceae bacterium | reverse complement strand
GCGGCGGCCTGATCCGGGACGTCGCCACGGACATAGCCATGCAGGGCTTTCCTAGCAGACGTTGGGAGGGGCAAGCGTGACTGCGCTGATCGAATGGAACCAACTGCCGAAATGGGTTCCGGGGCGCGTACTCTTGCAGAGCGACGAGCTTGGCTGGAAGAATGTTGGCCTGCGGTCCTATCACTATCAGGGGCAGGACGTGATCGTGCCGGCGATGCGGGACTACATGCTGGTCAGCTATCGCCAGGGCGTTACGCCGATGCAGCGCCGCTTCGACGGCAAATGGCGGAAGGAGACCCTGAGCCCTGGAGTGGTCTCCTTCCTCACCCGGGCGCAAAGGGCCTTCTGGAACTGGCGAAACCCGGTCGAGGTGACCCACGTGTACCTCTCCAGCGCCTTGGTGACGGAGGTGGCCGGCGAGATCTTCGATTGCCTGGTGCCAAACGTTCGGCTCGCGGACGTGCTGCGAACCGAAGACCCCGTCGTGACGGCAGCCATGAACGCCATCGCGGCGGAAGCGCAGGTCAACGGACTGGGCGGCACCATTTACGTGGACTCAATCGCACGCGGGCTGGTAGTGCACCTCTTGCGTCGCTACGCCTCGGCTGAGACGAGCCCCTTCCACCCCAAAGGCGAGCTGTCACCTCTGCGCAAGCGGGTCATCGCGGATTTCATCGAGGGCAATCTGGCGGAGCCACTCGACCTCGCGGCCATGGCCTCGGAACTCGGTATGACCCCTTGCGTCTTCGCACGACAGTTTAGGAACAGCTTTGGCCGGCCCGCCTATTCCTACGTGATTGAGCGACGAGTGGAGCGGGCACGGGAGTTCCTGATCCACACCGCGCTTCCGGTCAAGGAGATCGCGAGTTCCTGCGGCTTCACAGACCAGGCGCACATGACCCGTCTTTTCAAGCGGGTCCACGGCCTGCCGCCAGCGGCCTTCCGACGCAGCGCGAAAGGACGTAGCTGACTGGCCGGGGGGTGGGCAAGAGGCAGACAGCATGGCAGTCAATGGGCTGCCACGCCGTCCTCCTTCTTGATCAGCGGGATCGCTACCGGATGGCGAAGCCCTCGTACCCGCTGCGGGCGATTTCGTGGCACTTCTTCCGGTAGGTGCCGACGCCGCCAGTGTAGGAAAGCACGCGCCGCGGCTTGCCCTCGACGTTGGCGCCGACATACCAGGAGTTGGTCTTCGCGATCAGCGTTGCATTGGCCGTTTCATCGTGATGAGAGACCCAGTTCTCCTCCATCTCGGCCGTCGGTTCCACAACCGCTTTGCCGTTTTCTCGCACGAACCTGATGCAGTCGGTGATCCACTCGGTTTGCTGCTGCAGGCAGGTGGTCATGTTGCAAAGGGCGGCCGAGGGTGCCAGGGGCGCGCCGGTCATGAAGAGATTGGGGTAGCCGTGGACCTGCATCCCGAGGGTGCTGCGAATATCCCGGTTCCAGTCTTCCCGCAGGGATCGACCGCGACGGCCGCGGATGTCGATCCGGCTGAGGGCGCCGGAGCCCGCGTCGAAGCCGGTGGCAAGGATGATGATGTCGAGCTCGTGAAGGGTTCCATCCTGCAGTAGGATGCCCTCCGGGACGACCTCGACGATCGGGTTGTTCCTGACCCCTACGGGCTCGACATTGTCGCGGTGGTAGACCTCCAGGTAGTTGGTCTCCAACGGCACCCGCGCGGTTCCGAACCCATAGTCGGTGGGAACCAGGAGCTCGATCAGCTCCGGATCCTTCATGCGGGCACGCATCTGCTCCCTGACGAACTCGGAAATCTCCTCGTTCACCTGCTCGTCGAAGAACATCTCCGCGAAGGAGGCGAGCCAGAGCTTGAGGGAACCGTTGTTGTAGCACTCCTCCAGCACCTCGCGCCGCTGCGCAGGCGTCAGGTCGGCCCAGCGATGCTCGAAGTCGTATTCGAAGCCGGTGAAGGTGTTGGGCAGGCTTTCCTTCAGCTCATCGAAGCGCGACTTGTAGGCTTCCACCTCGCTCGGCCCGTAGGAGGGATTTTTCATCGGCAGGACGTACTGCGGGGTCCGAATGAAGACCTTCAGGTGTTCGACCTTGTTGGCAATGGTCTGGATAACTTGGATACCGGTGGCGCCCACCCCCACGACCCCGACGCGCTTGCCTTCCAGCTCAACCTCCTCCTTCGGCCAGCGCGCCGTGTGGAAGATCCTGCCGCGGAAGCTCTTCTGCCCGGGAAAGCGCTCCTCGAGCGGGGCCGACAGCATCCCCGTGCAGCCGACCAGGAACTGCGTGTCGAAGACGTCACCGCGATCGCTGTGCACGCGCCAGCGGCCAGTCTCTTCCTGAAAATAGGCGGCCGTGATCGTGGTGCTGAAGCGGAGGTCCTTGCGGAGATCCAGCCTCTCCGCCACGTAGCCCATCCAGCGCTCGATTTCCGGCTGGCCGGGGAAGCGCTCTCCCCAGCTCCAGTTCTTGTAGAGCTCCTCGTCGAAAAGGTACTGATAAATATAGGATTCCGAGTCGAACTTGGCTCCGGGATAGCGGTTCCAGTACCAGGTTCCTCCGACATCTGACGCGGAATCCACCCCGAGAACCTTGAGGCCCGCTTCGCGCAGCTGGTGAAGCTGGTACAGCCCCGCGACCCCAGCACCGATTACGAGTGCATCCAGCTCGACGACTTTGCGCGACGAGGGCGCTGCACGTGCGCCATTGCTCTTCATGACGTCCCTCCGGTAGTTCTTGCGTTCTTGTCTTAACTCAGCGCCCGGGAGATGCCGCTTGGCACCTCGCGGGTAGCCGACCCTTTATTTACCGGGCTAAGGCGGACGCGCTCTTGAAGGATCAGGGACGAAAATTTGTATGTTCCTGACGCCCCGCGCGAGTGGGGCGGTGCGGCAAGGAACGGTAGCTGGAAGTTTCTTCAGTTACCCTGGTCAGGGCATCGCCACCATGTGACCGTCGATCGAAAGCGCCTGGCCGCTGATGGTGGC
>CALKAI010000135.1 GCA_937983275.1 uncultured Trueperaceae bacterium | reverse complement strand
TTCAGCTTCTCCATGCCCCTCTGAAAGCGCTCGCTCGACATCTGAATCTCCTGGTTTCTCCAAAGACCTTCGCACTATGGCGCCCAAGAAAGCCCAGGAGGCCTGAAGTGTCCAATTTCCGGCTTCGAGGCCCCCTGCATGTTGCAATGAAGGTCGGCTTCACCTGCACTCTTCTTCGCTCTCCCACGACGGCTTGCCCTCAGGAGCGGCGTCCGGATGAGAATCCTCTTGGGCTTCAGGCTCGCCCTAAGGGTCAGCGAAGGATCTCGAGGAGCTGGATTGAGAGATATCTCAAGCCTCAAGATCTTGTTAAGGCCAACGCTGCCAGCACGCTTAGTACAGCGGCACACAGCGCATTTACGGTACCGACCCATTGTAGCCCGGTCATGAATGCCTGCTGTAGCTGAGACAGGACTTCGGGCGAGAGGTCGGATGTAGCTGAGGAGGCCGCCCAAAGGCTCTCCCCCAAGGAGTCCCTCACGCCGTCCAGGTTCAGGTGTGCGTATGACCCCACTCCTGTTGCATAAGCCACGCTTGCCAGGCTTCCCAATAGGGCGACACCCAAGGAAAGACCCAGATCCTGCACCACTTCTGTCAAGGCTGACGCAGAACCCGCTTTTTCGGGCGGAGAGGCACCGACGACCAAGTCCGTACCCAAGGCCGCAACCGTGCCGTTACATAAGTAGGCCAGCGCCAAGCTTGTGAGCACCGGCAGCAAACCCGAATCAGCCTGCCCAACCCGCATGAGCATCACGTAACCGACGGCCGCTAACGCTAGCGAGCCGGCTACCACGCTTCCCGGACGGAAAATCCTGGCAAGAAGCGGGGCCCCTATGCCTCCGGCAATCATGGCCACTGCCGCAAGGCTCATCCACAAACCGGCCGCAACCGGTGAATGGCCTTTCACCAGTTGTAGATACTGGGCAACCATAAACATGGTCCCACCAACCGCGACCAGGGTCAGAAGCAGAATCAGCAATGCAGCCCTGAAGGCGCGATTCCGGAACATGGCCAGATCGATCAACGGATTTTGCACTCGAGCCTGACGTCGAATGAACAGCCATGCCGCAATCAACCCGAAGGCCATCGCAACCAAAGCCACCATGCTGAAGCCGCTTTCGGAAGCGGTCTTGACGCCATACACAAAGGGCAGCATGGCGAAAAAGGACAGGACGACGCTACCGACATCCAGACACGCTCCACCATTCAGGGCTCGGTACTCGGGTAGCAAAAAGGGCGCAAGCAGCAGTACGAGAAGAGTTACCGGCACGGCGATCAGAAATGCTGCGCCCCACCAGAACTTCTCCAGCAGCAGCCCGCCGACCAGGGGACCGAGGGCATAGCCAATCCCCCACATCGTCGCCCACATCCCAATCGCCAAGGCGCGCTGACGCTGCTCCTGAAACAGGTTGCTGATCAAGGCCAATGTCGAAGGCATGAGCGTCGCGCCCGCGATGCCGAGCGCCGCTCTCGCTGCGATGAGCATCCCTGCACTGATCGCGAAAGCAGCTGCTATCGAGGCCAGTGCGAAACCGGTCAAACCGAACATCAGCAAGCGACGCCGCCCGACCCGGTCGCCCAGCCAACCCATCGTGAGGAGAAAGCCAGCTATCAGAAAGCCATAGGCGTCCAGGATCCATAAAGCCTGTGTTGTGCTTGGTTGCAGATCCAGTGCAATGGCCGGCATCAGCAGATGCAGCAACGTCAGATCCATCCCGAGCAACATTGTCGGTAGAGCAAGTAAGGCGAAACCCGCCCAGGCGCGCATGCAAGAATGGAGAGCGCTCTTGTTCCTGTTGCCGGACAACTGCCTGTCCGACAGATCACTGCTTCTGCCTTTTGCCATAGGATCTTTCGCTCAAGGTTTCTATTGATGAAACCCCACCTTGAACGCAGGATATTCCTATGACTACCTAGCAATTTATCCTATTACCAATGGCAACAGAACCTCATGGGAACCGTCTGGAGCGCAGGCGACTGGAGCTTTCAGATTTCTTGATCCGCCGACGCCATGCTTTGACCCCCGCGGATGTTGGCTTGCCTGCAACGGGGCGTCGTCGCACGCCCGGGCTACGGCGCGAAGAAGTTGCTGCCCTGGCTGGCGTTGGCTTAGCCTGGTACACCTGGTTCGAGCAAGGACGCGATATCAAGGTTTCAGAGAGCTTTCTGCTGCGGGTGGCCAAGGCTCTCAAACTCGACGACGCTGAATGCACCCATCTTTTTATGTTGGCTCACCGACGGCCGCCACCACCAGAATCCCATCAACTTCTGACGGTGTCTCCGAATATTCACAAGTTACTTGAGTACCTGCCCAACCCCGCCTATGTGCAAAATCTGAGATGGGATATCGTCGCCTGGAACGGCGCCGCAGATCACGTCCTTCATTTCGGCTCGAAACCGCGCGAAGAACTTAACCTGCTACGTATTCTCTTTGTCGACCCGAAAGTGCGGGAAAGTCTTCCCGAATGGCAGGAGGAGCTTCCCAAACTGCTTGCCCAATTCCGTTACGACTGCGCGGTGACGCCCGATGACCCGATTACGCTTTCTTTGATTGAAGACCTGCGCGCTCTTTCGCCCCTGTTCAATAAACTCTGGAGCGCCCCGAACGGCAAACCTCCCGCACGAGGACTAAATTCCATCCTGGACCCAAGCGGGCAACGCCGTGACTACCACCACGAAACCCTGGTCGTGGACGAGTATCGCCACCTCAGAATGGTGGTGTACTTTCCAGCATAAGATTGACGTGTCCGGCACTTACCCGGCCAGGGGCAAGTCAGAAAGCCTACAGCCAGGAAAGGCCATTACGCCCCCACCTCCTCGAGCAGAGGATAGTCCGTGTAGCCCTTGGCCCCCAGGCCGTAGAAGGTGGCGGGGTCCGGCCGGTTGTAGGGGGCGCCGCTGGCCAGGCGCCGGACAAGGTCGG
>CALKAI010000134.1 GCA_937983275.1 uncultured Trueperaceae bacterium | reverse complement strand
GCGGCCGACAAGGCCAAGGTGCTGGGCGATCCCACGCGCCTCATGCTGCTCAGTTTCCTGGTTCGTTTCGAGTCGATGCCCATGACCGTCGGCGACCTCGCCCGGCATGTCGGCGTGTCCCAGCCAACCGTCTCGGGGCATCTGAAGCTGCTGAAGGCGGCCGGGCTCATCCGCACGGAGCGGAAGGGCAACAAGACCTATCCCAAGGTGGAGAAGGACTCGGTCGAGCAGGCGCTGCAGGCCGTGCGCGCCGTTCTGGCCCCCGCCTCCTGATTCCTGGGGACTTCACCGCAAAAGCTGTCGACCGGGTTCAGGGGAGTACGGGCAAGAAGTCACTGCCTTGCATCACTTGCATCGGTGATTGCCTATTGACAGAATAGGGGTCAGCCAATTATCATTAGTTTGATAGGAGGCTAACTATGTTGACCCATCCCGATAGGCCATTCATTGAGAGTATCGGCAGGCACCGAGAGGTTCTGAGGAGTCGCAAGTACTCCCGGGGAGCGAGACCCGAAATTGTCCAGCGGGAGCCCGCTCAGCGCGGTTCGATGCGCCCGGGCGGTTTTGGCCCGTGGCGGCTGAATCCCCGTTTCGGCTAGACTGCGCTCCCTGACCTCGATCAGGCGTGTTGCGTCACCGTTGCTACCCGGTGCGCAATAACATGTCGATGAGTCGGTTCGCCCGGTGCAAGACCCGCGTGCAGTTGCGATTGTCAATGAAGCATAAATGCATTTGGGTCTACCAGGAAGCCTCCGCCGGGCGTAACCTTTCCATATAAGGCAGCGGAAACCACATTGGAAGAGTGACCGGGTAGCGGGGGCGCCCGGTCTTCTTCATTTGGGCATGCCGCCCTCCCGTCACTGATACCGTTGCTATACAACCATTCGTTTTGCTAAACTTGAGCGCTGTGCCGATAGCGGCACAAGCCCTTGGAGGTGGAGTCCATAGCGAGAGAGCTGAAGGTGAATGATCAGATCAGGGCGAGGCAGGTTCGCCTGATCGGGGCCGACGGTCAGCAACAGGGGATCGTCGACACCCGTGAGGCAATCCGTATCGCCCGGGAAGAGGACCTCGACCTGGTCCTTGTTGGCGAAGCGGCGCAGCCGCCCGTGGCCAAGTTGATGGACTACGGCAAGTACCGTTACGAGATTCAGCAGGAGCAGAAGGAAGCTCGCAAGCGGTCCCGCCAGCAGGAGATGAAGGCCATCAAGTTTCGGGTCAAGATCGAAGAGCACGACTACGAAACGAAGGTCAACCACGTCCGCAGGTTCCTCAAGGCCGGCCATAAGGTCCGGGTCGTGATAATGTTCCGTGGCCGTGAACGCAGCCACCCGCAGCTTGGGCAGGAGATTCTCGAGCGCGTCGCAAAGGACGTCTCGGAAATCGCGGCTGTCGACCAGCCACCCACCCTTGCGGGCATGGACATGAACATGACCTTGCGCCCCATCAAGGAATGATGATCGCCTAAGCTCGCTACTGGCACACTTTCGATGGCTGTACGTTGCAGGTAAACCCCCCGGGTTTGCTGCAGCTGCAAGAAAGGTCGCAAACTGCGACACGAGGGAGAAGGAAGAAAATGCCTAAGTTGAAGACCCATAAGGGCACCAAAGCCCGTGTAAAGATCACAGGGCGAGGTAAGGTCAAGGCAATGCGCTCGGGTAAGCGTCACCTGAACTACAAGAAGTCAGGTAACGAGATCCGCAGGGGCCGTACCGACCTGATGATCGCCAAGCCGGAAGCAGAGCGCATCAAGACGCTCCTGCCGTACGCCTAGGAGCGGGTGTAGATGCCAAGAGCCAAGACCGGAACTGTAAGGCGCAAGAAGCACAAGAAGATTCTCAAGCGCGCAAAAGGTTTCTGGGGACTGCGCTCCCGCAGCTTCAGAATCGCCCAGCAGACCCTGCTGAATGCCGCTGATTACTCCTACAGGGACCGCCGCGACAAGAAGAACGACTTCCGGCGCCTGTGGATTGCCCGCATCAATGCGGCCGCGCGCCTCGAAGGCATGAACTACTCCAGGTTCGTTTCCGGGCTGCGCAAGGCCGGCGTCGAGCTGGACCGGAAGGTCCTTGCCGACATCGCCGTGCGCGAACCCGATGCCTTCCGCAACCTCGTGGAGGTTGCCAGAAAAGCTGCGTAACCCATCCGGGTAGTGATGGAGGGTGGTTCCGGAACCGGAACCACCCTCCACTCATTTGCAGTACAGACAGGGGCTGCAAACTCCAGAAATGGCACACCCGAGTCCCCGTGCCCCGTCAGCGCGGCAGTTGCCGTGAGGGATGTACGCCGGGACGGGTAGCGGTTCGGGGTTAGAATGCTCGGCATAAGTATTGAGGTCAAACTTTCAAGGGGGTGAGCGTATTGACGTCGATAACGGGAGTCTTCGGAGATCGACGGTACCCGCCCATGCGGCCCCGACCGGCCGCGACCACCCTTGGAGGCAGAGAGAGGCAGCCTTGACAAAGGACAGCACCTTCATCCTCCTGGTCGAGGACAATCAGGACGATATCGACCTGACGCTACGTGCACTGCGCATGCATAACCTGGCCAACGATGTCGTGATAGTGCGCGACGGCGCTGAAGCCGTCGACTTCCTGTTCGCCCGCGGCGAGTACGCCGACCGCGACAAGAACCACAAGCCGGAGCTGATCCTCCTCGACATCAACCTGCCAAAGATGTCGGGTCTCGAAGTACTCAAGCAGATCCGCAACTACGAACTGACGCAGATGTTGCCCGTCGTGATGCTCACCACCTCCAAGCAGGACCGGGATGTGCTGGAGAGCTACGTAAGCGGCGCCAACTCGTACGTGCAGAAACCGGTTTCCTTCAGCGAGTTCACGCAGGCCGTCAAGCAACTGGGTATCTACTGGCTCATCCTTAACGAGGTTCCATGGCCATCCCAGAACTGACGACCGGAGTCGACGAGGTCAAGCAGGAGTTGCGCGTCCTGCTGGTCGAGGACTCGCATGCCGACGCCGAACTGAATGAGCTCGAGCTTAGGCGCAACGGATTCCAGATCGAGACCTCGCGGGTCGAGTCGCGCGAGGAGACGCTCCGGGCGTTGCGGGATGAGTCGTGGGACCTCGTCCTCTCTGACCATGCCTTGCCGGGGTTCAGCTCCCACGAGGTGCTGGAGCTGCTGCGCGAGCTCGAACTCGACCTCCCCTGCATAATCGTCTCGGGCGCGATCGGGGAAGAGGCGGCCGTCGAACTCCTGCAGGGCGGGGCGGTCGACTACGTCAACAAGGACAAGCTCTACCGGCTTGGGCAGGCGGTCCGCAGGGCATTGCGGGAGGCGGAATCGGCCCGGGCGAGGCGTGAGGCCGAGGAAGCACTGCGCAGGAGCGAACAGGCCCTGCGCGAGCTGAACGAGACCCTCGAACAGCGCGTGACCGAACGCACCAGGGAGCTGGCCACCCAGACCAACCTACTGGAAACCGCCCTCAACACACTGCGCGATGTCTTCTTCGTGGTCGACAGCGAGAGACGCCTGCTGCGCTGGAACCGCGAACTGCGCACCATCACCGGGCTGGATGAGGATGAGGTGGAACGGCGCCGGCTTACCACGCTCGTCCATCAGGACGACCGGCAAAAGATGCTCGACTGGTTTGACCGGGTGTGGGAGGAGGGCAGCGCCACCTTCGAGGGCCAGCTGCTCGTCGAATCGGGAGACTTCGTCGCCTACGAGTTTACCGGTGCCAGGCTCAAGGATGGCGACGGTGTGGACATGGGCATTTGCGGAATCGCCCGGAATGTCTCGGCCAGAAAGCAGACGGAGCAGCACCTCAAGCAGGCGATACGCGAAGTGATCGACGACGCCACCTGGTTCGCGCAGTCGGTGCTCGAAAAGATGACGAACGTCTCATCCACCGGCTCTACGGGGGTCAAGGCCGCCGATCTCACCGAGCGGGAACGCGACGTGATCGAACTGATCGCCCAGGGGATGAAGAACAACGAGATCGCCGCCGAACTTGGCCTGTCCTACGCCACGGTCAGGAACTACGTCGCCCGCATCTACAGCAAGCTGGAGGTGCATTCGCGGGCCGAGGCGGTCATCTGGGCCCGCGAGCGCGGCTTCGGCAGCGAGTAGCCGCAGCCGAAGCCGGTACAGGGCTCAGTACCCCAGGTCCGGATCCACCCGGTTCCGCACCTCCCCGCGCGCGTAGGCCTCGAGACTCAGCAGCACGTCGGCGACCACCGCCTCGCGCCACTCACCCACCACGTCGGCCCGGTGCGGGCTTAGCAGCACGTTGGGCAGCTCCCAGAAAGGCGCATCCGCTGGCAGCGTGGAGCGGCGGTCCCGTTCACCCTCAGGGTAGTTCCACCAGACGTCCAGCCCCGCCCCGGCCAGCCGCCTGTCGCGCAGCGCCTCGTAGAGGGCCCACTGGTCGATGACCGGCCCGCGCCCCACGTTCACCAGGATTGCATCATCGCGAACGGTGGCCAGCATCTCCCGGCCAAGGAGGCCCTTCGTCTCGGGCGTGAGCGGCAGGCTCACCATTATCGCGTGCGCCTCCCGCAGTGCCCGCGGCAGGTCGTCCATGCCGTACTCCCGCTCGCCCTGCGGAGAACGCCGGACCGCGTAGATCTCCATTCCGAATCCCTCGAGGCGCCGCTCGATCTCCTTGCCGATCGCCCCGTAGCCCAGCAACAGCGCCCGTTTGCCGTGCAGGTCGAGGGAGAAGAGGCTGCCCTTGTTGCCCTGCTCGCCCCAGTCCCCGTCCCGCAGGGCCTCGTGCGCCTCCAGCAGCCGGTTGCTGCAGGCCAGCAGCATCGCCACAGCGTGCTGGGCGACGAAGCTGGCATTGAAGTGCGAATTGGCGAGGGTAAGGTGCGTCCGCTCCAGCATCGCCTTGCGCAGGTCCGGGGCAACCCCGGCCCAGGGAACGATCAGGTGGCGCAGCTCCTCCCGGTCCAGTATTTCGGGCCCCGGATCCTCGCCCACAAGCACGCTGGCTCCGTCCTTGACGGCCGCCAGCGCCTCCTCCCTGCTGCTCACGACGCGCAGGTCAAAACCCCGGTTCCCCTCCTGCAGCTGACGTTCGATCAGATCGGGAAACTCGCCGCTTGTCATCCAGACGGCACGCAGCCGCTCTCTGCTGTTCCGTGACTTGTCCATGTACCGGCATGGTAACGCGCCCTACCGCTCGTGCCGCCCCACGGGAGGTTCGCTGTCCCCGTATCATTGGCGGATATGCGAATCATTGCCGACGTCAGGAGTGCAAAGAAGGAGTTCAGCGGGCGCAGCGCCCGCAGTGACGACGGGAAGCTGCCTGATCTCGTTGCCGACGTAATAGCCCAGGTGCGCGAAACCGGAGACGAGGCGCTCGCCCTGCTGAGCCGCCGGTTCGATGGGGTGGAGCTGACCGGTTTCGAGGTGCCCCGCGAGCAGTGGGCGGCCGGTGACGGGATCGACCCGGATCTGCAGGCGGCGATAGGACTGGCCGCGAGCCGGGTGGAGGAGTTCTACCGGCGGCAGCCGGTGGGGGGCTTCGACCATGCGACCGGTTCAGCAAGGCTGGGCCAGCTCGTCCGGCCCCTCGAGCGTGTCGGCTGCTACGTGCCCGGCGGCAGCGCACCGCTGTTCAGCACGCTCATCATGACGGCTGTGCCGGCGAAGGTGGCAGGAGTAGGGGAGATCGTCGTGGCGACACCACCGCGCAAGGATGGAAGCGTTCCGCCGGAGATCCTCTTCGCGGCAAAAACCGTTGGTGTGGACCGGATCTATCGCCTGGGTGGCGCCCAGGCGATAGCCGCGCTGGCGCTGGGCACCGCCACAGTCGGCAGAGTCGACAAGATCGTGGGGCCCGGCAACGCGTACGTCGTCGAGGCCAAGCGCCAACTGTACGGGCTGGTCGGAATAGAGGCCCTGCCCGGACCCACCGAGACCCTGGTGCTCGCCGATCACACCGCACACCCGGCCCACGTTGCGGCCGATCTGCTGGCACAGGCCGAGCACCTGGGCGCCCAGCCCGTCCTGATCGCCACCGGCAGGGAGCTCCTGGATGCCGTGCTGGAGCAGGTGCAGGAGCAGCTCGCGGCGCTTCCCACGGCCGCTTTCGCCCGGCAGTCGCTTGAGGAGCGGGGCATTGCGGTCGTGGCGCAGAGTGTCGAGCAGGGGCTCGAGCTGGCCAACGCCTACGCTCCCGAGCACCTGTGCCTGCTCGTCGAGGACGCGGAACGGTACCTGCCCCTGGTCAGGAACGCCGGCGGAGTCTTCGTAGGCCACGAGAGCATGGAGGCCTTCGGGGATTACATGGCGGGGCCGTCGCACGTGATGCCCACCGGGGGCACCGCCCGCTTCGCCAGTGCGCTGAACGTCACGGACTTCCTGAAGCTCATTCCGGTCGTGCAGACGTCCGGAGAGACGCTTCGTGGGCTGGGACCAGCCGCTGCGAGGATGGCCCGGGCCGAGGGGCTGGAGGCCCACGCAAGGGCCATCGAAGCCAGGCTCGACTGGCAGTAGCCAAGAGTGCGCCCCAGGAACGACGCCCAGGGGACGAGACGCGAAGGAGCAAGGCTGCGCGCGGGCGGCCTTACTCCTTCCGGGAGCGCACGAGTGTGCGCACGATGTCGCCGTACATGCGCAGCCGGGCGAACAGCCCGGCCAGCACCCCCTGTTTCTCCTCCTTCATCACCTGCGAAACACCCTCCAGGGGGACATCGGCTATGCGCCAGCCGGCTTCCCGGGCGTGCTCCGTGATGGCCACCTCGATGCCGTAACGGCTGCGCGCCAGGCCGCTCACCTCCCGCAGCAGCTGCGTCCGCACGGCCCTTTGGCCCGTAAGCTGCGGGGTAAGCTTCTGGGCTGCGGTCGTGCTCCAGCGGCCACCACTGAACACGCCGCGGGTCATTTCGACCTCACCCTGGGTGACTGGCGCTGCCAGCTTGTACAGGTGCTGCGGCGTTATGCCGACGAGATCGGCATCGATGAGCAGGACAACGTCAGTCTCGACGAGCGTGAGGCCTGCCGCGACCGCCCCGCCCTTGCCCCGGTTGCGGGAGAGGGAGAGGACGGTTGCGCCTGCGGCTCGTGCCCGCTCGGCCGTATCGTCGGTGGAGCCGTCGTCCACTACCAGTACATCGCCCAGTTCACTGCGGCGGGCGGTGTGGACGACGCTGCTGATGGTCTCTGCCTCGTTATAGGCAGGAACCAGCACGGTGCAGCTGCCGCGTGTCGACTGCTGCTCCCCGCTCTGTTGCCCGGCGGTTGCCGGTTTACCCGCGGAAGATTCCACCGAGCTCATTGAAGGTGATGAGGAGCATAAGCGCGAGGACTGCCATGATTCCCATGAAGTGCACCATCTCCTCCTGGCCTGGCCTGAAGGGCTTGCGCCGGATGGCTATGATCGTTGCCATCAGCATGCGGCCGCCGTCGAGCCCGGGAATGGGCAGGAGGTTGAACACGGCGAGGGAGAGGTTGATCAGCGCCGCCAGCATCAGGACGTGCCCGACGCCGAGCTGGGTGGCCTGATTGATCGCCCCTACCATCCCCACGGGACCCGCGAGCTCCTCCGTGGCCTGGCCGGTCAGCAGGGAACCGATTCCCCTGCCGAACGCACCGATCGCTTCAGGGATGGCCGTGAAGGTGAAGGAGAAGGCCTCGCCCAGGGCCTGCGGGAAGGGGATCGCCACATCGAAGATCTCCGTGGGACCCAGGGTGACGCCCAGCATTGGCGGCTGGCCGGCTGCCTCGGTGGGCCAAGGCGACTGCCTCAGGGTGACGGTCTCACCGGCGCGCTCCACCAGGAAGACGAGCTCCGACTCCTGCTGGATTACCTGCTGGACATCCACCACGTCCGGCTCCCGGATGCCGTTCAGTGAGAGGACGACGTCGCCCGGTTCGAGGCCCAGGGCCTGGGCGGGCGACCTGTCGAGGACGCTCTCGATCCGTGCGCCTGCCGCCGTGTCGACACCGGCGGTGATGGAGCGGTAGGCGGGCTCTATGACGATGGTCAGGGCGATGAGCAGAATGGCGAACAGCAGGTTCGCGAGGCCGCCGCCCACGAGGATCCACAGCTTGGCCGGGAGCCCCTTCCTGGCCATGCCCTCGTCCGGGTGGTGCAGGTTCCCCTCATCATCGACCTTGGGTGCCATTCCCGGCAGGTCGACGTAGCCGCCCAGGGGCAGCAGGGAGAGTCGCCACTCGGTGCCGCGCCACTTGCGCTTCCAGAGCACCGGACCCATACCCACGCTGAAGGCCCGGACCTCGACCCCGACGCTGCGCGCGTTCAGATAGTGGGCGAACTCGTGGATCGACACCGAGACGGTGATGATGAGCAGAAAAACCAGTGCGGTCAGCATGATCTCACGGGGTCCAGTATGCCAGACCGGGGGCTGCCGGGCGGTTGCACATCCTGCCTGAGCCCCGCATAGGCGGCCACTTCAGCCTCACGCCTCCGGCCGCTGCGGTGCGATGCCCAGGCCCACCTGGTGCAACTCCTGGATGATCTCCCGCTGTCCGATGATGCCAATAAGCCTGCCCTCCCGGTCCACCACCAGCAGCCTGCCCAGGTCGCTGCCGCCCATGCGCTGCAGCGTGTCGAGCGCCCCGGCGCGTCCGTTGATGGTTTCGGCCGGCCCCATCAGCTCGCCCACCGTCACCTGCGGATCGCTGCCCCGGGCCAGGGCCAGGGGCACGAGGCCCAGCACTGTGCTGTCGGAATCCAGCACCGGGTAGCTTCGGTGCGGCTGGTACTGCGCGATATGGAGGAGCTGGTCGACCGTCGTGTCGGGCGTCACCGCCACAATCTCGCGGGTCATCAGGTCGGCTGCGGTGCGGCCCTCCAGGGCGCTGGACAGCTGCGCATAGCGGGATTCGGCCGTTACCGCGTTGAACACGAAGAACGCGATGATCACCAGGAAGAGCTGGAAGGTGAAGAACCCGTACAGGCCCAGCAGGATGGCGATCAGGCGGCTTATCTGCGCACTGATGCGGGTTGCCCGCAGGTGCGGCATGAACAGCGCCAGGAGGGAGCGGAGGATCCTGCCCCCGTCCAGCGGCAGCGCTGGCAGGAGATTGAATGCGCCAAGCAGCAGATTGGTCAGGGTGAGGTAGGAGAGGAGGAACAGCCATGCCCCGCCTACGGGCAGCGTGTACCAGAGGAGGCCGGCAATGCCTCCCAGGAGGAAGCTGGTGAGCGGGCCGGCTATCCCTATCACTGCTTCGGCACCCCGCTTCCTGGGCAGGTCGTCGAACCGTGCCAGGCCGCCCAGGAACCAGAGGGTGATCTCCCTCGCCTGGATTCCGTAGATGCGCGCTGCCAGGGCGTGGCCAAGTTCGTGCAGGAGGACGCCGGTGAATAGGCCCAGGGCGGCGAAGAGGCCCAGGAGGTAGGGCGTGATCCCCTCCAGCAGCGGAGCGGCCTCGATCGTAAATCCGGCCCTCTGAAGCAGCGCGATGTAGGCGGGGAGCTGGGCCGAGATAAGCCAGGCGAAGAGCGGCAGCACCAGCAGGAACGACAGGTCCAGCCGCACCGGAATGCCCATCAGGTTGAAGGGCAGCCGAATGCTCCTCACCGCGGCGCCGCCTCCCGCGCTTCCCTCTCGCACTCCCGCACGGCAAGCCGGCGCGCAGCCAGATTCGCCTCCTCGATCGCTTCCCAGCCGAGTTCCTCGCGGGGGGCCTGCTCGAGTACCTTCTGCAGGACCGTGGCGATGGCGGGGAAGGGCAGGTTCCCGTCCAGGAAGGCCTGCACCGCGACCTCATCGGCGGCATTGATGTAGGCCGGTGCGACCCCGCCCAGTTCGCCTGCGGCGTAGGCGAGGCGAAGTGCCGGGAAGCGGCCGTGATCGGGCTCCCGGAACTCCCAGGTGCCGGCCAGCGGCAACGGCTCCAGCGGTACCGGCGGTCTGTCGCCGCCCTCGATGCCGTACTGGATGGGCAGCCGCATGTCGTGCGGGCCCACCTGCGCCTTGAGCATGCCGTCCCGGAAGCGCACGAGGCCGTGGACGAGGGACTGAGGGTGAATGACGACCTCGATCCGTTCCAGCGGCACGCCGAAGAGGAAGTGCGCCTCCAGCACCTCGAGGCCCTTGTTGAAGAGGGTGGCCGAATCGACGGTCACCTTTGGCCCCATCGACCAGTTCGGGTGCGCCAGGGCCTGCTCGACGGTGACGGAGCCCAGGTCGGCCGGACCGTCCCGGAAGGGCCCGCCGGAGGCCGTGAGGACCAGCGCCTCGACGCCTTCCGGATCCTCGCCCCGCAGCGCCTGGTAGAGCGCCGAGTGCTCGGAGTCGAGCGGGGTGATGCGCCCGCCTCCCGCCCGCGCCACCTCCCACATGAGCGGTCCGGCGACGACCATGGCCTCCTTGTTCGCCAGGGCGACGTGCTGGCCGCACTCCAGGGCGCGTCGTGTGGGGGCAAGGCCGGCGATGCCGGGGATGGCGGCTACCACCGTGTCTACACCCAGTTGTGCGACCTCCAGGGCACCGGCCGCTCCCTCGACGAGTTCAGTCCCGGCCGGCAGCTGCGCCTCGATCTCACGTGCCGCCTCCGGCGCGCAGGAGACCAGCCGGGGCCGGAACTCTTGTACCTGCTCCAGGAGCAGCCGGGCGTTGCGGCCGGCTGCGAGCGCCTCTACCCGGTACCCGCGCCACCGGGCCACCTCCAATGCCTGGGTGCCGATGGAGCCCGTCGACCCCAGGATGCTGATCCGCTTGGTCATCGCCTCATTCTTGCACGCCCCGGCAGCGCCGAAAGTGCCGGCATGGAGGGCACCAGCCGGCTGCCGCGCGTGGTACCGTTGCCGGCACTGATCATGGCAGAGTCAAGAACCATTCAGGCGGTAGTGCCGTCCATGCGTGTGGACGCCATCGGCGCAAAGGCGTTCAAGGTGTCCCGCAGCTACTTCGTGAAGGGGATCGCCAACGGGAGCGTCACCGTGAACGGCAAGAAGGCCGGCAAGTCGGCAGAGGTAAACGTGGGCGACGAAGTCATCGCCCACGGCCTGGGCAGCATGAAGGTGCTGAGCGTTGATGGCGAGACGCGCCGGGGAAACCTGAAGGTGAGCCTCGAGGTGGCGCGGGGCACCCCGGACGGGGAGTAGCCCCCAGCCCCGCAGCCGCAGGCTTACAGCCTTACCCGCTTGCCCCCGTCCTTCGCCCGCGACTTGAAGATGAGCCGGAACGGCACCTCCGAGAAGCCCAGATCCTCGCGCATCCGGTTCCTCAGGTACTGCTCGTAGGCGCGCGTGATGAAGCCCTCGTTGTTGACGCTCAGGATGAATGTGGGCGGCGCGATGTCGGCCTGTGTGGCGTAGAAGATCTTGAGCGGCTTGCCCTTGAAGTTGGGCGGAGCCTGCCGGGTCGTCCACACCTGGATCCAGGCGTTCATTTGCCCCGTGGGGATGCGCTTGCGGGCCGTCTCGTAGACCCGGATGACGGTGGCCAGCAGCTCGTGCAGGCCGTAGTCGTTGATGGCACTGGTGTAGACCTTTGGCGCGAAGGCGATGTGCCCGAGTGCGGCGTCGATCTCCTCCTCGACCTCCCGCAGCTGCTCGTCGGAAACCAGGTCCCACTTGTTCACGGCCACCACGACCGGCTTGCCGCCTTCGAGGGCCAGGTTGGCGAGGCGCAGCTCATGATCGCCCAGCTCGAACGGGTCGATTACCAGCACGGCAACGTCGGCACTCAGCAGCGCGCGTTCGGAGCGGAGCTTCGAGTAGAACTCGAGGTCCTCTGCCGGCTTGCGGCGAATGCCCGCCGTGTCGACGATGACGAAGGGGCGCCCGCCGAACTCGAAGTGGACGTCGACGGCATCCCTGGTGGTGCCGGGGACGTCGGCCACTATTACCTTCTCGTCACCGACAATGGCGTTGACGATGCTCGACTTGCCCACGTTGGGACGCCCGATGACGGCGACGCGCACGGCCTCCTCGTCTACGCTGTCGTCCTCGGGCGGCAGGCGCAGGGCGATCTCGTCGAGGAGCTCGTAGATGCCCCGGTTGTGCTCGGCCGAAGTCGGCAGCGGCTCGCCCAGGCCCAGCGAGTAGAGCTCGAAGAAGTCGGCTGTCTCCTCGTGGTTCGGGTCGTCCAGCTTGGTGGCGACCAGGAGGGCCTCGTAGCCGCCCTCGCGCAGCCAGCCGGCCACCTGCAGGTCCCCCGCGGTGAGCCCGCTGCGGCCATCCACGCAGAAGAGCACGAGGTCGACGTCCTCGAGGGCCGCTGCGACCTTCTTCTGGATATCCTTCTCCCAGCGGTCGCCCGACCACAGGCCACCGGTGTCGAGGAGGAGCAGCGGGCCGGTCTCCTCGCGCTCCATGCGCACGCCCTTCACGTCCCGCGTGACGCCCGGCTGGTCGTCGACGATGGCTTCGCGCCTGCCCACCAGCCGGTTGAACAGCGCCGACTTGCCCACGTTGGGTCTTCCGACTATCGCGACCTTACGCAAGTTGATCCCCCACTTCCACACGATAGCCGTTGGCCCAGTCGCGTGCCTTCATGCGCCCCTTGCCCGCCGGCTGCACCTCCAGCAGTTCGACGGCGTCCTCGCCGGTCGCGACGACGACACCCTCCTGCACGGAGAGCACCTCGCCCGGCTGCCCGGCCCCGCCCTCTACAACCCGCATCTCGTGGACGCGTACGGGGCGGCCTGCCTGTTCGAAGCGCGTGCCGGGCCAGGCGTAGACGCCGCGAAAGCGGTCGTAGATCTCCCTGGCGCTGCGCTGCCACGCCACATCGCCGTCACTCTTGCTGAGCAGGGGCGCCTCGGTTGCGAGCGCGTCATCCTGCGGCATGCACTCGAGCCGTCCCTCTTCGAGCAGGTCCAGCGCCTCGACCAGCGCATCCGCCCCCAGCTGCGCGATCCGTGCGAACAGCTGCGGTGCCCGCTCGTCGGGGTCTATCGCCAGCTCCCGGGCGAGGCACACCGGTCCGGTATCGAGGCCCACGTCGGTGCGCATGATGCTCACTCCCGTTCGCCGTTCACCGTTGATGAGCGCCCACTGCACGGGTCCCGCGCCCCGGTATTTCGGGAGGAGGCTGCCATGGACGTTCAGGAAGCCGTGCTGCGGAATGTCGAGCAGCTCCTTGCGCAGGATCTTCCCGTAGGCGGCGGTGATTGCCACGTCGGGAGCGAGCGTAGCCAGCTGCTCCAGGAACTCCCGGTTCCCCTTCAGGCGCGCCGGCTGGCTAAGTGGCAGGTCGTGCTCCCGCGCGTACGCTGCCACCGCCGGAGCGACCTTCCGCATCCCGCGGCCGGCCGGCTTGTCCGGCTGGGCCACGACCAGGACGACCTCGTGCCGCTCCCGTACCGCCTCCAGGGTGGGCAGGGCGAAGCCGGGCGAACCGAAGAAAGCTACTCTCACTGACCCTTCGCCCCGGTCCGCAACTCCTTGAGGAACGCCTTCGCCTGCCGTTGGATTTGCGCCAGCTCCTGACGGTGCTCCTCCAGGAAGGCCTGCTGGCGCTCCCTGGGCAACCGGTCGAAGAACAGGACGCCATCAAGGTGATCGGTCTCGTGCTGGATGACCTGGGCGAAGTGGCCGCGGGCCTCCAGTTCGTGCTCTGCGCCGTTCAGGTCCTGGTAGCGGAGGTGCAGCGAGAGGTCGCGCTCCATGTCGTCCACATAGATGCCGGGTATGGAAAGGCAACCCTCCTGAACGATCTGCACGCCATTCCGCTGGGTAATCCGGGGATTGACGATCACGTGGTCCCGGACGTGGACCATCTCCTCGTCATCGTCCCCGGGCTGCAGTTCGCTGGCGACGAACAGGCGCAGGGGGACGCCGACCTGGGGTGCGGCCAGACCCACGCCGTTGTCGTCATGCATTGTCTCGATCATGTCTTCGGCCAGGCGGGCCAGCTCATCGTCGAACGTGGTTACTGCCCGGGCTGGCTTCCGCAGGACCGGATCACCATAGTAGCGGATGGGTAAGCGCATCAGACCTCCAACCCCTGCTCGGCTGGGGCAGGGGCGCTTTACTCGTCAACTGGCGGGCGCGACAGCCGGATGACCGCCATTACCTGGTCCAGAGGTACTACACCTTCCGGGAGCTGGAGCGCCACCGGCAGAGTATAACTTCCCGCCCGCGGCTCCTCCGTCGGCAAGGAGACCGTTCCCTGCACGGTTTCCAGCGAATCGAGGGCCTGGGGAGGGCCCACGACGCTGACCGTCTCCTCATCCAGTACGGCGGTGACTATGAAGCTGCCGGCCGGGGGAGGTTCCAGGTCGACAACCAGCTCACGGTTCACCAGGATCGGCTGCCGCACCACGCGTGCCGTGACCGTCTCCGGCTCGACGCTTACGCCGCTCACCGGCATGCCGGCGGCGTCGACCGCGTACGGCGTCACCACCTGCTCGCCGTCGGCCGGGGCAAGGGGGACGAAAGCGCGGTCGACCGCCTGGAGTGTTGACGCCCGCGCGCTCACGGTGAGTTCCTGCGGTTCGACCTGGACGAGCAGCCTCTCGTCAGGCTCGGGCCGGTTGCGGAAGATGGCCTGGACGGGTACGACCTTTGCCGTTACGGGCTCCACCACGCCGATGACGTCGTTGGGGTTCACCCTCAGGAGCTCCACGCCCTGCGGCGAGAAGACGCGAACGGCGGCCTCGAACTCGCCGCTCTGGCCGTCGAGGTCGAGGAGGGCCTCGAAGTTCTCGGCCCGTAACCGGTCGATTTGCCCGCTGGGTCCCGAAACGGTGATCTCCACGAACTCAGGCAAGCCCGTGACGACGCTGCTCTCAGGAATTCCCTCGACGGAGATCGGTACGAACATGGAGCGCTGGGTTATCGAGGTGTCGTCGGTGGCGATGAACACCCAGATCAGGATAGCGACGAGCAGGGCGCCCAGTTTCTGCGGCCAGTTGTGAAGTACCGCGGCAAGCCCGCGTCGCAGGAGCCTCATTCTTCGTAGGCCTCCCTGAGCGCCTTGAGGACGTCGGCGGGCGCTATGTCGCTGCGCAGCACGCCCTCCCAGGCGAGGCTTACCGTGCCCCGCTCCTCGCTCACCACTATGACGAGCGCGTCCGTCTCCTCCGAGAGGCCCAGCGCCGCCCGGTGACGGGTGCCGTGCTTGGCGCTCCAGCCCTCCTGCCGCTCGGAGAGGGGGAAGATCGCTCCCGCATAGGTGATCACGTCACCCTTGATGATCATCCCGCCGTCGTGCAACGGGCCCTTGGAGCCGAATATGGTGCTGATGAGGGCCGCCGTAGCCGGGCTGTTGATCGCCGTGCCGTTCGTGCCGTACTCCTTCAGCGGAGTGCTGCGCTCGATCGCTATGAGAGCACCGGTGCGTTGCGTGGCGAGTTCGCGGACGGCGGTCATGATCTCCTGAACCGGGCTCTCGGCGGCGTTCCTGCCCAGCCTGCCGCGGCCTACCCGCTCGAGCACGGCCCGCAGCTCGGGCTGGAAGACGACCACCAGGGCGAAGAAACCGACCGGCGCGACGCGGTCGAACAGCCACTGGGTGGCGCTCAGGTCCAGCTGCGTGGCGAAGAACCAGAGGGCAACCAACGCGACGAGACCGCGCAGCACGTTCCATGCGCGCGAGTCAATCAACAGCTGATACGTCTGATAGACGACGAAGGCGATGATCAGTATGTCAATTAAGTCGAGGAGCCGGAAGCTCTCAATGAACCACAAGGGGCCCTCCGCCGGGGCTGGTCGTTTGGTAGACGTGAACCGGCCGGCCCTGAAAGTGCCGGCCTGAAGGTCGCACCTGCTCTCATCAAGGGTAGCATGCAACAGCTCGTTACTTCCGCTCCACAACGTGTGGCACGGCCCCCGCACCGGTGTGTAGAGTGGGGTCACGGAGGTTTGACCGTGGAAGGATTTGAGAAGCGAATCGAGACCCTCAGGGGGTATCTTTGACATTCCTGGCAAGAAGGCCAGGCTGGAAGAGCTCGAACCGCAGCTGAACGACCCGAACCTGTGGAACGACCCGGACCGGGCGGGCCAGATCTCCCAGGAGGACGCCCGCCTGCGGCGCGTCGTTCAGGGGTTCGAGAAGCTTCAGAACGACATAGCGGACCTCGCGGAGCTTGCTGAGATTGCGGGGGAGGACGAGGCGCAGGAGCTCGAGGATGAGCGGCAGGAGGTCGAACGGCGCCTCGATGAGCTGTACCGCGAGACCCTGTTCCAGGGGGATCACGATGAGCGCGCCGCCATCGTGACCATCACGCCGGGCGCCGGTGGGACCGAGGCTGCCGACTGGGCGGGCATGCTGCTGCGCATGTACCGGCGCTTTGCCGAGCGCAGGGGCTTCAAGGTTGAGCTGGTCGACCTGATCAGCAACGATGCGGCCCCAGGTGCCATCGACTACGCGCAGATCATCGTGCGGGGCGAGCGCGCCTTCGGCATGCTGTCCGTCGAGGGCGGCGTGCACCGCCTCGTGCGGGTGAGCCCGTTCGACTCCCAGAGCAGGCGCCACACGAGCTTCGCCTCCGTGGATGTCATGCCCGAGATCGACGACAGCGTCGAGGTGAACATCGACCCGGGCGACATCCGCGTGGATGTCTTCCGCTCCTCCGGTCCGGGTGGGCAGTCTGTCAACACGACTGACTCTGCCGTGCGCGTCGTCTACAAGGGCGGCACGCCGGAGGAGATCGTGGTGAGCTGCCAGGACGGCAAGTCCCAGATCAAGAACCGCGAGAAAGCCATGACGATCCTGCGCAGCCGACTGTTCGAGCGGGAGGAGCAGAAGCGCCTCGAAGAGCAGGCCAAGGCCCGCGGCGAACAGAAGGCGATCGAGTGGGGTTCGCAGATCCGCTCCTACGTCCTCGACAAGCAGTACATCAAGGACCACCGCTCCGGCCTTACCCGGCACGACCCCAGCGAGGTGCTCGACGGGGACATCGAGGACCTGATCTGGTCGGGCCTGGAGTGGTTCGCGGGGAGGCAGGCAGCGGCCTGATGAGGCCGGGGGAGCCGCGTGGGCGGGGGGTCCGGTGACGAGAGTCCTGGCCGTCTCCGATGCGGTTTCCCCATTCATCTACTCCGAACGCTTTCCCCACAACCTGCCGCCGTTCGACGTGGTCGTGAGCGCCGGCGACATGCCCGGGCACATCCTCGAATTCATGGCGACGAAGCTGAAGGTGCCGCCCGTCTACGTGCTGGGCAATCACGGCAACGCCCTGATGACTCCTGACTCTCCGGGCGCGAAGCCGCACCTGCCGGGCGGCTGCATCAATGCGCACCGCCGGGTCGTCGAGGTGGGCGGGCTGCTCATTGCGGGCGTGGAGGGCAGCGCCCGCTACCGGCCGGGCGACTACCAGTACAGCGAGCTGGAGATGGCGTGCCACTGCCACTCACTGCTGCCCCGCCTTTCCTACGAAAAGTATGTTCGCGGCCGCGGGGTGGACATCTTCCTGACCCATGCGCCACCCAGGGGCCCGCACGAAGGGGAGGACCACGCCCATCGCGGGATACCTGCCTTCAACGCCTTCGTCGAGCGCTGGCGGCCCCGGGTGCACGTACACGGTCACGTGCACCTGACCGGCTCGAATTCGCCCAGGGAGTACGAGACCGAGAGCGGCGTGAGAGTCATCAACGCGTACGAGTTCACGCTCATAGAACTGTGATAGAGGTGAGGTATGCCAGTGCAAGGAACTGACGGCAGCATTGACGCGACGAAACCGGCCCTGTGGGCGGGCGATGCGCGGGAACTGGATGCGCTGGAAAACGGCGCAGGCGTAAGCACCCTGGAGGACCACGGCGGCCTGCTCCTGACAGGCGAGGACCGCGTGGACTTCCTGCACGGGCAGGTCGCCAACGACGTGAAGGGCCTTCAGGCGGGGGCCCTGAACGACAGCCTGCTGCTGAACCATAAGGGTCACGCCCTGGCCCAGCTGCGGGTGCTGCGGGGCGAGGGCGACCTGCGCGTGATCACCGAGGGGAACAGCCTGGACACCGTCCATCAAAGCCTGGACAGCCACATCATCTTCGACCAGGTGAAGCTGGAGAAGCTGGACGGGCACCTTACTGTCACCGTACAGGGCCCCCGGGCGCCGCAGGTGCTCGAGGAGGCGCTAGGGATCGTGCCCCAGGATGGCCGGTGGGAGTGGATCGAAACCGGGGAAACGGGGTTCATCGTCGCTCCTTCCCGGCGCACCGGGGCGGGCGGTTTCGACATCTACACGGACCAGGGCTCAGGTGAGGAACTCGTCCAACGATTGGTGCAGGCCGGCGCTTTGCAGGTAGGCCGGGCCAGCCTGGAGGTCGCGCGCGTCGAGGCGCGGATTCCCACGGCGTGGGGCGAGGGCGGCCAGGGCGTGCTGCCCCAGGAGGCGGGCCTGGAGCCGCTGCTCTCCTACAGGAAGGGCTGCTACCTGGGCCAGGAGATTATGGCCCGCATCGAAGCGCGGGGCAACCTGCGGCGCGGCCTCGAACTGCTGCAGCTGGAGGGCACGCCTGAGGGCGGGGACCGGAAGGTCCGTTCGGAAGGCAAACTCGTTGGCCAGCTGGGCAGCACCGTCCGGCACCCGGAGCGGGGCGTGCTGGGCCTGGCGATCGTGCGGAATGACCTCCAGCCGGAAGCCACCGTCGAGGTGGCCGGTGTGGCGGGCCGGGTAGTGCCCGGACAGTAGGACCCGGCAGGGCGAACGCCGCAGGGAGCGCTCAACCAGTACACACACGGGGAACGCCGGGGCTGGCCCCTATAATTGGCGCATGAGCAAAAAGCGGCGGTGGCTTGAAGAGGAGTACGCACGGGCGACGGAGCGCTTCCCCGAGCGGGAGTATCCGTTCCGGACCCTGTCGGACATAGAGATCGACCCTCTCTACACCGAGGACGATCTGGAAGACTTCGATCCCGGGCGCGACCTGGGCTACCCGGGAAGCTACCCGTACACGCGGGGCGTCCAGGCCTCCATGTACAGGGGAAAGCTGTGGACCATGCGCATGTTCGCGGGCATGGGTACGGCCGAGCAAACCAATGAGCGGTTCCGCAAGCTCCTGGAGGCCGGCCAGACAGGCCTCTCCACCGCCTTCGACCTGCCCACACTCATGGGCTACGACTCGGACCATCCGTTCGCCCAGGGGGAGGTTGGCCGCTGCGGTGTCGCCGTAGCCAGCCTCGCCGACATGGAGGTGCTCTTCGACGGCATCGACCCGTCGGAAGTGACGACTTCCATGACGATAAACTCGCCCGCCAACGCTATCTGGGCGATGTACCTGGCGATGGCCCAGCGCAAGGGTGTGAGCATCGAGAGCCTGGGCGGCACGATACAGAACGACATCCTCAAGGAGTTCATAGCCCAGAAGGAGTACATATTCCCGCCGGCCCCGTCGGTGAAGCTGGTGATCGACACCTTCGAGTGGGGGCCCAGGAACGTGCCCCGCTGGAACTTCATTTCGGTGTCGGGCTACCACATACGCGAAGCCGGCTCGACAGCCGTGCAGGAGCTGGCCTTTACCCTTGCCGATGGCATCCACTACGTACGGAAGGCGCTCGAGCGCGGCCTGGATATCGACGAGTTCGCGCCCCGTATCTCGTTCTTCTTCAACGTCCACAACGACTTCTTCGAGGAGATCGCCAAGCTGCGGGCGGCCCGCAGGATCTGGGCGCGGCAAATGCGCGAGGTGTACGGCGCGAAGAATCCCCGCTCGTGGATGCTGCGCACGCACGCGCAGACGGCCGGCGTTTCGTTGACCGCGCAACAGCCGCTCGTCAACGTTGCGCGCGTGGCCATCCAGGCCCTGGCGGGAGTACTGGGCGGCACCAACAGCCTGCATACGGACGCCTACGACGAGGCGCTGGCGCTGCCCAGCGAGGAGGCCGCCACCCTGGCGCTGCGTACCCAGCAGGTGATCGCCTATGAGACCGGCGTGGCCAACACTGCCGACCCGCTTGCCGGCTCCTACTTCCTGGAGAGCCTCACCGACGAGATGGAGCGCCAGACCCTCAGGTACTTCGAGCAGATCGACGCCCTGGGCGGGGTCGAGGCTGCCATCGAAGAGGGTTACTTCGCGCGGGAGATAGGCGACGCGGCCTTCGAGCAGCAGCGTGAGATCGACAGCGGCGAGCGCGTAGTGGTCGGGGTCAACAAGTACGCCAGCCCCTACCCCGAGGTGCCCCTCGAACCGATCGACCCGCAGGTGGAGAAGATCCAGGCGCAGCGCCTTGCGAAGGTGCGCTCGGAGCGGGATCCGCAGCGGGCGGCACGGGCGCTCGAGGCGTTGCGGGAAGCGGCGGTGCGCGGCGAGAATACGATGCCGGCGTTCCTCGAGGCCGCGCACGCCTACTGCACGCTGGGCGAGCAGATGGATGTGCTGCGCGAGGTCTACGGCGTCTACGAGGAACCCGTACTGATCTGAGCACGTTTCATCTACTGGTCGGGAACAGAGTCGACCCGATGCCCGGGCCCGTGAGGGGTCCGGGAGAGCAAAGGGAGGAACAGATGGAGAGACGCGCAATACGCGTTCTCATAGCGAAACCGGGCCTGGATGGCCACGATCGGGGAGCAAAGGTGATCGCCCGTGCGCTGCGTGACGCGGGCATGGAAGTCATCTATACCGGTCTCAGGCAAACCAGCGAGATGATCATCAGTGCTGCCATCCAGGAGGATGTCGAAGCCATCGGGCTTTCGGTGCTCTCGGGGGCGCACATGCACTACTTCCGCGAGATAGCCGCCGGGCTAAGGGAGCAGGGCGCACAGGACATACTCCTCTTCGGCGGCGGGATCGTTCCCGACCAGGACCTGCCGGAACTCGAGGAGCTGGGAGTAGGGCGCCTCTTCACCCCGGGCAGCTCCACCGGGGACGTGGTGAACTACCTCCAGGAGACACTGCGGCCTGAAACAGCGACAACCTGACAGCCACTGCTGTCAGGATTTTCACGTGCCTCACCAAGGAGGGGCGTGTTACATTCGCTATGGCCGTATTTGTGTGGCGCGCGGGGGCGCCTGAGTACGAGCGGTCACTCGGGGGCAAAACCTGTCGAAGGGTGACAGAACTTGAAGCTCGTTTCGCGCTGTCTTGCTGGTCTGCTGTTAGCTACATCCTCATTCGTCCTTGCGAACGGCTACGCTATTCGCACTGTTGAACCCGGCGATTCCCTCGGGGCCATCGCCGACCGTTACAACGTTCCGGTCGATGCACTCATCGACTTCAACGGTCTCAGCTCACATACCATCCACCCGGGGCAGGTCCTCAAGGTCCCGTATGTGGCCGCCGTCGGTGGTGTGGCCGAACCCGCTCCGGAACCGCCGCCAGGCTTCCGGAAGCATGTGCTGCTGCCGGGGGAGACCCTCTCGGACCTCATCGGCATCTACGACGTAAGCCTCCGGGCGCTGGTCGGGGCCAACCCCGACATCTCCTCCCTTGACCGTCTCCCGGCGGGCCTGGAGCTGCTCATTCCGGCCGGCGAGGGTCTCGTCGTCCAGCTGGAGCGGGAGGGCGACCTTGGAGACATCATCCTGCAGTACGGCCTGAACCCGGTGGAGGTGGCGAGAGCAAATCAGCTGACCAGCCCCGCCGACCTGCACGCGGGCATGCTGCTGTTCCTGCCAGGCGTGGAGCCCTCCCAGGCGCTGGAGAGGCTCAACAGGGTCCGGGCCGAGGAAAACAGGTACGTGTGGCCGCTCCAGGGCCGCCTCACCTCCTACTTCGGTCGCCGCAACCTGGGGATGGGCACCTCCTCATTCCACAAGGGGATCGACATCGCGGCGCCGACCGGTACCCCGATCGTCGCGGCGAGGGCCGGTACCGTCACCTACGCCGGCTGGTCCAACCGCGGTTACGGGAACATGGTGACCATCCGTCACTTCGGCGGTTCCGAGACGCTCTACGCCCACTTCTCCAGTATCAGCGTGCAGGTGGGTCAGTACGTAGAGCAGGGCGAAACGATAGGCCGGGTCGGCTCTACCGGGATCTCGACGGGGCCGCACCTGCACTTCGAACTGCACGAGAACGGCGCCCCGATAGATCCGCTCGGCATGCTCTAGCGCGCCGCCTGCCCGCCCGGGCGCAGCCGGGTACACGCCGCAGAAAAGTGACCTGACAGTAAAGGGGCCAGCCTCGCGAGAGGCTGGCCCCAATCATTGAGTTCCGTAGCCGCGGTGTGACCCGGGTTTACTCCTTTGCCCAGAGAATGCGCCCGCAGGAGGGGCAGCGGGTAATGCCCTTGCCGCGCCTGGCCTTCTGGACCACGTGGATGGGCAGGCGCATGCTGCAGCCACCGCACTGCTGGTTGTTGACCACGTCCACCAGGCCCAGCCCGCGCTTGGACTTGCGCACCTGTTCATAGACGCGCAGCAGTTGCTTGTCGACGGCCTGGGCCATCTCGCTCCGCTGGCCCTCCAGCGAGCTGATCTGCTCCTCGAGTCCCGCCACGCGCTCGTTCTCCTGCTGCGTCTGTTCCTGCAGCTGCGGTTCGACCTGTGCCAGCTGCTCCTCCAGCTCGGCGACCTGAGCGTCGAGGCCCTCGAGCTCCTCCATGAGGGGCATGGTGTCCTCTTCGAGCTCCTGAACGCGGGTGGCGAACTGCAGCTCCTGGTTCTGGTATTGCGAGGCCTCCTTGGAGGACTCGGCCCGCAGGCCTGCGTCGGCGGCGGCCTTGCGCCTGTCGGCCAGTGCCTGCAACTCGAGTTCGCTGTCCCTGACCCGCTTGTGGAGCGCATCCCGCTCCTGACGGACCGCGCTCAGTCTGGCCGCCAGCTGGTCACGCTCTTCCCGCGTGCTGATCAGTTCCGGCGGCGTGCGCCCCTTCTCCTCCTGGAGGTTGTCCAGTTCCAGATCGAGGTTCTGGACTTCGCTGAGCTTCTCTAGCACGTTACCTCCCAATAAAGCGACGACAAAATAAAACTCCGTTCGCACAGGTCCGAACGGAGGTCGTCTCAGCAGTTTCTACGGGCGTTTGCCTCACGCCCTTGAGTGTAGCACGGGCTTCAGGTGCGGTGGAGCCGGCGCTGGTGAGTGCATGGTTAGAATGAGCCGATGTTTGAAGAGTCCTCCGAGGGCTTCGTGTCCAGGTGGCGGCAGTACGCCGCCCCCGTCTCCATCTTCTCCCGCGTCGAGGGCTCACCCCTGGTCGAGTGCGAGGTTGCCGGGGCCATCATCCAGACCATGGAGAGGACCGGGCCATACCTGTCCGTCCCCGGTCCGGCACATGCGGTGATCAACCCTACCGTCCGCACCGTGGAAAGCTCCGACCAGGAGGCGCGATCGCTGGAGGCCACCGGAGTCGGCTCGCTGCGCGGTAGCGGCCAGGTCATCAGCCGGGACGATCCTTTCCTGGTCGTCGACGTCGGCGCCCCGCTCGTGCTCGGGGTGACGGAAGCGATTCCCGAACAGCTGGGACCCGGCGCCTGGGTCCGTTTTGCCGCCGACGCACCGGTGCACTTCTTCCTCGTCAGGGAGGAGCGGGCACCAGTCAGTGCGAGCAGCGATCACGACGCCGTGTAGCCCGCTCCGGGCGGGTCCGGGCGGCCGGACCGGGCCTACTGTCGGCTGCAGGGCCGCTTCGCCCGCCGCATTTTGCTAGCATGCGTGACTCGTGAGCCCCATGCGTCGAAAGTCTCCGCCCCGTGCTGAAATAACCTCGGTGCAGCCCGATTCCGCTGCCTGGCGGGCTGGTGTCCGGCCCGGCTGGAAGCTGCACTCCGTCAACGGGCAGGAGATTCCCGACATCCTCGCCTACCGCCGTGAACTCGAGAAGGGTGAGGCGCTCGTCCGTGTCCAGACCCCCGAGGGCCTGGAGGAGAGCTTCGCGGTCTCGTGGGAGGACCCCGGGCTGGAGTTCGACGAGGTCATCTTCGATGGCATCAGGCTGTGCGCCAACAAGTGCGAGTTCTGTTACGTCCATCAGATGCCGAAGGGCATGCGGCGCAGTCTCTACATGATGGACGACGATTACCGGACGAGCTTCCTCTACGGCTCGTTCGTCACGCTTACGAATCTGGCAGAGGAAGACGTGCAGCGCATCCTCGACGAGGACCTTAGCCCGCTCTACGTCTCCGTCCACACCGCGAACGAGGAGCTGCGCCAGGACATGATGCGCTGGTGGCGCATGAAGGTGCAGGACGAGCGCAGCACCAGCATTCGCGGCATGATCGAGCGGCTGCGGCCCATCGATCTCTACACCCAGGTGGTGCTGCTGCCGGGCCGCAACGACGGTGTGCACCTGGACGAAACCCTCGAGTACCTGACGAGCCAGCCGAACGTGCAGGCGGTGGCCGTGGTGCCGGTGGGCCTCACCGAGCACCGCACGAACCTGCCTGAGGTGCGTACCTTCAGCCGCGAGGAAGCCCAGGACGTCATACGCCGGGTGCGCCGCTTCCAGAAGAAGCTGCTGCGTGAGCGCGGCACCCGCTACGTCTTCCTGAGCGACGAGTTCTACCTGGTGGCCGGCGAGCCGCTGCCGGCGGCCGAGGAGTACGAGGGCTTCGCGATGCTCGAGAACGGCGTGGGCATGGTACGCGACTTCCTGTCCAGCCCGCTGCCGGGAGCGCCGCGAGTCGTCGAGCCGCCCCGCCGCATACTCGTGGCGACCGGCAGGCTCTTCGAGCCGGTACTGCGGGAGGCGCTGGCTCCGCTGCAAGGCGTCGCCAACCTTGAGCTGGAGGTGCGCGCGTTGCGCAACCGGACGTTCGGCGAGATGACCACCGTTGCCGGCCTCCTCGCCGGCAGGGACTTCCTCACCCAGATCGAGCCGGGCGAGGCCGATCTGCTGCTGGTCTCACCGAACGTACTGAAGTACGGGACCGAGCTGCTGCTGGACGACCGCTCCATGGACGACCTGCGCAGGGACCTGCGCATGGATGTCGAGGTCGGCGGCACGAACCTGGAGGAGCTGGGCCGCACCATCCTCACCGGCGCCGGCGCCGCTGCAGGACCGCAGTTCGGCTTCTCGACGCACGCGCTCAAGGAAGCCGCCAAGCAGCACTGAACCCACAAAAACGCAGCCCGCCCGGGGCTGGAACCGCAGTGCACGGTCCGCGAGGGCCGGACACGGGGTCGGCTAGACTCTTCTCATGATCACAATCGACCTCGACAACGTCACAGAGGAAAGAGTCGGTCGCACGCACGGGATTGCCATGGAACGGGAGCTCCCGGCCTGGT
Source organism: uncultured Trueperaceae bacterium (assembly GCA_937983275.1). GTDB lineage: Bacteria > Deinococcota > Deinococci > Deinococcales > Trueperaceae > CALKAI01. Next base: position 4,587 of record CALKAI010000134.1, on the reverse strand, counting down.
CGCCCGTGCTGGAGCGGACCGTGCAGGGCCTCCTGGAGCGCAGGAGCGACCCGGCTGCGATGCTGGGCTGGATCGACCTGCCCGGACAGGACCTGGAGCCCTACCGGGCCCTGGGGGGCGAGCTTGACGGCATGAGCGACCTGGTCGTCCTGGGGATCGGCGGTTCGAGCCTGGGCGCGATGACGGTTATCAGCGCCCTGCAGCACCCGTACCGGGCGTTGCAGGTGAACGGCGAGGGGCTGCGCGTTCACTTCGTGGATAACGTTGATCCGGACACCGTGCACGCGCTGACCCAGGTCCTGGACCCGCAAACCACCCTGGTGAACGTGATCAGCAAATCCGGCACCACCGCCGAGACGATGGCGGCGTACCTCCTCTTCAAGGAGTGGCTCGAAAGGGCGCTGGGGGAGGGGCACGCGGGCCGCATCATCGCCACCACCGACCCGGAGAAGGGGATTCTGCGTCCCCTGGCCAACCGCCGCGGCTACCGGAGCTTCAGCGTGCCGCCCTCCGTGGGGGGCAGGTTCAGTGTGTTCTCGGCCGTGGGCCTGCTGCCCATCTCGATGGCGGGCATCGACGTGGAGGGCCTGCTGAAGGGGGCAGCCTGGGCCAACGAGGCGGTGCGCGCGCCGCTGCCCGAAAACCCGGTCGCCCAGGCGGCGCTCGTCCAATACCTGAACTACCGGCGCGGCAAGTCAATAAGCGTGCTCATGCCCTACTCCAGCCGGCTGCGCGCGCTGGGCGACTGGTTCGTGCAGCTCTGGGCCGAGTCGCTGGGCAAGGCCGTCGATCTCAAGGGGAGCCGCGTGAACGAGGGGAGCACGCCCCTTGGCGCCCTCGGGGCAACCGATCAGCATTCGCAGGTGCAGCTCTTCAACGAAGGCCCCAACGACAAGCTGATCGCCTTCGTGCGGTTGGACGAGTTCGGCCGGACGCTCGAGGTGCCCGACTCGGAACCTGAACTGGAGGAGCTCTCCTACCTGGCGGGCAGCAGCTTCAACCGGTTGATCGGGGCAGAGCAATCCGCAACCGCCTTCGCCCTCGCCCACAACGAACGCCCCAACTACACCCTGCAGATACCTGAGCTGAACGCGCAGACGCTGGGCGCGCTGCTGCAGTTCCTCATGTGGCAAACGGCGATCATGGGCGAGCTGCTGAACATCGACACCTACAACCAGCCGGGCGTCGAGCTGGGCAAGATCTACACCTATGCGCTGCTGGGGCGGGAAGGGTTCGAGGAGGAGCGCGAAGAGCTGCGCCGCAACGGCGTAAGCTGACCCACCGGCCGGCGGCGGTGGGACGCGTGATATCTTTCCGTTGTGAAAAGTGCGGTGACGAGACGATCCAGGTCGGTCCGGGCCTACCTGGATCTCGTCAAGTTCGAGCACACCCTGTTCGCGCTGCCCTTCGCGTACTCGGGCATGCTGCTGGCCGCCGGAGGCTGGCCGGGCTGGGCCACCTTCGGCTGGATCACCCTGGCCATGGTGGGCGCCAGGACGGCTGCAATGGCCCTGAACCGGCTCATCGACGCCCGGATCGACGCCCGGAACCCCCGCACCGCCAACAGGGAGTTGCCCGCCGGGGTCCTGGGCAGGGGGGACGCGCTGCTGCTCGTGCTCCTGGGCTTCGGCGCGTTCTCGCTGGCAGGCTGGGCCCTCAATCCGCTCACACTGGCCCTGCTGCCCGTGGCCGTCCTGGCGCTTACGCTCTACCCGTACACGAAGCGGTTCACGTTCCTGTGCCACCTGTGGCTTGGCGTGTCCATAGGTGCGGCGGCCGCCGGGGGCTGGATCGCCGTGACGGGATCGTTCCAGCCGGCGGCGCTGCTCCTGTGGGCGGTGGTCGCCCTGTGGATCGCCGGGTTCGACATCGTCTACGGCATCCTCGATCTCGGGTTCGACAGGCAGCACGGCGTGCACAGCATCCCTGCGGCCTTCGGGGAGCAGGCTGCCGTCAACATCTCCGGCGCGATGCACCTGGTTTCGTGGCTGCTGCTGCTCGCCCTGCCGCTCCTCCTCCCGCTTGGCCTTCCTTACCTGCTGTCCACCCTGGCCGTAGGCGTCGTACTCCTCTACGCCCACCTCCTCGTCCGGCGGCTGGGAGCAGCGGCGGCGCTGCAATCGTTCAACGCCAACCTGTACGTCTCGGCGATAGTGCTCCTGGGCGTCATACTCGACCTGGCAGCGCGCAGCCAGGCGGGGTGAGGCCGCTGAATCTCACCTCGTTGACAACGCCAGGGGTGGCTGGATAAGATTGGTACTTGCGTGGAGCCGTAGTGTAGCGGTTAGCATATCTGCCTGTCACGCAGAAGGTCGCGGGTTCAAATCCCGTCGGCTCCGCCACGAAAGGGAGCCCGGTGTCACACCGGGCTCCCGTTTTTGTTGGGCCTCCAAGGCCGCGGCCGCCGCGAACTCCCGCAGCCAGGCCCGAAAGATGTCCAGGGACTACTCTCTTCGCGCCCTGGCTGATAGCGTGGGTGGATGTCCCAGCTCCCCCTCCTCCTGCTGCCCGACACGGTCGTGTTCCCGGGGATGACAGTGCCGTTGCACATCGACGAGGAGCGGTACAAGCACCTGGTGCGTACGGTGATCGACAGCGAGGACCAGCGGTTCGTGATGGGCCTCGCCGTGGACGACGGGGTCATAGGCGACACCGGACCGCGCCTGCCGCGCCACGGCACCTACATGGAGCTCCTGAACGTCGAGGAGAACATCGACGGGAGCTACGACGTCCTCGCCCACGGCCGCGAGCGCTGCCGGCTCAAGGTGAGCCACCGCGAGGTGATCAACGAACCGGACGGCGAGAAGCGCCTGCTCCTGTTCGTGGAGGACGACCCGGCGCCGCTGGAGCGGTTCGATCCCAACCGCGAGAAGCTCGTCGCCTGGGATGCCGTCGATACCTTCAAGCGCTACGCCACTACCTTCTTCGCCTCGGGCACTCAGGAGCAGGTCGACGACGCGCTGCCCGACGACACCTTCTACCAGGCGTCCTTCATCTGCGCGAACATCCGCATCCCCGCCCAGTCCCGGCAAATCCTCCTCGAGGCCCCGGACCTGGAAGCCCGCCTGCGCCTGGCCAGCCAGCTCATGGAGGAGCGCCTCGCCGCCCACCGGCCCGCCCGCGACTGAAGGATTGAGGATGCAGGAGACCGCCCCCGAGAGCAGATTCACCTTCAGCTGGGACGAACTGCCGACACTCACCCGCGCCCTGCCGGGAACCGGCGGAGCCATCCGCACCATCCCCGAAGACTTCATGGTCCGCGAAATACCCCTCTACCTCCCCGAGGGCAAGGGTTCACACGCCTACGCCTTCGTCCGCAAGCGGGAACTTACATCCCGCGACCTGATGCTGGCACTCATGCGTGCCGGCGTGGAGGAGAAGGAGATCGGCGTCGCCGGCCTCAAGGACAAGTACGCGGTCACCGAGCAGTGGCTCAGCGTCCCCAACGCGAAGGCGCAGGCGCTGGAGGCCCTTGAGGAGCTGCCGGGCGTCGAGATCCTGGAGCGGTCGCGTCACCGCAACAAGCTCGGTATCGGGCACCTGAAGGGGAACGAGTTCCGCATTCGCGTGCGGGGAGTAGAGGACGGCGCGGCCGCCGCGGCGAGGGAGATCGCCAGCCAGCTCGTGCGGTCGGGGGTCCCCAACTACTTTGGCCCGCAGCGCTTCGGGCGTTTCGGCCGCAACGCGGTGGACGGCCTGAAGGTCCTGCGCGGCGAAAAGGTGCCCGGCGGGCATCGCCTGCACCGCTTCTTCCTCTCGGCCCTGCAGTCGCTGATCTTCAACCGCCTGCTGGCCCGCCGCATCGAGGAGGGCATCTTCGACACCGTGCTGCCCGGCGACTGGGCACGAAAGCACGACACGGGCGGCACCTTCGAGGTGCAGGACGAGGCCGAGTCCCCCCGCGCCAAGGCGTTCGAAATCAGCGCCCTCATCCCGCTCTACGGCAAGAAGGTGAAACCCTCCGGCGGTGTCCCGGGCGAGATGGAAGCGGCCGTGCTCGCGGAGCTGGGCCTGCGCTGGGTCGACTTCCGCTCCCGCCACGGCGACCGCCGCTTCACCCGCCTGAAGGTCGATGAGATCGACGTGCTCGGCCAGGAGGACGGCTACACCCTGGTTTTCACCCTGCCCAAGGGCGCCTACGCTACCAGCCTACTTCGCGAGGTTACGAAAACCCCGGTGGACGAACCGGCGCAGGAGCAGCTCGACGAGGAACAGCAGCAGGGCGCCGGCCAGTAGCCAGGGCCACAGCGGCACCCCCTGACGCGTCAGTTCGGGGGCGTAGCCCTCGAGGGTAGCGAGGTTTTCTCCGCCTGAACGCAGGCTAATTTGCCGCAGCAGCTCGGGTGCGCCCTGCTGATCGAACTCGGGAGTCACGACGTTGGCGGCCGTGCGGGCCACCACCTCGCCGCCCTGAACGACGAGGACCGGGTCGCCCGGGTCGCCCAGCGGCACCACCGCCTCGTAGCGGCCCGGCGCGATCTGCTCCATCTGCGCGCGCGTGCCCGCATGACGGACCTCCAGCTGCGCCGAGTTCACGTACTCGCCGTCCTCGACGGCGTCCACGACCACGCGCAGCTCGTTGCCATC
>CALKAI010000133.1 GCA_937983275.1 uncultured Trueperaceae bacterium | reverse complement strand
GGCCTGCGCCGCCTGACCGACGAGCTTGGTAACGAGTATGGCTACCGGAAGCTGCTGCTCACCACGGGCGTCAGGCCGCGCAGGCTGCCTCTCGCCGGCCTGCCCGGCGGCAGCGTCCATTACCTGCGCACGCTTGCCGATTACCGGCGGCTGCGCGCGGCCCTGCCGGAGCCGGGCGCTGGACTGCCTGTCCTCGTGATCGGCGGGGGATTTTTGGGGGCCGAGATCTCCGCCGCCCTCAACCAGAACGGCCACCGCGTGACCATGGCCTTCCCGGAGGCGGGGATCAGCGGACTCATCCTGCCTGCCGGGCTTGCGCAACAGGTCAACGCCGAGTACACCCGGAACGGCATTGAGGTGCTGGCAGGACATATGGTTCGTGGCGCCGAGCAGACGGGGGAGACGGTTACCGTTGCCCTGGAGGAGACCGCTTCCGGCGAAGTGAGCGAGCGTGAGTTCAGCCTCCTGCTGGCCGCCGTCGGCTCGACGCCCGCGCAGGAGCTGGCAGGCGAGGCCGGAATAGCCGTGAACGACGGCATCGTCGTGGACGAGCTGTTCCGCACGGACGCGCCCGGCGTGTTCGCCGCCGGCGACGTTGCCCGCTACCCCGACCCCCTCTTCGGGCCGCGCCGGGTCGAACACGAGGACCACGCCCTGCACAGCGGCATGCATGCGGGCCTGGCTATGGCCGGCGAGGGCCAGCCGTACGGGCATATCCCGCTGTTCTACTCGGCCCTCTACGGCAGCAGCTACGAGGCGGTAGGCCTGCTGGACAGCCACTTGGCAACCAGGGCGAACTGGGCACAGCCGTCCGGCAGCGGCACCATCTACTACCTCGACGACCAGGAGCTAGTCAGGGGGGTGCTGCTCTGGAACAATCCCGGCGGCATCGACGAGGCCCGCGAGCTCCTGCGCCGCGGGGAGCCGGCACCCGCCGCGCCCTAGCCGCAAGGGCGCGGCACCGCTGGCGCTACGCCCCGTTCAGCAGCCGGGGCATGACCAGGCGCGAGAAGTTCCTGGCCAGCAGTTCGTAACCCTGGGCGTCGGGGTGCAGGTTGTCGGGGAGCAGATGGGCGTTCTCCGGCCCGAAGAGTTCGAGCCCGTCCACGTAGAAGACGTTCTCGTCTCCGAACGCCTGCAGGGTGTCCACGGCCACCCTGATCTCCTCGCGCATCTTCTCGAGGTCGAGGCCCACCGCGTTGGGGGTGCGTTCCCGTTCGGGAGCAAAGATGGGGGAGATTACCGCCAGCGGCAGGGTGGGGTGCTTCTCGCGCACGATCTTGACGAACCCCAGGATCGCCGGCCGGAAGGTGCGCGCGTTGAGCGACGCACCGCCCTGAACATTTATTCCGAGGCACAGGGAGATCATGTCGGCGGGCCTGTCCCTGATGAGGCGCGCGAGCATCGGTTCGATGTGGCACTGGGAGCTGAAGCCCAGACAGGTGAGGTCGAGCTGGTGCTCCCGGGCGACCAGCGCCGGCCAGGTCCGTGCCGGCGATGCGGCCGCCTTGCACTGGGTGATCGAGCTGCCGTAGGTGATCCAGCGGCGGCGCGGCAGTGCGGCGGGAGCCAGGGTCGCGCCCTCGTCCAGCGTGAGGGACTGCAGGGTGAACGGATGGAACTGCGGTAACCACAGCTCGATGAGCTTCTCGCCTGCCGGCAGTTCGGGGAACCGGAAGGTGTCGGCATCCTCGAGGGGCAGGCTGTGCAGCAGCTCGCCGTCCACGCACAGGTCGAGGCTGGCGTCGCTGATGTTCTGCCCGGTCGTGCCGGCTAGGAAGCGCGTGTCGCTGCGGAAGGCGATGCGCACCCCGGCGGGTCGGGAGGCGCGGTCGTGGAGAGTCTCGAAGGGGTAGAGGGGCAGCTCGTCGCAGGGCAGGCGCCAGGGGGTGACGGAGCCGTCCCCGGTCTGCAGGGAGATGGCGCCCGACCAGGTGAGGCGCTCATCTGTGGCGGCGATCTTTTTCATGCGATCCTCCAGGTTGTGCTCGCGGTCAGGGTATGCCGGGTGGGCGCTCCGGCCCAACGCAAAACGGAGGGGCGGGCTGCCACGGCAGCCCGCCCCTCCACCCGTTCAGTCAGGCCTTACTGAGCGTAGATCTGCAGAAGGCGGTTGGCTTCCTCGACGCCGTCGTCGAGTGCTGCCTGCGGGTCGTCGCCGTTGAGCAGGACGCGCTCGGTGATGAGCGTGAGCTGGTTGTGCACCTCACCCCAGAAGGGTACGAGGGTGCGCGGGTAGCCGTGGCTTTCCATCTGCTCGTAGGTGATGAGCGCTTCCGGAAGCTCCTCGAAGCGGTTCTGCAGCGTCTCGGTTTCGAGCGAGGACTGGCGGGGCGCCATGTAACCGGTGGCGGCTGCGAACTCGGCGGCCTTCTCGGTCGAGGTGAGCCACTTCAGGTACTCGTAGGCGGCCTGCTGCTCCTCTTCGCTGGCGGCCGACATGATGTACATGTTGGCGCCACCGAACGGGACGTAGCACTCTTCGCCGCACCACATGGGGGCAGCACCGATGTCGAAGTCAGCGCGCTCGAAGTTGCTGGCGAGGGTCGCGGTCGAGCCGGCCATCATGGCCTGGTTGCCACCGAAGAAGTCGGGGGTCTGGCTGCCGGAAGGAACGGCTGCCTTCGCCTCTACCAGTTCGAGCCAGAACTCGAGCATCTCCACGGCGTTTTCGTCGTTGAAGACGAATTCGCTGCGGTCCTCGGCCAGGTAGCGGCCGCCGGCCTGACCCAGCCAGGCGTCGAAGAGCCAGCCGGGGGCGTGCGCCAGGCCAAAGCCCCAGCGCTCGAGTTCACCGTTGGAGCCCTCTACGGCGAACTTGGGTCCAACCTCGAGGAGCTCGTCCCAGGTGGTGGGGAAGTCTTCCTCGGGGTCGAGACCGACTTCGCGGAAGAGGTCCTTGTTGTAGTAGATGAGCGGGGTGCTCGGGTTGTAGGGGAGGCACCAGAGTTCATCGTCGATCTGGCAGGCGCCCAGGAGCGGCTCGAAGAGGTCATCGAAGTCGAAGTCGGGGTCGTTCTCGATGAACGAGGTGAGCGGGGTGACGGCACCCGCATCGACGAAACCGGCGCCGCGGGTCTGCTCGAACATCACGAGGCTGGGCGCGCGGCCTGCCGCAACGGAAGCCTGCGACTTGCGCAGCGCCTCGGTGTACTCGCCGGCGTAGGAAACATTGATGCGGATGTCGTCCTGCATGGCGTTGAACTCTTCGGCGTACTCCTGGAACTGCGGCGCGCCGTAGTTCTCGGACAGCGAGTGCCACACTTCGATCTCGACCTGCGCCAGCGCGGTGGTCATCAGGGCTGCGGCAAGTAGTGCGATGATCTTACGCAAGTGACTTTCTCCTTTTGACTAGAGCTTCGGGTTTACGGCTTGCTTTCTCTGGTGGGGCCTGCCGCCCTGAGGCGACATGACGGCGCACGGGTTACACCGCCCTCACCCCCTTCGCCAGACGCGGGAAGTGGTCGAGGAGATCGGTTAGCGCCCGGATGCGGAAGTCAGGCTCTTCGTCTGGCCCCGCCGGTGTCGCGCCGCCAACCAGTATGGTGGTTAGCCCGCTGCCGTTCCCCCCGGCAATGTCCGTGTCGGGCGAGTCGCCGATCATGGCGGTGTTGGCGGCGTTCAGGTTGAAGCGTTCCAGGGCGCCGCTGAAGTAGAGGCGCGACGGCTTGCCCAGCACCTGCGGCGAAACACCCGTCGCGGTCGTCAGCGCACTTACGATGGCGCCCGTGCCGGGAGCGACCGCGGTGGCGGTCGGGACGCGGCGGTCGAGGTTGAGCGCGAGCAGGCGCGCCCCATTGTCGAGGGCGGTAATGGCGGGTATCAGGTCCCCGAAGCGCAGGTCGCGCGAGTTGCCGACGACTACGACCGAGGCCTGCTCACCCTGCCGGACTGTTGTGATGCCGGCCTCGCGCAGCACCTCGGCAATCACCGGATTGCCCAGCACCAGAACCTTGCTGTCCGGGCCCAGCAGCTCGTGCTGCGTAAGGACGGTCAGTGGGGCCAGCACGTCCTCCTGGGCCGCCTCGATGCCAAGGCGCCGGAGTTTCTGTGCCAGCTGAGCACTGGTCCGGTTGGACGCGTTCGTCAGGAAGAATGTGCCATACCCCCGGGCGCGCAGCTCCGCCACGACTTCAACGGCTCCTGGTGCCAGCCTGTCGCCGAACCAGAGGCAGCCGTCAAGGTCGAAAAGGAGGTCGGTGACTTGCGTCGCCTCCCTTGCGGCCGGGGTGCCGGTCACGTCAGTTGCCGCGCAGGCCCTGGCGCTCCAGGAAGTCGACGAGCGCCTTCGCGTCGTTGGCGCTGAAACCGTCGACGCCCAGCTCGATCATCTCCAGGATGCGGGGACCCGGTCCGGCACCGACGTGGACGAAGATGCCGTTCTCCTGCGCCTTCTTCAGCCGTTCGGGCGTGGCGTACTCGGCGGTCGGAGACCAGCCGTAGAAACCCAGGTTGATGACCACGTCGAGGTAGTCGAAGCTGTCCGAAGGAGCGCCCCAGTCGAGCAGCAGAACCCGCAGCTCCGGGTCGAGCTGCTGGACCTGCTGCAGCGCCTGGAAGTCGAAGGAGGAGAAGACCACGTGCTCGTGGGCCTCATGCTCCTGCACGATGGCCACCGCAGTGCGGATGGTTTCGGTGACGTAACTGGCGGCGCGGTTGCTGACCTTGATCTCGAGGTTGAGTTCTCCGCCCATTTCCATTGCCACTTCGAGGGCCTCCTCGAGGGTGGGGACGGGTTCGCCGGCGAACTCCGGGCTCTTCCAGGAGCCGGCGTCCAGCTCCCGCAGTTGCGCGAGGTCCATGAGCTGGACGCTGCCGCTGCCGTCTGTTGTCCTGTCGACCGTGCGATCGTGCATAAGGACAATGTGACCGTCATTTGTCAGGGCAATGTCAGTTTCCACTCGATTGGCCCCGACCTCATATGCTTTTTCGATAGCAATGAGCGTGTTTTCGGGATAAACCTCGCTGTAACCTCGGTGGGCCTGTACCAGCACGTACGGTGCCTCCTCCTGAGCGAGTGCGGCCGAAGCCAACAGCAGTAGACCGATGCCGAGAATCTGCATGTTCCCTCCTACTTGATTCCGCTGCGGGTGATGCCGCGAATGAAGGCGCGCTGCATGAACGCGAAGATGATGACCGTCGGGATCATGGTCAGGATGGCTGCCGCCATCAGCGGACCGTAGTTGGCGGTCGCCTCCAGGTCGGTGAAGATCGACAGGGAGATCTGGATTACCCGCAGGCTCTCGCTCGAGGTCATGATGAGCGGCCACAGGAAGTCGTTGTAGTTGGAGATGAACTGGAAGATGAATACCGTCGTCAGGGCGGGCCGGGCGAGGGGCAGGAGTACCGACCAGAGGAAGCGCAGCCGGCCGGCTCCGTCCAGTCGTGCTGCCTCCTCGAGTTCCACCGGGATCGTCATGAAGAACTGGCGCAGCAGGAAGATCGAGAAGCCGCTGGCCCCGTGGGGGATGATGAGCGCCCAGTAGGTGTCGATCCAGTCGAGGCGGGCGAGGATCAGGAAGTTGGCCGTGAGAGTGACGGTGCCCGGGATCATCAGAGTGGCCAGGAAGAGCATGAAGATGATCTCCTTGCCGGGGAAGCGCATGCGCGCGAACGCGAAAGCGGCCAGGGTGCCGGTTACGCACTGCAGGACTGCCACCGACGTGGAGACGAACAGGCTGTTCAGGAAGGAGCGCTCGAAGTTCAGCCCGCGGAAGGCGCTCTGGTAGTTGCTGAGATCCCACCGTTCCGGCAGGCCCCAGATGTTCGTGAATAGCTCATTGCCGGTCTTGAAGGAGGCGATGAAGCTGAAGATGAACGGGAAGAGCCAGATGAACGCCGCCAGTGCGAGTACGAGGGTGAGCAGGAAGACGTTCCGCTTCTCGCGGCGGCCAATTGCTGCTGATGCCATGCTCATCGGTCGTAGTTCACCCGGCTTCCGATGAATACGCGCTGGACGACCGTAAGCAGGATGAGGAACAGGAACATCACCACCGAGATCGCCGATGCGTATCCGAACTCAAGACTCTCGAAGGCGCGCTGGTAGAGGTAGTAGACGACCACCTCGGTGGAGCGCAGCGGCCCACCCCCGGTCATCACGTAAACAGAGGAGAAGACCTGGAAGGAGTTGATGACCTGCAGGATGAGGATCAGGTAGGTCGTCGGAGCGAGGAGCGGCCAGGTGATCCGGCGGAACATCGCCCAGCCCGACGCGCCGTCGATCTTTGCGGCTTCGTAATACTGATGCGGGATATCCATGAGGCCGGCCAGGTAGATGACCATGTAGTAGCCGGTGCCCTTCCAGACCACCAGGAGGATGATCGCCGGCATTGCCCATTGCGAGCTCGACAGCCAGGCGACGGGATCGCCGCCGAAGAGCTTGATAATCTCGTTGAACAGCCCGATGCGCGGGTGGTAGAGCCAGTCCCACACCACCGAGACGGCCACCATTGAGGTGACCACGGGAAGGAAGAAGGTAGTGCGGAAGAAGCCCAGCGCCCGGATCTTCGAGGCGAGCGCCATGGCCAGCAGGAGCGCCAGGGCGATCTGGAGGGGGACGCTGCCGGCCACGAAGTAGAACGTGTTCCAGACCGAGTTCCAGAACCGGTCGTCGTTCCAGAGCCGCACATAGTTGTCGAAGCCGATGAAGTTGCTGAAAGGCCGCAGGAGCAGGCGGTCAGTGAGGCTCAGGCGGAATACGTCGATTGCGGGAAGGTACTGGAAAGCGAAGAGGATGACCGCTGCCGGCAGGAGGAACAGGTAGGCGCTGAGGGCCTCGACGAGCTTGGAGCGGGAGAAGGAGCGGCGGCGCGGGGACTTGATCACGCCCTGTCGCTCGCGACTAGGGGCTGCCATGGATTCCCGGACACGAGGGCGGGTTCCCTGCAACTGAACCGATCGTAAGCCCCCGGGTTGCATACGCGTGCTGCAATTTTCTACCTCTCTGACGGACGCGGATTGCGTCCCGAAAGTGGAGATGTGACCTCGCCTGAACTATACGTAGCGTCAGAAATGTTGTCAAGAATACACGAAGGTCGATTTCCCCCATGTCATGTTTTTACAATCCTTCTCGCATAAGAATGCGATTTGTGCGTGCTGGAGCCGCGAAATCCAGAAATGACCGAGGTCGGGCAATTGCTGACAAATCCTTGACATTAGGTCAGGTGCTCCGTAAGCTGCTCACACTTAGGGGCACAGGCAGGTAACGAAGTTACAGAAGGGGTCGCATGCAACTGCAAAGCGTCGATCACTGGTTCCTCGACCTGGACGGCACGGTCTACCTGGACGAGGAGCCTCTCCCCGGAGCGCTGGAGCTCATACGGCACTTCCGGGAGAACGACATCGGGTACACATTCCTCACCAACAACTCCTCCCGGTCGGCCAATCAGTACGCAGAGCGCCTCCACAAACTGGGATTTCCGGTTGACGACGGTCAGGTTTACACCAGCGGCGAAGCGACCGCCTCCTACCTCGCGAAAGCCGCTCCCACGGCCCGAATCTACGTATTGGGAACCCCGTCGCTGGCGGCCGTGCTGTCCGCAGCGGGCCTCGAAATCGTGGAGGATGAGCCGGACCTGGTTGTACTTGGTTTCGATCCGGCCCTGAGCTACACTCGCCTCGCAAAGGCCTGCAACTTCCTCATGGATCCGGCGGTGCGCTTCGTGGCCACGAACCCCGACGCAAACTGCCCGGTCAGGGGCGGGTTCCTGCCCGACGCCGGCGCCGTGATGGCCCTGATAGAGGTTTCCTGTGGGAGGAGTCCCGAGCTGGTCGTGGGAAAACCGAACCCGAACTACATAACCGAGGTTGCCGGGTTGGCGGGCGCCCCGCTGCAGCGCAGCGCGATGGTCGGTGACCGGCTGGAGACCGACGTGCTGATGGCGAAGGAAGTAGGCATTCCCGGCGTGCTGGTGCTCACCGGTGCGACCAAGGCGAATGATCCACGCCTCGCCGGCGACAGGGAGACCCCCGTCTTCGGCGGAGTTGACGGATTGCTGGCCCACCTGCAGGGAGCGGTAAGCAAATGACAAGCGATCCCCGACACGAGGTGAGCCGCGCCCGGCAGCTCGAGGCCATGCGCAACGGCTCGTTCGACATCCTGATAGTTGGGGGCGGAGCAACCGGTACCGGAATAGCCCTCGACGCCGCCAGCCGGGGGCTGAAGGTCGCGCTGCTCGAACGGGCCGATTTCTCCAGCGGGACCTCCAGCCGCAGCACCAAACTGATCCACGGCGGCGTGCGCTACCTGGAGCAGGCGGTCAAGGGCCTGGACGTAAAACAGCTCAACCTTGTCAGGGACGCCCTCAAGGAGCGCCGTGTACTGCTGGAGATTGCGCCCCACCTGAGCAGGCCGCTGCCGCTGCTCACGCCGCTCTACAACCTCATCGGGGTGCCCTACTACCTCACCGGCCTCAAGATGTACGACATCCTGGCCGGCGGCGCGAACCTCGCGCCCAGCCGCTACCTGGGCGCCAGGAAAGCCCGCGAACGCTTCCCCATGCTGCGCCAGGAGGGACTGCGCGGCGGCGTGCTCTACTACGACGGCCAGTTCGACGATGCGCGCATGAACGTCACCCTCGCCCTCACCGCCATTGCCGAAGGGGCGGCCGTCGCCAACTACGCCTCCGTAACCGAACTCCTCAAGGAGGACGGGCGCGTCAGGGGCGCAGTCGTACGCGACGAGCTGAGCGGTGAGACGTTCGAGGTGCCGGCGAGGGTCGTGATCAACGCGACCGGCCCCTTCGCTGATGGCGTCCGGCTCATGGATGACCCGCAGGCTACACCAATGCTCTCGGCCAGCTCGGGGGCGCATGTGGTGCTGGACAAGCGGTTTTCTCCGCCAGATACCGGGCTGCTCATACCCAAGACCGAGGACGGCCGTGTCCTCTTCCTGCTCCCCTGGCAGGGGCACACGCTCGTCGGCACCACCGACGCGCCCGCGGCCATCACCGCCAACCCGCAGGCCAGCGAGGACGAGATCGAGTACATCCTGCGGCACGTGCGCCGCTACTTCGACTTGCCGGTGGAGCGGGAGGATGTGCTCTCGGCCTGGTCCGGCCTGCGCCCCCTCGTGTCGGACCCGCGCGCCAGCGACACCGCCAGACTCTCCCGGGACCACGTAATCAACACCAGCGAGTCGGGGCTGCTCACCATCGCCGGCGGCAAGTGGACCACCTACCGGAAGATGGCGCTCGACGCCGTGGACCACGCCGTCAAGGTCGGCAGGCTGGAACCCGGACGGGCCTCGCAAACGGAGCGGCTCAAGCTGCTGGGAGCCCGGAACGGCAACGCCGGCGGCGAGCTGGCCGGCGCCGGGCTGGAGAAGGACATCGAGCGGCACCTGCTCCAGGCGTACGGCGACCGGGCCGGGCTGGTCGCCGGGCTCGCGGCCGCCGGCCACGGCGAGCGCCTGGTCGCTGGCTACCCCTATATCGAGGCCGAGGTCATCTATGCCGCCCGCTACGAGATGGCGGTCAAGCCTGACGACGTGCTCGAGCACCGCACCCGGCTCTCCTTCCTCAACCGGAGCGGCAGCGAGGCCGCCCGGGACCGCGTAGGGGAACTCCTGGAGGGGGCGCAGGGCGCCTGATGAGCCTGCGCCCCAGGGAGAGTGTGCCGGCCGGGTCGGTCACGGCACGGATCCGGGCACTGCAGGAGAGCCTCACTCCCTCGGAGATGGCGGTGGCGCAGGTGATCCTGGCCGGCTCGCAGGAGGTGCTCAACCTGAGCGTCGAAGCCCTGGCGGGCCAGGCGGGCGTGAGCACGGCAACGGTCATGCGCCTCACCCAGGCGCTGGGTTTCTCCGGATTCCGCGAGTTCAAGATCGCCCTGGCGGTGGAGAGCGGCGGCGCGAAGCCTGCCGCCCTCGACGAAGAGATAAGCCGCACTGACAGCGCCCTGCAGGTGGTGCGCAAGGTCGTCCAAACCGAGGTGCTGGCGCTGCAGGAGACCGTGGAGCTCCTCGACGAGGAGGAGCTGGAGGCGGCCCTCGACGTGCTGCACCAGGCCCGGCGCATTGAGCTTTACGGCATGGGGTCAAGCGCCCCCGTCGTCATCGACGCCTTCTACCGCTTCCTGCGCATAGGCCTGAACGTGTCGACACCGCCCGACTCGCACATGCAGGCAGTCACCTCGAGCCTGCTCAGGCCCGGCGACGTCGCTTTCGTCATCTCGCACACCGGGAAGACGAAGGCGGTAATCAACGCCGCCCGGCGCGCCCGCGAGGCCGGGGCGACGGTCGTGGCGCTCACCTCCTTCTTCCGCTCCCCGCTGCTGAAGGAGGCGCACATTCACCTGGTGGCTGCCACCAGCGAGACCAGCTCGCGGGTGGAGGCGATGGCCTCCCGCACCGCTCACCTGGCCGTGATCGATGCGCTCTACGTCGCCCTGGCCCTGCGAGACTCTGACTCCACTGGCGACGCGCTCTCGCGCACCCAGGACGCCATCGACGAACAGCGTAAATAACAAACCATTTCACGCCGCCGGTGCTTCTTGCGGACGCGGTCATGTGTCTATACTTGCGGAAACACCCGAAAGGCAGGCGCGTTATGACCCAACCACCCAGCACCCGACGCCGGCGTTTTCAGTTCGCCCTGGTCCTCGCGGCTCTCCAGCTGCTTCTCCTCGCCGCCGCCCAGGTCCCGCAGCCATACGACACCGTTCTCTACCTGGGTGAGTCGGCGCGCGGCCGCACGCTGCTTGCAAGGCTGGAGCTGTGGGAGCGGGACGCCCAGCTGTTCATCCTCGAGGCCCCCGCGCGCGGGAACGACCCGGACGAGAGTGCAGACCTTTTCCTAACCGCCCCGTTCCTCGAGCACCAGCACACCGTGGAGGTCACGGCAACCGACTGGACCTTCATCGCCGACAGGACCGACACCGGACTGGACGTCTTCGGTGAGGCCAGCTTCTACCTGGAGGAGCTGGAGGAACCGATTGTCCTGCGGGGGCTGGCCAGCGTCCTGCAGGGGAACATCGGGACGGGGGACGGCCTCGTGGCGGTGCAGCGCAGCCTGCCGCTCTTCTACGAAGCCCCCTGGACCGCGGTTCAGTTCGGACTGGGCGTCGACCAGGCCCTGCTGGAGGGCATCGACCTGCAGCAGGAGGTGGCCGGCGAGTTTCCCGCGGGCTTCTTCGACTCCCGCGAGGTAGTCATCACCGCCCTCGACGACGACCTGCTCAGCTACTTCGTGCGTGTCGCCACCTACGCTGGCGGCGCCCACCCCAACTCCTGGAGCGAGCCAAGCAACCTGTTCCACAGCGGGGAGGTGGGCTGGCGGGAGGTCGACGACCTGTGCGAGGCCGCAAGCCAGCTCGGCTGGAGATGCGATGAGGAGTCCGTGCGTGCCCGGGTGATTGCGGAGCTGCTTGAGCAGGAGGCGGCCTGGGTGGTGGACGGCGAGGTAGGCGAGGAGACAGAGTGGCTGCTCGACAGTTTCGTGCTTACCCCGGCCGGTGTGCGCGTCCTCTTCGACCCGTACGACGTGGGCCCCTACGTCCAGGGCGGCTTCGAGGTGGACCTCGCCTACCCGGAGCTGGGCGGGGGAGACTAGACGGGCGGCAGCTTCTCGGCCAGCTCGGGCTTCTCCATCTGCAGGGTGATGTGCTCGATGCCGAACTCCTCATGGATGCAGCGTCGCAGCGCCTCGAGCGTGCTGTTCTCGTAGGCCCGCTCGCTCACCACCACATGGGCAGAGAGTGCCGGCATCCCCGAGGTAATCGTCCACACGTGGAGGTCGTGGACGTCGAGCACGTGATCCTGTTCGAGCAGCTCCCTGCGCACGGCGCCAGGGTCGATGCCGGGCGGGGCCGCAGCCATCAGCACGTCGGTTGCCTCGCGCAGCAGATGCCAGCCGGAGACGAGCACCAGCAGGCCAATCAGAACTGACGCCAGCGGGTCGGCCCAGTGCCAGCCGAAGGCCAGGATCAGCACACCCGCTGCGATCGTGCCGATGCTGCCGAAGGCGTCGGAAAGCACGTGCAGCCAGGCGCCGCGCATGTTGAGGCTGCCCTTGCGCCCGCCCGACAGGATGACCAGCCCAACTATGTTGATGACGAGACCACCGGTCGCAATGAGCATCATCGGCAGCCCCTGGACTTCGCCCGGCTCGCCCGTCAGGCGCCTGTACGCCTCGATGAAGATGAATACCGCGACGGCGAGGAGGGCGGCTGCGTTGACGACAGCCGCCAGGATCTCTGCCCTGTAGTAGCCGTAGGTGTAGCGGGGCTGGGCCGGCCGCTCGGCGATCCAGAGCGCGAAGAGCGCCAGCGCGAGCGCAGCTGCATCGGAGAGCATGTGCCCGGCATCGGCGAGCAGGGCCAGCGAGTTGGTCAGGATGCCGCCTACGACCTCGGCCACCATGTAGAGCGAGACCAGCAGGAGGACAATCTTGAGCCGGCCCCGGTTGCGACGGCGTTCTGACGGGCTCGCCGCCAGGCCGTGATGGTCGTGCCCATGCACGTGGCCTGTGCTCCCCTGGGACTGCTGTGCCATTAACCCCGAGGGTATCACCGGTGGGAAGACGGGCCGCTGCTACAGAATTCGGAGTTTCGGGTCGGTTAGGCTCAAATGTGACGCCAGTACCGAAGGAGGTGGTCGCCCTAGGCTGCTGCGCATGCAGCGGACCCGCAGGGTCGATGCTTGGCCTGCCCCGTTGGCGGGTCCGTTCACGAGTAACGCTAAGGAGTGAAACGTGATTCGAACTGGAAGTATGAGGCTGCTGGCTTTCCTTCTCCTGCTGGCCTCGGTGCCCATCATCGCACTGGCCCAGGACGGCGGAGAGGGTGACGGGGAGCCAGCCCAGGAAGTTCTGGAGACTGACCAGCTGCTGCAGATGGCGCGCGGACTGTTCTCGCAGGTTCCCACCGAACCGCCGGAGCTGGCCGGCAACGAGCTCACACCGGAGAAGGAGTTGCTGGGTCGCACCCTCTGGTTCGACCCGCGGCTGTCGTCCAGCTGGTTCGTCAGTTGCAACAGCTGTCACAACCTGGGTACGGCCGGAGTGGACCTGCAGCCGCTCTCCATTGGCCACGCCTGGCAGCGGGGCGGGCGCAACTCGCCCACCGTGCTGAACTCCGTCTTCAACGTGGCGCAGTTCTGGGATGGCAGGGCAGAGGATCTCGCGGAACAGGCAATGGGCCCCATCCAGGATGCGCTGGAGATGAACAACACACCCGAGCGTGCCGTGGCCACCGTCAGGAGCATGCCCGACTACGTGGCGATGTTCGAGGAGGCATTCCCTGAAGATGACGAGCCGGTGACCTTCGAGAACATCGCGGCCGCCATCGAGGTCTTCGAGTCGACGCTGCTGACGCCGAACTCCCGCTTCGACCAGTTTCTTGGCGGCGACCGGGAGGCGATCACCGACCTGGAGCGCGAGGGCCTCAACCTGTTCATCACCCGCGGCTGCGCGGCCTGCCACCAGGGCGTGAACCTGGGCGGCCACGGCTACTTCCCCTTCGGCGTCGTCGAGGCGCCCGACGCGGCCGTGCGGCCGCCCGGCGATCTGGGCCGCTTCGCGATAACCAACGTGGAGGCCGACCGTTACGCCTTCAAGTCGCCCACGCTCCGCAACGTCGCGCTCACGCCGCCCTACTTCCACTCCGGAGGCGTATGGGAGCTGGCCGACGCCGTGCGGATAATGGGCTCGGCCCAGCTGGGCGCCGACCTGACCGAGGATGAGGTGGTGGCGATCACCGCCTTCCTGCACACCCTCACCGGGGAGCAGCCGCAGGTCGAATACCCGGTGATGCCGGCGATCACGAACACGACGCCGCTGCCGCTGCCCGAGCTGCGCTGAGGTACCGGGAAAGAGCAGGTCGTGGGGAGGCGGGTGCCACCGCCCTCCACGACCTGCTCCGTGTCATGCCTCGGCTACGCCCTTGCGGGGCGGCCTGCTCAGTCGCGGGCCAGCCGCCTGGGCCGCAGGCTCTCCTCCCACACGGCCAGCTCGTTCAGCATCACCGTCGCCGCGTCCTCCATCAGCTGGTTCGGCTCGAGCTTGCCGTCCTTCATGAACTGCCCGACGTTGGGGATGGGAACGCCTTCGGCAAGCGGCACCATCCGGAAGGTGGGCAGGATTTGCCGGATCATCTGGACGGCACGCAAACCCGCCGAAACGGCGCCGTAACTGACGAGGCCCACCGGTTTGTACTGCCACTCGTGGTGCAGGAAATCGAGGGCGTTCTTGAGCGGTGCCACGATGCCGTGGTTGTACTCCGGCATCACGAAGACGAAGGCGTCGGTCGTCTCGACGCGCTCGCTCCAGGCCTTCGTGTGCGGCTTCGTGTACTTGCGCAGGCGCGGGTGGTTGGGTTCGTCCATGAACGGGAGGTTCACCTGGGCGAGGTCGATGAGGTCAACCTCGAACTTGCCGCTCTCCCGTGCCCGCTGCACGATCCAGTCGGCGATCGGGGCGCCGATCCTTCCGGGCCGGGTACTCGCGATGACAACGCCAAGGGTGGGTCTGGAACTGACTGTGTCGTTACTCACTCTCTATCGTTTCCTTCGTGTCTGGGCTGGCGCACGCGGGCGCGTCCACCCAACCATGGCACCGAAGGGGCCGGCCCGGCGTCACCCCGCTAACTGACGCATTGCAGCGGGTCCCTGGCCGTGCTACTATTCATGGGCTAAAGGCGCGCCGGGACTGTCGTGTGTCCCGCGCCTACCTATGGAAACCCGAGTTGACCTCTGAAGGAGTAGCATGGCCAGGAACCCCTCCGCGATGAAGCGCCGCAGGCAGGCAGAGAAAGCCCGCCTCGCCAATCGCCACAAGAAGAGCATGATCCGCACCTTTGCGAAGAAGGCTGTTGCCGCTGCCGAGAGTGGCGACATGGAAGCCGCCGGCAAGTACCAGCGCGTCGCCCAGAAGCTGATCGACAAGGCGGCCAAGACGAACACCCTGCACGCCAACAACGCTGCACGGCGCAAGTCGCGGCTCGCGAAGCGCATCAGCAAGGTGACTGGCGGCCAGCAGGCCAGCGCCTGATAGTCAAGCGAACTCTTCCGGCCTCCGAAGTGGGTGCCGGTGATGCGGGGCGCGGCGAGAAATCGCCGCGCCCCGCGACTTGTTCCCCATGAGCTTGCGCATAGTCCTCGTCAGAACGAAGAACAGCGCCAACATTGGCAGCGCCGCGCGCGCCATGAAGAACTTCGGCGTGGCGGAGCTGTACCTTGTGTCGCCGCGCTGCTCCCTGGACAGGCAGGCGTACGCGCTGGCGTCGCACGCCGGCGACCTGCTCGAGGCCGCGAAGACTGTCGGCACGCTGGAGGAGGCCCTTACGGGCATTAGGCACGCCGCCGGCACGACCGCCAGGGAGCGGGCATCGGAAGCGGTCCGGGCGGCCAGCGCCCGCGAGGGCGTTAAGCAGCTGCCGGCGGGGAAGAGCGCCATCGTGTTCGGCCCGGAAGACACCGGGCTCACCAACAGCGAGCTGGACCGTTGTCAGCTGGCCATCCACATCCCCACGGCCAGCTACGCGTCCCTGAACCTCGCCCAGGCAGTAAACGTGCTCTGCTACGAGTGGTTCCAGGCGAACCTGGCCCCGGCTGGCGAAGCGGACAGCGGTCCAGCACCCGTACCGGACGGTCGGGTGGCAACCCGCGAGAAGTTCGAGGGGATGATTCGTCACCTCATGGACACCCTCCTCTACATCGGTTACACGGAGCCGCACCAGGCGCAGGGGATCGAGCATCTGTATCGGCGGGTCTTCGACCGGGCGCAACTCACCGACCGTGAGGTGGCGGCGCTCCGGGGGCTGTGGGCGCAAACGCGCTGGGCGGCCGAGCAGCCTCCCGAGCGGGTTCCCGGAGGTCGCGAGTCGCGTTGACATGGCCGCTGCCGAACGGATATACTCCCTGACGCTGACCGGACGGCCTTCGGGCATGTGGTGACCGGAGGGTTGGCTGAGTGGTTGAAAGCGGCGGTCTTGAAAACCGCAGTAGGGGCAACCCTACCGGGGGTTCGAATCCCTCACCCTCCGCCAACAAGATGGTCGGAGCGCGTCAGGAGAGGTGGCCGAGCGGCTGAAGGCGCTCCCCTGCTAAGGGAGTATAGAGGCATTACCTCTATCGAGGGTTCGAATCCCTCCCTCTCCGCCACATAACGCGGCGGCAACAAATCGGGCACCCGTAGCTCAGCTGGATAGAGCGTCTGACTACGGATCAGAAGGTCGGGAGTTCGAATCTTCCCGGGTGCACCAGAAGCAAGACCGCCGCAGGCGGCAGGGACGGAGCCAGATGAGGCTCCGTCCTTCTCTTTGACCCCTACGCTGCCGGCACCAGCTGCAGGATGAGCTGCGCCACACACGCAGGCCGCTCGTTCCCCTCGACCTCACAGGTCACGTCGACGAGCAGCCGGTGGCCGTTCCCTGCCGCCTCGACCGCTGCCGGCGTGGCGCGCATGCGGATGCGCCCGCCTGCCAGGACGGGGGCCGGGAAACGCACCCTGTTCAGGCCGTAGTTGATGACCAGCCCGAAGGCGCTGAAGTCGAGGAG
>CALKAI010000132.1 GCA_937983275.1 uncultured Trueperaceae bacterium | reverse complement strand
CCGAACGGTGTCTGGAAGAGCAGGAAGCTCACTGCGAGGACGAGCAGCCAGCCGAGGTAGTCGAGCGCCGTGTGCCCGGAGAGCCACGCCAGGGGCGGCCAGTCGGCAATCAGCGGCAGTTTCAGGCGCGGCAAGGTCGGAGCATTGGGGAAGATCAGCGTCCCCTCCCGCCCGGTTAGCAGGAAGGTCGCGTACACGGTGGCCGCGGCGGCGAAGGCGTTCGTCGCCAGGCCCACGATGAAGATGTTGGCGCGCAGGCGCAGCGTGAAGTAGGCGAAGACGGCGGCGAGCAGCCCGCCGGCGAGCACGGCGGTGAGTGCTCCCGCCGCGACGCTGCCGGTGAGTCCGGCGCCCAGGGTCGCCCCGAACGCGCCGGCCAGGAGGAGCCCCTCGAGCGCGATGTTGAGCACGCCGGCCCGCAGCGTCAGCACGCCCGCCAGCCCCAGCAGCAGCAGCGGCGTGGTCACCCGCAGGACGTCGTAGAGCAGTTGCGCGTTGAGGAGGTCGCTCATGCCGGCGCTGCCTCCCGGCGCCGCGCCAGCCGGCGCCTGTAGAACGCGAAGAGCGCCTGCGCGCTGATCAGGTAGAAGATGAGCGACTGGATGATGGCGGCGATCCGCGGCGAAACGCCCGCAATCAGGGCAGAGGAGTTCGCCCCCACCTCCAGATACCCGTACAGCAGCGCCGCCGGCACCACCCCGAGCGGGTGGAGCCTGGCGATGAGCGCGACGGTGATACCGTTCCAGCCGATGTTGTTGGAGAAGCCGGTGACGAGCCGGCCGTGCGTTCCCGTCACCTCGAAGATCCCGGCCAGACCCGCCAGGGCGCCGCTGATCGCCAGCGCGAGGATGAAGGAGCGCGCCACGGGGATCCCTGCGAATCGGGCCGCGTGAGGATTGGCCCCGGTCATGCGCAGCTCGTAACCGAAGGTGGTGCGGTAGAGCAGCCACCAGACGAGCCCGGCCAGCAGCAGCGCCACGAGGAACGAGGCGTTCAGGTTCGAGGGCAGGAGCAGGCGCGGCAGGCGCAGGGCCGCAGGCAGAGACTCCGTCGCCGGAAACCCCGCCGCCGGATCGACCAGGTAGCGGCGCAGCAGGAAATCGAAGAGCTGCACCAGGATCGCGCCTATCAGGTAGGTGGTGATGACCTCGGTCGCACCGAAGCGGGTGCGCAGCCAGCCGGCCAACCCGGCGAAGAGGCCGCCCGTGAGCATCGCTATCGGGATCGCCGCCAGGAGCAGCAGGGGGTTCGCGCCCGGCGCAAAGAGCAACAGCGCGGTAGCGGCGAGCGCCCCGATGTAGATTTGCCCCTGGGCACCCAGGTTGACCGCGCCGGCGCGGAAGGCAACCGTGAGCCCCAGTCCCGTGATGAGCAGGGGCGTGGCCGCCTGCAGTACGTTGCCGAAGAAGAGGCGGTTGCTGAAGGGGCCGGCGAAGAAGGCGTTCAGGGCGCGCAGTGGCTCGTCGCTGGTGAGCAGGATGATGAGCACACCACCGGCGACGGCGATGAGGACGACCGTGAGGAGGCTCAGGGCGTCGGCGAGGCGGTCCTTGGAGCGCTCGCTCACCGTGGGACACCCTGCGTCGTATTTGCTTGTGCGAGGAGCTTTGCAATTTCTTCCTCTGTAGTCACCCCGCGGCCGGGCAACACGCCCAACAACTTCCCGTCCTGCAGAAATGCGAGGCGGTCGCTCAGCTCCAGCAGCTCGTCGGTGTCGCTCGTGAGCAGGAGGATGGCGCTGCCCCTTGATGCGTAGTCGCGCAGGAGGTCGTAGATGAAGCGCACTCCGCCGGCGTCGACGCCCTGGGTCGGGTTGGAGATGACCAGCAGGCTGGGTGGCTGTTGTTGGGCTCCGGTGCTCGCTTCTGGGGATTGCGCTTGGGCGCGTTGCAGCAGTTCGGCACCGTGCAGCTCGCGGCCCAGGATGAGGCGCTGGATGTTGCCTCCGGAGAGGTTGGCGGCCCGGCTCTGCGGCCTTGCGCCGCGCAGGCCGAACTTGCGGATTATCCCGCTCACCCAGTCTCGCAGCGGCTGTCCGTCGAAACCGGCCCGATCTTGGGATCGATAAACAGTTGCGATCGCGTTTTCATGGATAGAGGCCGTACGGGCAACGCCGCGGCGCATCCGGTCGGAAGGCACGAACGCAGCGCCCAGTATCCGCCGTTCGTATGGGGAGAGGGCAGAGAGGTCGTTACCGTCCAACCGGATAACTCCCCCGGCGACCGGAGTCAGGCCTACCAGCGTCAGCTCGAGCAGTTCCTGGTGGCTCGCGCTGCCGGCGTGCACTCCCAGGATCTCGCCGGACCGCAGCTCGAGCGATAGCGGTCCGATTCGTGTGTTTCGTTGGGCATCGTCGATGACCAGATTCTCGAGGACGAGTCGCGGCTTCGCCGGTTGCTCCTCCGCCGCAGTCGGAGCGGCGGGCACACCGGTTCTCGTCTCGCCTCGCATCATGTGGAGCAGGCTCTCACGGGTTGCCTCCTCCCGCTCGACGGTTGCCACAACCTGGCCAGCCCTCAGTACGGTGATCCGGTCGGCAACCTCCAGGACCTCGTCGAGCTTGTGGGCGATCAGGATGACGGTGTGACCGCTCCCTGCCAGACTTCGAACTCCTGCGAGCAGCGACTTGACTTCGTGGGGAGCCAGCATGGTGGTGGGTTCATCGAGGATGATCAGTTGAGCCCCGCGGTGCAGGGCCTTGAGGATCTCGACCCGCTGACGTTCTCCGGCTGCAAGGTCGCGCACGGGCCTGTCCGGTTCGACGGCCAGCCCGTACTGTGCCGCCAGTTCAGCCACCCGCTCCTGCGCCGCTCTACCGTCGACCCGCAAGCCGCGACGCGGCTCCCTGTTCAGCACGACATTCTGGGCGACGGTCAGGGAATCGAAGAGCATGGGGTGCTGGTGAACCATAGCCACGCCGCGCTGCGACGCTTCAGCGACCGAGCCAGGCCGGTAGGGGTTACCGTCGAGGAGCATCTCCCCGCGGTCGAACCCTTCCAGGCCGGCGATGATCTTGGCGAGGGTGCTCTTCCCCTCCCCGTTTTCACCTATTACGGCATGGACTTCCCCGGGCCGCACCTCGAGGCTTATGCCTGTGAGTGCGTGCACCCCACCCGGGTAGGTCTTTTCGAGAGAGCGGATGTGAAGATGAGCGTCCAAACCTACACGATGCTAATGCAAACCGCCGCCATGCGATAATAGGCAGAGATTTTCCCATCGGCAGCAACGGGCAAAATGCGGGGGCGCAGGCGAAGGAGAACATGGCAACACGCTTCCTCATTGCCGTGCTGGCCATAGCGGTTGGCACCGGAATAATCCAGACCGCACTGACCGAAAACCACGAGGAGCGCGCCATTCAGGAGGCGCAAGGCCACCTCGCCTGGGCACAGCTGGAGGAGGCGCGCGATGTTCTCTCCGCTGCACTCGAAGTCGTGCCCAACAGCGCCCGACTGAGGGATGAGCGCAGCAAGGTATTCGCCTCGCTGGCCCGCTGGCGTGGCGACGCAGTGGCAGGTGAAGCGGCGATCATCGAGAAGGGCCTGGCGGTGGCAGCGAATCCGCTCCACAGCGGCCGTTGGGGTGAGTACGCCTTGCTCCTCCAGGAGAACGGGCGGCCCACCGCGGCAATCGCGGCCGTGCAGCGCGGCCTCGAACGAGACCCCAACAACCTCTACCTGCTGGCAGTCCTGGGCCAGTCGCAACTCGTGGCCGGCCAGCCTCAGGAAGCGGTAAGAACTCTGGAACGCGCCCAGCGAATCCAATCGTCGGCGGCAGTGCGTGACCTCCTGGCGCAAGCCAACGAGGCATTGGAGACCGCCGAGTGAGCATTCCCCTCACCCTCCTCGCCCGCACCGTCGATGCCATCGCCTTCATTGGCCTGCTGGCCGCAGCCGTCTACGCGCCCCTGGCCTACGGCAGCCTCACGCTCGAGTCAGAGCTGGGCCTCATGCTCGCCGTGGGCGGGCTCATTTGCCTGGTGGGCCTGCGCCTGCTCCTGCCCGGCGATAACCTACGGCTTCCCAAGCCCCTAAAAATCCTCGCGATCATCGCCACCGGCTACCTGGCCCTGGTCTTCCTCTCGGCCCTGAACGCCCCCAACCCGACACCCGCCTTCCGGGCGGCCTTCCGCATCTCGGTTCACGTGGCGGGCTTCTTCCTGGCCGCGGCGCTGCTCAGAAACGCTGCGCGCCGTAACGCCTTCGTGATTGTCCTGCTACTCACGGCGCTCGTCGCCGGCGCCATCGGTTTCGCCGAGTTCACCGGCCACCGACTCTTCCCCGGCGCCGGACAGCGCATCAGCAGTACCTACTACAACCCGATCCACTACTCTGGCTTCCTCGACCTGGTTGCACCCATAG
>CALKAI010000131.1 GCA_937983275.1 uncultured Trueperaceae bacterium | reverse complement strand
TGAAGATGGGCCGCTGCCGGTGCACCCACAGGTGCTCGCCGGTGGTCACGTCGATCGAGCGCATGATACACAGGGCGGGCCGCCAGAGAGTGCTTACTCGGCCTCTTTTTGGACTACATGGTTTGCCCCGCGCAGGTCGAGCGCCTCGACCAGCGCCCCTCCCCCGTCGGGCAGCGGCTCGAAAGCGCTAACCTCGAGCTCGATGAGCGCCAGCTCGGCGGCGCAGGAGACCGTCAGGTAGCCGCCGGCCGGCAGCAGGCACCAGTAGTCGAAGTCGCTCTCCAAGGGGAGCACGATTTCGCAATCCTCCGGTGGCGGCAGTTCGCCTACGGGCGCAAGGATGATGCGGCCAGGGAGGCGGCTGAAGCGCACCTCGAGCGGGGTGGCCTCGCCGGAGAGGCCGCAGCCCAGCGGATTGGCGATGTAGGCGCGCCCGTGGATGCGCACCAGCGCGGGCCGGTCGGGCAGCTCCCAGGAGATTTGCGTGGGCTCGCGGTCGACGGGCTTGCGTTTGAGGGTAAGCCAGGCGCCCTGGGCCTCCACCGCGCCGTCGTCCTTCATCGGTTCCATGCGCAGCTCCGCGCCCCTGCCCACGGTACTCCTGGGCAGGGGGTGCGGCGCGACCCCGTTGGCCGGGAGGTCGCCCCGGCGGGTCCGGAGCCACTCATCGAAGGCGTGCTTCGCCCAGGCAGAGCCAAACACCTCCGGCCCCCGCACCCCCTCCTGCGCCGGATGCTCGAAGGCGAGCAGCTCCTCGTCGCTGGCGTACGCCAGGTACTCGTGGTAGGCGGAGCAATGCTCGTCGCCCACCCCGCGGAAGTGGCGGGCCGCCGCCTGGTGGTACTCGCGCCGCCGGCCGTCGTGGAGCGACTGGTAGATGACCCGGCGCACGAGGTCGCTGGAGATGTACCAGTAGGAGCCCTGGCTGTTGAAGGCGAGCCAGCGGTGGCGCTTCAGTTCGGTCAGCACCGGCTTGACGCTGAAGCCCAGGAGGAGGCCGTCGGGGATGGGCCCCGGGTGGACGGCCAGGCGCTCCAGGCTGTTGCGGGCGTGCGGGGTGAGGAGGGTCAGGTAGAACTGCACGAGCTGCTGCAGGTGTTGCGGTACCGGGAGGCGTGCCCCCGGGATCAGGGGGAGCTCCCGCTCCTGCAGCTCGCGCAGGTAGCTGGGGTTGCCCTGGGCCGTCAGGTAGGCCCGGGCGGCCAGCTCGAACGGTACCCCCTGCAGCGGCCCGCTGCTCGCCTCGTTCCAGGTGAGGGGCGGCAGCTTGACCAGGCGGCTGTGCGAGCGCGGGTACGACTTGCGCAACTCCTGGATCGGGGCGGGGATGTCGCCCAGGGGTGGCATCTCGAGCACGTAGATGGAGTGCGGGTCGTGCAGGATGTGCTGGACCAGCTCGTCGGAGTAGGGGCGGGGCGGGCAGTAGAGTCCCGGCTCGCCGCCGGGCGCCGGGCGCAACTCCTCGCCCAGGGCAGCAGCCAGTTCACGCGCGAAGGCATTTACGTCGTCGCCGGGTTGCGGTTGTACGAAGAGGAGGTAGGGCGGTTCGAGGCTTGCGGCGACCCGGACAGCGTGGGCACCAAGTCCCCAGGAGGCAGAGCTCACCAGATAGTGCCTCATCCACTCCAGCCACGCCTGGAACCCGTTGGCGATGTCGTCCAGCCCCTCCAGAGGGTCGGCGCGGTCCCGCTGCCGCGGGTCGACCGTGGTGATCAGTTCGGGGGGAAGGCGCAGCAGTTCCGTGCCTGTCATCAGGCTGCTGCTCCACGTGTTCGGCAGCTCCTGTTCGAGCTGGGCCAGTTCAGTGTGCAGGTCAACGCCAGGAGCGCGCAGCAGCTTGGCTAGCGCCTCGCGCCGGGTTGGCCCCTCGAGGGCCAGGTAGTAGAGGACGGCGAGCGCGACGGGGCGCACGGGGAGGGGCTTGCCGCCATGCAGCAGTTGCGCCTCTCCCCAAAGGGGCAAGGTAAGGCTGGGAGCTGCATCTCGCTTGGGCACGTCCACCTTCTCCCTGTCCAGTGCCAGAACGGCCAGCGTCGTTTCTATGGGCGAGTGCCGCCTCACCGACGCCAGCTGGTGTCACCTGGCTACGAACCGTTATCCGTTTGTCTAGAGCAGTGTCGCTAAGCAAAAGGTAGCGCGTAACGCGTTAAATAACTGTGAATTTTCAGGGATTATCATGG
Source organism: uncultured Trueperaceae bacterium (assembly GCA_937983275.1). GTDB lineage: Bacteria > Deinococcota > Deinococci > Deinococcales > Trueperaceae > CALKAI01. The sequence continues at coordinate 500 of CALKAI010000131.1, read as the reverse complement.
CGCGAAGGCCATGTTCGTGTGAATCGGTCACACCGGGGCGACCTGTCAGGCATACGGGTCGTCGCGACGACGCCGCCTGAACCCGCTGTAGACGACGAGCACGACGAGGGTGATGAGGTATGGCCCAGCGAACAGCAGCTGCGTCGGCAACTCCGGGACCGTGATCTGCAGGGAGTTGGCTAGGCCCTCTGCCAGGCCGAACAGGGCGCTCGCGGCCGCGGCTCCCCAGGCGGTGCCGCCACCCACGATCGCCGCGACCAGCCCGATCCAGCCGCGCCCGCCGCCCATGTCGGGCACGAATCCGCCGATGGTGAGCGCCAGGTGCGCCCCGGCCAATCCCGCGAGAAGGCCGCTGCCCAGGATGGCGAGCAGCTGGATCCGCTTCACCGGCAGCCCCGTGGCGTACGCAGCTTTCGCGTCCTCCCCCACGGCCCTGAGGCGCAACCCGAACGGTGTCTGGAAGAGCAGGAAGCTCACCGCGAGGACGAGCAGCCAGGCGA
>CALKAI010000130.1 GCA_937983275.1 uncultured Trueperaceae bacterium | reverse complement strand
GCGGTCTCCTGCCCTAGACGGAGGGAGCGGCGAGCGGTTACGCTGGGTCAGCGACAATTACCTGGATTGCCTTATCAGCAGGAGCGAATTACGCCGGGCGCCAGGCGAGAGAACAGGAATCTGAACAACACGCAGTGCGCCGTCACAGGAGTAGCATGAGCGGTTCCGACGGAAGGACTTGTTCGTCGGCCATTCTGAATAGTTTACGGGGGTACGGTCCCCATCGTTGGAAGGATCCAAATTGAGCGGGCAGCACTACCGTCCCGGGAAGCGGGACAACGATTTGGAAAGCGAACTGCGGCGCCGCCTGGAGCAACAGGCTGTAATCGCCGACCTGAGTATGAAGGCCCTGTCGGGCACCAATCTCCTCGATCTGATGGACGAAGCGGCCAGGCGGGTACGCGAGGCGTTCGAGTGCGAGTTCACCAAGATCTCCCAGCTGCAGGACGACGGGATGTTTCTCGTTGTCGCCGGCTCTGGCTGGCCTGACGGGGTGGTGGGCCATGCCAGGTTCGGGGTTGACTCGCCTGCGGGCTACACGGTCCAAAAGGGGCAAAACATCGTCGTTGCCGACCTGCAGGGCGACAACCGGTTCAAGCCTCCCGAGCTGCTGCAGGAGCATGGCGTCGTGAGCGAGCTCTCGGTTTCGATTCGCCTCTCTACCGGCTTCTGGGGTGCGTTCGGGGTGGACAGTACCTCGCCACAGCACTTCGACGAGCACGACCTGAACTTCGTTCAGGTGGTTGCCAACATCATTGGCGACTCGGTCGAGCGCATGCGCAACGAAGAGGCGCACGCACAGCTGGCGGCCGTGGTGGAAAGCTCCTACGACGCCATCTTCCGGAAGACCACCGAGGGCATCATCACCAGCTGGAACGCGGCCGCACAGCGGATGTACGGCTACACGCACGACGAAGCGGTGGGACGGCGGGTGGATGAACTGCTGATTCCGGCCGAACGCTCCCACGAGTTCGGCGAAATCATGGAGCAGGTGCTGAGCGGCAAGTCGACCGGCTCCATGGAGACGGAACGGGTCGCCAAGGATGGCAGCCGGATCGCAATCTCGCTCACCGTCTCGCCCATCCGCGACGGTTATGGCCGCGTGATTGCGGCCTCGACCATCGCCCACGACATCACCGAGCAGAAGCGGGCCCAGGAAGAGCTGCGGCGCGCACACGACGAACTCGAGCAGCGGGTCGAAGAGCGCACGCTGGAACTGCAGAACGCCATCGAGGAGCTGGAGAGCTTCACCTACGCCGTTTCTCACGACCTCCGTGCGCCGCTGCGCAGCGTCAACGGCTTCGCCCAGGCGCTCATCGAGGATTGCGGCGACCAGCTCGACGACATCGGCACGGCCTACCTCCAGCGGATTCAGATGGGTGCACGCCGCATGGGCACGCTCATCGACGACCTGCTTAACCTGTCGCGGCTAAGTCACACGCCGGTGCAGCTGGAGACGTTCGATCTCGCGCCGGTCGCCCAGAGGCTGGTCAACGACCTTAAGGAGCGCGAACCGGATCGCTCGGCCGAGTTCCACATTCCCGAATCACTGGAGGCCACCGCCGACCGCGACCTCCTGGGCATCCTCCTCACCAACCTGCTGGACAACGCCTGGAAGTACACCAGGCCCCAGGGGCACAGCCGCATCGAGATCGGCACCGAGGAGCAGGACGGCCGCCAGGTGATCTTCGTGAGCGACAACGGTATCGGATTCGACGAGCGCTACTCGGACAAGCTGTTCGCACCCTTCCAGCGGCTCCACACCCGCGAGGTGGAGGGTACCGGCATCGGGCTCGCCACTGTGGCGCGCATCATCAACCGCCACGGCGGCGAGATCTGGGCGAAGAGCAGTATCGGCGAAGGCAGTACCTTCTACTTCACGCTTAGCCCCAAGGCCAAGCGTCAGCAGTCACAGAAGCCGGTAAAGGTGAGCGCCAGTACCTAACGGCGCCGCCGCAGGGCTTCCAGCAGCTGGTCCTTGTTCATGCTGCTGCGGCCGGGGATGTCCAACTCCCTGGCCATCTCGTAAAGATCGGCCCTCGACTGGCGCTCCAGCGCGGTGTCATCCTGCGGCGCGCCCTCGTCGCTGATCCCCTCACCCTGCAGGCTCTCCTTGAGAAGCTGCATCAGGTCGACGAACGGCGCCGCCTCCTCCTCGTCCTCCTGGGCCGCTGCGGCCGCGCTGGCCACCACACCCTCGCCGCTGGAGAGCTTCCGCTCCACGAGCTGCACCAGCCGCTCCTGTTCGCGGTCTACCAGCCACCCCGAATCGAGCTGCTCCTGCGTCAGTTCGCCTACCGCGGCGCGGATCGCCTGGATGCGCTTGGTGTCGGCCTGTGCCGGTTCGGGCAGGCCAATCTCCTCCGGGGAGCGCAGCTCCTCCTCGAAGCGCAGCACCTGCGCACGCAGCAGCCCACCCTCGCCGATGATCGCGATCAGGTACTCCTTGCCGCGCATCACCACCGTGGCCACGCCCGCCCGTTCGCCCTCCTCCATCGCACGCGCCAGCAGGCGGTAGGCTTTCGCCGCGCCCTTGGCCGGCGCCAGGAAGTAGGGCCGCTCGAAGTAGGCGGGGTCGATCTCCCCCAGCGGCACGAACCGCTTCAGGTCGATCTCCTGCGACTTCTCCGGTTCGAGGGCCTCGAGCTCGTCATCGCTCACGAGGACGAAGCGCCCCTCCGCCACCTCGTAGCCGCGCACGATCTCGTCGCGGGTGAGTTCCTTCCCCTCCTCGGGACAAAAGTAGCGGCGGGTGAGCGGGTGACCGTCGGGCCCCAGCATGCGCAGCGTATGCCGGCTGGTTCGGGAGGCCGGGTAGAGATTGACGGGGATGCTCACCAGGCCAAAGGCGATGAGGCCCGACCAGAAGGGCCGCGGCCGCCGCACAGCCGGCTGCTCCTCCCGCTTCCGCTTGCCGCGCGACTTAGGCACGGATGCGCTCCAGGCTGGCCTGCAACGCTTCGCTCAGATCGTCGGTCTTCTTGGGCTTGCGCCGCTTCGGGGCCGCCGGCGCCTCCTCCCCCTGGGCCTTCCGTTCAACGAGCTCGAGCACCCGGTCGCGGTACTCGTCCCGGAACCCGCCGGGATCGAAGCTTGCCTCCAGCATGCCGATGAGCTGATGGGCCATCGCCAGCTCCCGCTCGTCCAGCTGCGGCCCTTCCGGCAGCTCGATCGCTTCGAGGGGGATGATGTCGGCGGCGTTGCGCAGGGTAATGAGCATCGGGTACCCGCGGTGGAGCCGCAAGGCGCCCACGTACTCCTTCTTGCGCATCGTCCAGCGGGCCAGCCCCTCCTCCTCGGTGTTCTCGAGCGCGTGCACCAGCGCCCAATACTCGTCAGGCTTGCCGTCGGGCCCCAGGTAGTAGGGCCTCGAATACCAGCGGTGATCGATCTCGCCCGGCGGCAGGAAGGCCACCACGTCGATGTCGCGGGACGCCTCGGGCTCGAGCTCCTCCAGCTCCTCGCCGGTCAGCACGACCACGTCCCCGTCGTCGGTGGTGAAGCCGCGCTGCACCTCGTCGTAGGGGACGACCTCGTCCGTCTCGGGATCGACAAGCTCCTGTTTTACGGGCACCTTGTCGGTCTCGTGCAGCAGCCGGAAGTGCACGCTGCGGTCGTTCCGGGCGCTGAACACCTTCACCGGCACCGAAACCCCCGGCATGCTGATGACACCCTTCCAGATTGCCCGTGCCGCCACGTTGCGCCCCCTCACCACCAGCAACAGCTGCCGGTGGATTAACGACAGTAGCGGAGTTGGGTTTTCGCGAGGGAGCAGCGGCTCACACTCTCGCTGCCAGCCGGTAACGCAGGAACTCCGGTCAGCCGCCCACGCCCAGCCTGGCCAGCAGCTTGCCGTCGAGCTTGCGGCGCGCCTCGTCCCAGCCCTCCCAGGGGTCGCTTTTCAGGGCGCCCAGGCGGCGGCGTATGTTGGCCAGGTTGTAACGGTCAGAGCCAAGCGTGGGCCCCAGCTCCTCCCAGCGCAACGGCACTGCGACGGTTGCGCCCTCCTTCGCCCTGGTCGAGTAGGAGGCGATGGCGGTTGCGCCGCGGCCGTTGCGCAGGTAGTCGAGGAAGATCTTCCCCTTCCGCTTCGCCTTTGACATGTTGGTGGTGATTCTTGTTCTGTCATCCTCCTGGGCGGCCTGGGCAACCGCCCGGGCGAACTCCTTCACCTCCGGCCATAGTGCGACCGGTTCCAGCGGAACCACCAGGTGCAGGCCCTTGCCCCCGGTGGTGCGCAGGAAGGCGGTAAGGTCCAGCTGGGCCAGGCGCTCCCTCAGCTCGCGGGCCACCCGCAGCATCTCCCCCCACTGGATGTCGGGGGCAGGGTCGAGGTCGAACACCAGCAGGTCGGGGCGCTCCAGGTCGTCCACCCTGCTGCCCCACACGTGCAGCTCGAGGACGCCCCCCTGCACCAGCGCCACCAGGTCGTCGGGGCTGTCGATGTAGAGGTACTCCTCGGACCCTTCCTCCTCCTCGATGGTGACTCTGGCCAGCTCATCGAAGAGCCCTTCGCTGGGGTGCTTCTGGAAGAAGCAATCCTCGTGGTAGCCGGACGGGCAGCGCACCAGGGAGAGCGGTCGCTGGGCGATCCAGGGCATGATCCACTCCTGGATCTCCTCGTAGTAGTGGGCGAGCTGCAGCTTCGTGATGCCGTGCTCCGGGTAGAGCACCTTGTCGGGACTGCTGAGCCGCACATCCATCAGGCTGGTGCTGCCGTCGCTCTTGCGGGCCGGTTTGCCGGTCGTCGCCATTTTTTCCTGTTCCTCCCCGCGCCCCTCCCCGGGCGCCCCACTCTTCAGATTCGGGTGCCGCACCGACTGCGGGTCCACATCCTCGCGCAAGCCGCGGAACGTCGGGTGCCGCAGTGACCCGTCGCGTGTCCACTCGCTGTACTCGACCCGGGCCACCAGCCGCGGCTCCACCCAGTGCACGCCGCGGCCCAGCTTCGGGGCGGGCTCGAACGGTGAAGTCTTGCGTTCCAGCTCCTCCAGCCGCTCATGCAGGAGCTCCAGCTGCCGGTCGCTGAAGCCGGTCCCCACCTTGCCCGTATAGCGCAGCGTGCCATCCGGGGTGTAGGCGCCGGTAAGCAGCGCCCCGAAGCCCACCCGCGAGCCGGACGGCTTCGTGAAGCCGCCTATCACCACCTCCAGTTCGTTGCTGCACTTCGCCTTGAGCCAGCTCCTGCCGCGGCCGCTCTCGTAGGGTGCGTCGCTCCGCTTGCAGACGATCCCCTCCAGGCCCAGGCCGCACACCCGTTCGAGGAAGGCGGGGCCCTGGCCGGACAGATGGTCGGTGTAGCGGACCGATGCCTGACCGCGGAAACCGCTTCTCTCCAGCAGCTCGCGCAGCAGCTTCTTGCGCTCCAGGAGGGGTGCACGGCGCAGGTCGTACCCGTCGAGGTGGAGCAGGTCGAAGACCTGGTAGACCAGGTTGGCCGTACGCTCCTCGCCCAGTGCTTCCTGGAGCTGGCCGAAACTGGTGCTGCCGTTGGCTTTGTAGGCGACCACCTCGCCGTCCAGCAGCGCCGTTTGCGCCTCGAGGTTGCCGAGCAGGACGGCCAGCTCCGGGAAGCGTTCCGTCCACAGCAGGCCGTTGCGGCTGCGCAGCAGCACCGGTTCGGGCTGGGACCGGTCAAGCCGGGTCACGATCCGGTAACCGTCGAACTTGATCTCGTGCAGCCAGCCGGTGCCACCCGGGGCATCCTCGACGAGGGTGGGCAGCTGCACGGTCACCTCGGTCGGCAGCACTCCCTCCCGCGCGCCGGAGAGCTTCGCCGGTTCCAGGCTGGCCGGACCCGGCCCGCTGCGCCCTTCGCCCGACCAGGTCGCGTCGCGGTCGGCGGCGATCTGTTCCATCGTTCGCCCCGTGACGATGCTGCGTTCGTACAGGGACTCCTGAGCGGCGGGGGTTCCGGCGCTGCCGCGGCGCATGACCAGCCACTCGCTGCCGTCCTTCCCCTCACCGCGCATGCGGATGAGTGACCAGCTGCCGCGCAGCTTGCTTCCGCTCAGCTCGAAATCGATGTGGTCGTCGGTGAACTTCTCGCCGGGCAGCCAGGTGCCGCGGTCCCACAGCATCACCGTCCCGCCGCCGTACTCCCCTTCGGGGATGACCCCCTCGAAGCGGCCGTACTCCAGCGGGTGGTCCTCGACCTCGACGGCCAGGTGCCGGTCGCCCGGATCTAGTGATAGCCCCCTGGGGACGGCCCAGCTCCTGAACACGCCGTCCAGCTCGAGCCGCAGGTCGTAGTGGAGGCGGCTGGCGGCGTGCTTCTGGATGACGAAGAGGCGCGGGCGCCGCTCGCGGGCGGCCTGGCCTTTGGCCGCAGGTCGCCCCTCCGGCTCTGGCGTGCGCCCGAAGTTACGCTTCTTGCGGTACTCGTCGAGACTCACCGTTGCCCCCTGCCGTGAAGTCTAGCCGGCGGTAGTCCTGCTCGCGATCTCCTTCCGCACCACCGGTGCCACCTCCGTACCGAGCAGCTCGATCGACTCGAGGACCGCCTCGTGGGGCATCGAGCCCACGCTTATCTGCACCAGGTAGCGCTGGTGGCCGAACAGCTCGTGCTGGTAGAGGATCTTCTCGATGATCTCCTCCGGCGAGCCGACGGCGAGGGAGCCGCTCACGCCGGTATCGGCCTCGAACTGCTGGCGGCTCATGGGCGGCCAGCCGCGTTCCCGGCCCAGCTGGTCCATCACCAGCTTGTGCGCCGGGAAGGCGATGTCCACGGCCTTCCGGGATTCCCTGGCGATGAGCCCGTGGGAGTTGATGCTGAGTGGCAGCGGCTGCTGGCCGGTCTTGCTGAGCACCTCGCGGTACAGATCGGCGAACGGCACGAACCGCTCGGTGTTGCCGCCAATGATGGCGATCGCCATGGGCAGGCCCAGGCGGGCGGCGCGCACGACCGATTCGGGGGTGCCGCCCACGGCAACCCAGACGGGGAGCGGATCCTGGACGGGGCGGGGGTAGACGCCGCGGCTGGGAACCGTCTGGGTGTGCTTGCCGCTCCAGCTCAGGATTTCGCTCTTGCGGGCTTCGAGGAGCATCTCCAGTTTCTCCTCGAAGAGCTCGTTGTAGTCGTTCAGCTCGTAACCGAAGAGGGGGAACGACTCGATGAAGGAGCCGCGGCCGGCCATGATCTCGGCCCTGCCGTCCGAGATCAGGTCGAGGGTGGCGAACTGCTGGAAGACGCGGACCGGATCGTCGCTGGAGAGCACGGTGACGGCGCTGGTGAGCCGGATCTGCTTGGTCAGCGAGGCGGCGGCCGCGAGGATGACCTCGGGCGCGCTGGAGATGTACTCGGGTCGGTGGTGCTCCCCCAGGCCGTACACGTCAAGGCCAACCTGGTCGGCAAGGGTGATCTCCTCGATGAGGTTGCGCATGCGCTCCTGGGGGCTTAGCCGCCCGCCGGTCTGGGGCATGGGCGTAAGGTCGGCGAACGAGTAGACGCCTACCTCGAAGGGTGAGGCCGCCGCCCGGGCGCCGTTGGCTGCACTGCTGGTTTCGGTCATGTTTACTCCTGCTCGAATGAAATCGTCTGGTCTCGCCTGAATCCGGACGAACCCGTATGAAAAAGCCCCGGGATCGCTCCCGGGGCACTTGTATTGCTGCTCAGAACCGGTGCATCGCCGGCCAATCAGGCCTGCGGCTCCGACTCCTTCGCCGGCGCGATCTTACCGGAGAGTACTTCCTCGGCAGTGCCCGGTCTGTTCTCGACGGAACTGGTCCACTTGCCCAGGCCGGCGGGGTCGAGGGTGTCGCCGTTGTTGCCAAGGTTGGCGAGGCGCTGGTTCTCCTCTTCCGTGAACCTCTGGGTTGCGAGCGGCGCGAGCCCCTTCACGTCATCCACGCTCATGCCCAGGCCCTGCGCCACGCGCTCGCCGTACTGGTCGTGGATCATGTAGAAGTGCCACAGCATGCGCTCCTGCACGTCGCGCTCACACTGGCGCAGATTGTTGATCATGTTGCGCACCAGGTCGTCGCGTTCCCACTCCTGCATGGTCACGAAACGCATGCGCGGCTGCACGTAATCGTTGGTGCGCTCCAGGATAGCCCGCGTGAGCTTGCCGCGAACCTCGGGGCCCTCGTACGGCTCCTCGCGGGTCGACTCCTGCAGGCCGTTATGGATGGAGGGCTCGTAGTTCACGTGCGGGTTCTGGCCCGGCGCGAGGTCGACGCCGTAAGACATGTCGCCGCCGCGCTGGTTGGTGTGCACTCTTCCCTTCACGCCTTTCGGCTGGTTGACGGGAAGCTGCAGGTAGTTGGTACCCACGCGGTAGCGCTGCGTGTCGCTGTAGGAGAAGGTGCGACCGACCAGCATCTTGTCATCCGAGAAGTCGAGGCCGTCGACGAGGACGCCGGTGCCCATGGCGATCTGCTCGTTCTCGTTGTGGTGGTCCTGGACGTTGCGGTTGAGGGTGATGACACCGATGTGGCGCAGCGGGAACTGGTCCTCGGGCCAGGTCTTCGTGTCGTCGAGCGGATCCCACTCGAGCTCGGGGTGGTCGTGGTCCTCCATGATCTGCACGTACATGTCCCACTGCGGGTAGTCGCCGTTTTCGATCGACTCGTACATGTACTTGGAGGCGCTGCCCAGGTCCTTGCCCTGGACTTTCTCTGCCTCCTCTTCCGTCAGGCTCACCACGCCGGCGCGGGGGTGGAAGTGGTACTTCACGAGCACGGTCTCGCCCTGGGCGTTCACCATCTTGTAGGTGTTCACGCCGAAGCCCTCCATGTGCCGGTAGCTGGCGGGGATGCCGCGCGGGCTGAAGAGGTGGGTGAGCATGTGCATCGACTCCGGCGCCTGGCTCATGAAGTCGAAGATGCGGTTGGGCTCCTGGCGGAAGGTGACCGGATCGGGCTTCAGCGCATGGATCACGTCGGGGAACTTGATCGCGTCGCGGATGAAGAAGACCGCGAGGTTGTTGCCGACGAGGTCCCAGTTGCCGTCCTCGGTGTAGAACTTCACGGCGAAGCCGCGCGGGTCGCGGGCCACTTCGCTGGAGTCGCGCCCGCCGATCACGGTGCTGAAGCGGATGGCGATCTCGGTCTTCTTGCCGGGCTCCTGGAAGAGTTTCGCGCGGGTGTACTTCGAGGCGGGTTCGTCGCCGATCTTGCCGGTCGCCTCGAACTCGCCGTAGGCCACGAAGCCGCGCGCATGCACGACCCGTTCGGGTACGCGCTCGCGGTCGAAGTGGCTGATCTTCTCGAGGAACTGGTAGTTTTCAAGCGTAGCCGGCCCGCGGCTGCCTACGGTCCGCTGCGCCTGGTTGTTGGTTACCGGGTGACCCTGCCGCGTGGTCAGGGTACGCTGCCCGTCGTTGTTCTCAGAGGCCGCACCGTTGCCGGTGACGCCGTTCTGGCGCTTTTCGTCGTCCATGAACACTCCTCACTTTCAAATGGCTGTGGCCGCTCCTGCGCTGGCTGGCCCAGAGCGACCGTTTACTCATTGTCTCACCTGTTTATGCAGTTGCTGGTTGGCCCGGTTAACCCGCGAGACGTCTTCCTGCGGTAGGGCATCGGCGTACGGAGCACGCTCCCCGACCGGGTGCAGTTCGATCTCCCGCGGCTGCGTATCGCGGTCGATACGCTCCAGCAGGCGCCTCACCGTGTCGACGGTGATGTCCTGATGGTTGCGGCCGTCGATCTCGCTGTCGTCATCCAGGTAGCTGCCCGCCTGGTGATGCTTCATGGGTCCCATCTGCACCCGCACCGGCTTCCCGCGCCGGCGTATGCGGTTCCAGTAGGAGTGCGGGAAGAACGGCCACTTGCCCGGGAAGATCAGGTTGCCCAACTGGGCCACCCGGTCCTTGCTGCCCCGCAGCTCGTAGTAGTGGTGCAGCTCCATGAGCCCGCGGTCGCTCGATACGATCCCGCCCAGCGAGATGAGCGAGACCGGCGCGTCGAGCGCGCGGCGCAGGAAGGGCGCGGCCAGGACGGCGATCTGGGCGCCGCCGCTGTAGCCGATGATCGTTATGGGCACGCCGCTGCCCTGCTCGTAACCCGCTTTGATGAGCGAGTTCAGGATCACCTGGGCCTCGCCCTGCCCGTAGATGGGGCCGTAACGCCTGTCGGCTGCAACACCCACCTGGAAGAGGTTGCGCATGTTGATCGAGAAGGCCAGGATGGGCCGGCGTCCCTGCAGCTTCATCTCGAGGGCGTAACGCCAGAACGGGGCGAGCGGCCGCCCCTCGGTAAGCGCGAGGTTGCGGGGCGAGTAGGGCATTATGTCGCCCAGGACCACCGTGGCCGGCCGGGCGTCGGAGAGCTTGTCGAGGAAGGATTGGACGTCCTCGTAATTCTCGGCCCCCACCTTGGCTATTCCGTCCAGAAAGACCACGTAATGGTCGTGCCGTTCGGAGGGACCGAACTCGAGGTATTGCGGCTCCTCCTCGTGCGTCGGCTCGCTGAGCCCCTCCCCGTACCAGCCCGCATACCAGCCCAGCGCTTCGAGAGGCGCCAGGAACATCGCGATCAGCAGCCCGATAAACAGGACAGAGAGAAGCAGCGACAGCACCTAACCGGCCGCCCTTCGCTGTCGCGGTCGTTTCTCCTCGCGGTCGGCGGGGCTCTGCAGGCCCCACTCGGGCCCGGCATCCACCAGCTGGCGCAGGCGCCGCCGGTCCGTGACGATTGGCCGGCCGGCTGCGCGTGCCCGAAGCCAGCGGGCGATCCCCGTGATGGGCCTACCGATGGTGGAGTTCAGGACGAAGAGCAGTACCGCCCCGAGGACCACGCTGGCGACGGCCTGGAGGGGGCTCAGGCCAAGCACAACCGGTACGCCCTGGATCATCGCCAGCAGGCTCCACAGCTGCAGGGCGTACGAGATGGGCACCCCGAAGAAGGGGATGAAGGCAAGGAAGCCAAACAGCCTGGGCGCGTAGCTTATGGCGACAATCCGCGCGATCGTGACGACGGTCGCATCCGAGTCGAAGGCGAAGCGGGTCACCAGGTAGATGCTCAACACCCAGAAGCCGTAGGTGAACGCGAACAGTACGGCCGAGATAACCAGGCTCAGGATGAACCGCCGCGGCTTCACGCGGTTGAGGAAGAGGACGACGCTCTCCCCCACCGCTTCCGACAGGCCAACGAGCAGCACCAGGATGAGCGTGAGCCTGGCGCCCAGGGCGCCCTGCTCCACCACCGCCTGGAGGCCGTCTATGTCCAGCCGCCAAACCTGATCAATCAACTGCCACAGGGTGTCCAGCGTTCATCTCCCAATCGGTCCTGCCTCAGGCCCCGCCTGTTAACTTTAGCCGACTCAGACGCGATTTCAGGTGTCGCGTCAGCGGCCGCGGCGGGGCTTGCGACCGGTGCGGAACGTGCAGGGGCGAACGTGACACTTTCGCAACCGGTGCTAAGTTGGCCGCAGTGAGGTAATGCGTGACTACGACGAAACAGGCAAATGAACGGACGGCCGAACCGCAGCCGGTGACGCCCGATCTCTTCCGGGAGGCGCTGTCGCGCTGGACCACGGGAGTTGCGGTCCTGGCCGTAAGGGGCGAGCAGGGCGTGAAGGGGATGACCGTCTCCTCCTTCTGCTCCGTCTCGCTCGAGCCGCCGCTGGTCTCTGTCGTCCTCAACAACGAATCCAACTCGATGAAGGTCCTGCAGGAGCGGAAGCACTACGTGATCAACCTGCTGGCGCACGATCAGGAGAGCATCGCACGGCACTTCGCGGGCCGGCCCCAGTTCGATCACGACCCGTTCCCGGAGAGCGGCCCGCCCATGCTCGAGGGTTCCCTGGCGTCGATCGAATGCGACCTGTGGGCGAACTACCCGGGCGGCGACCACACCATCGTGGTCGGGGAGATACGCTCCATTCGCCTGGGCCAGGAGAAGGAACCGCTGGCCTACGCGCTGCGCGGCTACCACCGCCTGAAGTAGCTCCACTGATCAGCAAGTTCTGCAGGGCCGGCTGAAGCTTAGCCGGCCCTGTCGCTTCGCCCGATCGTGCCGCCCGAAGCGGTCTGCCCCTGGCCAATGACGATGAACCCCTCCTCGTCGACCTCGCGCACGATGCGCAGGAGCTCGTGCTCCTCGGACCGGTTGACCGTGCAGAAGAGGATGGAGCGTTCGCCGCCCTTGTACATCCCCTCGCCCTTCCAGGCGGTAACGCCGGTGCGCAGGCCCACCTGCAACGCCTGGGCCACCTCGCGCGGCTTGTCGGTGACGATGTAGACGGTACGGATGATCGATGGCCCTTCAACGCCGTAATCGGTCACCAGGCCCGAGATGAACAGTGCCATGAGCGAGTAGAGCGCCCGCTCCCAGCCGAACGCCACGCCCATCAGCAGGACGATGACGCCGTCGATCATCAGGTAGAGCTGGCCAATCGGAATGCCGGTTTGCCGCTGCACGACGCGGGCGAGGATCCCCGTTCCACCAATGTTGCCGCGGGCGCGGATGACCAGGGCGCTGGCGGCTCCCAGCATTGCTCCGCCATAGATGGCGTTCAGGATCGGATCGCCCGTTATGCCCGCCACAGGCAGCAGGAAGGCGAGCACATCGATGCCGATCCCCATGGTGGCCACCACGAAGATGGTGCGGTAGAGGAAGCTGCGGCCGCCCAGCCGGCGGTAGCCGAGGTAGAGCAGTGGGATGTTCAGCAACAGGAGGAGCATCCCCTCGGGCACCGCCACCGGCAGGAAGCGGTTGACGATGAGCGTGAGGCCGGTGACGCCGCCCGGGGCGACGTTGCCGGGGGTGAGGAAGAGCACGAAGCCCAGCGCCCCGGTCATGGCTCCAAGGAAGAGAAGCAGGTAGTTGCTGATGCGCCTGGTGATCGACGGTTCGATCCGGTCACGCATCTTTGCGGTGGACATCTTCGGTCTCGCGATGCCTATCTCACCCTGCGGTTGTGGTTGTTGTTGCTGGCGACGCTCGTCGTCGCCCGGGGATTGAGCCATGCCCATTGATAACCCCGCAGGAGCCCCTGGCGCTGTGTGGCGGCCAGCGAAGTGGGCCGCGCAGGTCCGCTCAGGAGTGCTGATTACGCGACGGCGGGCCGCGGGGAGTGCTAATTTGCAGTTCCTGAGGAGGTGTGACGGAGGAAAAAAGTGTTAGCCGCGAGGTAGCGCAAGCCCTGGCCGTTCCCGGCCAGGTGACGAGGTGGAGGGCCGCCACGTCCGGTCGCGCGAGCAGTGCGCCGGGATGCTGGCGGATAGGCGGCACGAGCCGCTGAAAATGCGATTGCACCGGTCCGTTCCTTTCGGGCCGTGGCGCCCCGGAACGGGCGCCGGTGCGCAAGTCTGCGGGCCCCTCCTGAGCCGACCCCTCACTCGCGAAGCAGCAGGGTCGTAACCGGGTTCGCCACCCGATCCAGGCACGCCAACAAGTTGTCGAGGACCGTCGTGAGGCGGTCGGAGTGGAGTCTTGCCCGGGCCCCCCTTGGGCACCTGGGCCGCGGATTGGAGTGGCAGGACCAGATGTGCGGAATAGTCGGATATGTAGGCGAACGCGAGGCGACGCAGGTGATAGTGGAGGGGCTGCAGCGGCTGGAGTACCGCGGTTACGACTCGGCGGGCATAGCGATCGCCGCGCCCGGTGGTGACCGCTTCACGCAGGTGAGGCGCAGCGGCAAGCTGGCCGTGCTGCGTGAGGAGCTGAACGGGAGTGCGCCCCGCGGCCACCTGGGGATAGGGCACACGCGCTGGGCCACACACGGGCCGCCCAGCGACGAGAACGCCCACCCGCACCTGAGTGAGGACGGCCGGCTGGCTCTCGTCCACAACGGGATAATCGAGAACCATCTGGAGCTGCGCAACGCGCTCGAAGCACGCGGCCACCGGTTCGGTTCACAAACGGACAGCGAGGCGCTGGTCCACCTCATCGAGGAGGAGTG
>CALKAI010000129.1 GCA_937983275.1 uncultured Trueperaceae bacterium | reverse complement strand
GCGTGCCTGTACAATGTCAGGGGTGAGCCCACTCCTCACCAGCTACGCCCATCTCGCCATTGCCATCATCTTTGAGGTAGTTGGCACCACTTTCCTGCAACGGTCGGAGCAGTTCACGCGCCTGGGGCCAACGGTAGTGATGGGTATCTGCTACCTGGCCTCCTTTTACTTCCTCTCGCTCGCCTTGCGCACCCTTCCGATCGGAATCGCCTACGCGATCTGGAGCGCAGTTGGCATCGTCCTGATCTCCCTCGTCGGTTTCCTCCTGTTCAGGCAGTCGCTCGACCTGCCCGCCATTCTCGGCATAGCTTTCATCGTGATCGGTGTCGTGATCATCAACGTCTTCTCGAGGAGCGTTACGCATTGAGCAACGCCCGGACTGACTCCTGCACCCGCTACGATCCAACCGGTCCATGTACCGCTTGCCAATGCCAGGAACAGTTGATAAACTACTTTTCGCTCGTCAGGCCAAGGGCCGGGGCGCGTATTCGGCGGTAGCTCAGTGGCAGAGCGATCGGCTGTTAACCGATTGGTCGTAGGTTCGAATCCTACCCGCCGAGCCAAACAAAAACCCCGTCACTGACGGGGTTTTCTCATTTTCAATCGAGACAGAACGTTTACTCCTGCTTCCGCACCAGCCCCAGCGGGTTGGAAACGGCGTGCCTGGCCGCCTCCCAGGCGTGCTTAAGCTCCTGCTCCTCGGGCTCCAGGTTCGCCTCGTTCGCCTGGGCGTAATGGGCGACCTCCTGGGCCTTCGCGTTGAGGACCCGGTTCAGGACCGCGTGCAGGGACGCCCTTACCGAGAGCCCCTCGCGGAGCATGTCCTGGAGTTCCAGCACGCGGTTTACCAGGTCCTCGTGGCTCATTGCTTCGAGTTCGGCGCGGGTGCGCTGCATAAGGGGTCCTCCTGCCCGCCAACTCTACCGCACATGCGGCCGGCCTGGCCGCCCGACTAGCTTGCGGGACGGCGCCTGAAACGGGGCAAAGCAACAACGATGCTGCTCGCGTACTTCACGAGCACGTCCGTGAAGATGACACGGAAGATCCAGTTGGCCGTAGCGAACGGCTCACCCAGGAAGGCGAGAACGGTGAAGATCGTGCTGTCGAGCGGCGCGCTGACCGCGTTCGACGATGCGACGCGGACGAGCCAGGGGCGGTGCAGCAGCCGCTGGTAGATCTCGGTATCCACAGTCTCCGAGACGATGATTGCCAGGAACGCGACACCCACGTAGCGCAGTGGCGTGTCGAGGGAGAGCGCCGCCAGGACGTTGGCAACGGCTGCCACCAGGATCATCGTGTACACGTTGCGCCGGCCATACTTGTGGACCCGGTCGCGCTGCGTGAAGGTGATGCCGAAGAAAAAGGTCCCCACATTGACGAGGAAGAGGCCGCCCACGGGAATGAAGGCGTCCAGCGTGTAGTTGGCGAGGACGGTGGCGCTGGTATAGACGGTCATCTCTGCCAGCATCTGGCCGCGGGGCACCAGGAGGAACAGCACGGCCAGGAGAAGGGCGGTGGCGGGGGCGAGGAGGTACTGTGCCGGCCAGCCGGCGACGGCGTGCAGCAGGAGCGCAGCAGCGGCGGCTACGGCCACGAGGGCAGCCTGACGGCCCGCGCTGTAGGCAGAGAGCAACATCCTCAGCAAACCCACCGCCAGCCCCGCCAAAAACGGGATGGCGCTGGTGGGCAGGTAGGGGAGCGGGTCCTGACCGAAGCCGGAGAGCAGGAGGAGGGTGGGGCAGCCGATGAGGATCAGCAGGACGATGCCCACGAAGAGCAGGTGGTCCCGTAACTGTCTCGGATAAGCCAGCGCTTGCACAGGAGGTCTCCTAAGGTCGCAGACCCAGCGGTATGTCACCTCCCGCCAAGATTTGAACAGAAAAAGGTGAGGGCCCTGCGGCGAGGGCCCTCTGCGTGGTCGGGGCGAGAGGATTTGAACCTCCGACCCCATCGTCCCGAACGATGTGCGCTACCAGGCTGCGCTACGCCCCGACGCAACTTGACAATTTACCCCTGCGGGGGCGCCCGGTCAAGTTTGGCAACTACTCGCCGGGCAGCTCCTCGATCACCTGGAGGACGATCTCACTCGGGAAACCCCGTCGGGCAAGGAAGGAGAACGCCCGCGCGCGGTTGCGGCGCCCATCCTCCCCGCTGAAGCGCCAGCGGTTCTTCTCCAGCAGCCGCCGGGCACTTGCCAGCTGCCGCTCCTCCGACAACGGTTGGAGCGCCTGCGCGGCCAGCTCCTCGCCAATGCCCTTCTGGAACAGCGACTGCCGGATCGCAAACTCCCCCTTGTTGCGGCTCTGCTCGCGCACCAGCATCTCGGCGTAAAGGTGGTCATCGACCAGCCGGTACTCGCGCAGCTTGCCCAGCACCTCGGCTACCTGCTCCTCGCTTGCCCCCCGCCCGACGAGCTTGCGGGACACCTGCGCCTCGCTGTACGCCCGCCGCGAAAGCAGGTTCAGGGCGTAGTTCCAGAGCTTGTCAGTGGCCTCGTCCACCTACCTGAGGATATCAGCGGGCTGGAGGCTGGCAGCCCGGCGGGCCGGCAAAAGCCCGGCGACGACCGAGGTGAGAAGGGAAACGCCGCACACCCAGAGCACATCGAAGGGCTGCACCTGAACCGGCAGCTGCGTGATGAAGTAGAGGTCACCAGGCAGAGGATACGGCTGGTAACGAAAGTAGAGACTCACGAGGAGGCCCAGGCCGGCCCCCAGGAGGGTACCGGTGCCGCCCAGCAGTACGCCCTCGGTCGTGAAGATCGCCAGGATCTGGTTGCGTGAGGCACCGAGGGCGCGCAGGATGGCGATCTCCTCGGTTTTCTCTGCCACAGTCAGTACCAGGATGTTGGCGATCCCCATTGCCGCGACGATGACTATCAGGAACACGACCACGCTGATGACGGCCTTCTGCAGCTGCAACTGCTCCAGCAGGCTGCTGAAGAGCTGCTCCCACGAGGTGGACAGGAGCCCGAATTCGGCTGCCAGCTCCAGTCCCACCCGGGCGGCCTCCTGCGGCTCCTCCACGCGCACGTGAAAGCCGCTTATCTGGTCCGGCGCCCGCAGGAAGCCCTGCAGCGACTCCAGCGGCAGGTAGGCCGTGACCGAGTCGATGAGCTCGTTCCCCACGAAGAAGGTGTCCAGGACCGTGAAGGAGGCGCTGCGGCCGTCGATGTCCCGGACGAACACCTCGTCGCCTGGGTAGACGCCCAGCTGGCGTATCGCCAGTGACTCCCCCAGGATTATTCCCGCTTGCTCTGCCTGTGCGAACGCGGCCTGCCGCAGCGCCGGCAGGCTCAGCACTCGCTGTTCGAGTTCCACGTCGATGCCCAGCAGCTGTGTGAAGCCACTGCGCCCGCTGATCCCCAGGCTGGTGTTCGCGCGCCTCGCGATCAGCGCCTGACCCGACAGGTAGGGTGCTGCCGCGACGACCTGCGGGTGCTCCTCGATGCGCTCCCGCAGTTCGCCAGCCGCCTCGAACGGCCTGGCGTCGTACGCCTGCAGCGTCACGTGCGGGGTTGCCTGCAGGGTCGATTCGATCAGCTCATCTATGAAGCCGTTGGTCAGCGCGAGGGCGATGATGAGCACGGCTACCCCGACCGTGACTCCCAGGATCGTCAGGAGGCTTTGCAGCGGACGACGCCGGACATGCCTGAACGCCATGAAGAGGACCAGTCTGCGCACGCCGAATGGTACCGCACGGGAAATCGCACGGCCCCGCAGCCTGTTTGCCTACTCTCAGCGTGAAGCCAGCAGCTGCGGTACCGCGGTGAAGTCAGAGAGCACGCTGTGCAGCTCCGGCCCGTCGTGGCCGTAGCGGATTACCTCGACCTCCACCTGGCGGACGCCCCACTTGATGGCGGTTTCGATATCGGGGAACCAGACATCTATCTGGTTCCTCTTCCGGGCGTGCATCGTGTCCTCCACGATGAACAGCTGCTGCTCGTCGAGCACCCCCTGGAAGAGTCCGGCACCCCGCCCGTTGTGGTAGTTGCCCAGATCGCGGATGCGCACCAGCGAGCCGTAAGGAATATCGTCCCCGAGCAGGTCGCGGCTCACTGCAACGATGCCGAAACGGGTGCGGGTTCCCGTAGCCGTTATGTGGGGCGTGCTGTCGGTCTGGTTAACCTCGGAGTTGTAGGCCGTCGCGCGCAGCAGGAAACCCGGGTTCGCCACGGGCCCATGAACAACCGGCCCCAGCTCGGGACCACGCTCGCGCGGCTCGTCAAGGATCATGACCTGCGGCCTCATGCGCAGATCCAGCTCATCCCCGGGCGGCAGGCTGAAGGCAGTGATGACGATGGCAACGACAACGCCGATGACGCATAATTTGCCACTTATGTGGAGAGCCACTTCCCCCTCCTAGCCCGCTGATGGTAGCACCGGATCATGAGAGTGCAAGTGTTCACAGAGAACAATCCGGTGGCCCGAAGAAGCTCACATTTCCGAATACTCATGGGGACGACCGAAAGGAGCGCGTCCCACAGCTATAATCGTGGAGATGCCCGGAGCCGATGAAGCCGCAGCACACGATTTGACCAGCCCCGGGTTCGGTTTCGACCTCGAGGCCCAGAGGGGCGAGGCGCGGCTGGGCAGGATCAGGACAGCCCACGGCTCGATCGAGACGCCATCCTTCGTGCCTGTGGGCACGCAGGCGACCGTCAAGGGGCTGGCCCCAGACCAGCTGGCACGCACGGGCACCCAGGTAATCTTCAACAACACCTACCACCTCCTCCTGCGGCCGGGTGAGGAGGTGGTGGCCCGGCATGGCGGCGTCCACCGCTTCATGGGGTGGGACAGGCCGGTGATGACCGACTCCGGCGGTTTTCAGGTCTTCTCGCTGGGAGCCGGCATCGAACACGGTGTCGGCAAGGTCGCCTCCATCTTCCCCGGCGAAGAGGGTGGCGACGCAGGCCGCCGCCAGCCCAAGGGTGAAGGCATGGTGAAGGTAACCGAGGAGGGCGTCTGGTTCCGCTCCCATATCGACGGCAGTCGGCGTTACCTCGACCCGGAGGGTTCGATCGGTATCCAACGCAAGCTGGGTGCGGACATCATCCTCGCGTTCGACGAGTGCACCAGCCCCCTGCACGACGAGGAGTACACCCGGCGCAGCATGGAGCGCACCCATCGCTGGGCAGTGCGCAGCCTCCAGGCTTTCAGGGGAGAGGAGGGGCCGCACCCCTACCCCCAGGCGCTGTACGGGATCGTCCAGGGCGGAGCCTTCGAGTCCTTGCGGGGGGAAAGCGCCCGCTTCATAGGCGGGATGGAGTTCGACGGTTTCGCGATAGGCGGCAACCTGGGCAAGACCCACGCCGACATGTACAACGTCATCGAGTGGACGGTGCCCTACCTGCCTGCACACAAGCCCCGCCACCTGCTGGGCATTGGCGATGTCCCCTCCATATTCGAAGGGGTGGAGCGCGGCTGCGACACCTTCGACTGCGTGAGCCCCACAAGGAACGCCCGGAACGGCGGTGCACTCGTACGCACGATCGACGGTGCTCCGGCCCGTAACTTCCGCATGAACCTGCGGAACGCCCGCTTCGAGAACGACCTGAGCCCCATCGACGAGGAGTGCGACTGCTACACCTGCCGCAACTTCAGCCGCTCCTACCTGAGGCACCTCTTCAAGGCCAACGAGTCCCTCGGGCCGCAACTCACCACCATCCACAACCTGCAGTTCATGACGCGACTCTTCGAGGAGATCAGGGCTGCATTGCGGGACGACACCTTTGCCGAACTGAAGGCACAGTGGCTCGATCCCCAGAGTGCAACAGCGAGGGCAGTATGAACACCGTCTCGGTAACCATGCGCTCGCGAGAATTGGAGATTCAGTAGGACATGGACGAAGCAATCATCAAAGCCCGGATCGACGTGGCCAAGGGTCACCTTGCAAGTAACCAGAATCTGCTGGAGCGCAGCGCCGCTGGCGTCGAGCCCGAGGCCAGCCTGAAGCGCGCCGGTCCCAACGGCAACAACTTCAACTGGCTGGTAGGTCACATCGTCGCCTCCCGCGACGGGCTCGCCCGGGGACTGGGTGGCGAAGGGGTGGTCCCGAGCGAGATCGTATCGAAGTACCAGCGGTCCGCGCCGCTGCCCGTCGGTGAGGAAACGCCGCTCGCTGAGCTCGTCGAGCTTTCCGCGCTCACCCGGGAAGCCGTAACCGCCCAGCTGGACACGGCGTCACCCGAATTCCTAGCGAGCTCCAGTCCGCTGGACATGAACATGCTCGAGTATGCCGAGTTCCTCGTGTGGCACGACACCTACCACACCGGTCAGGCGGCGGTTTACCGGCGCATGATGGGCCTGGACGGCGTGATCGGCTGATAGTCCTGAGTTTATGGTCGAGCTAAGGGGCTACGACTCGTTGCCCCGCAGCTCGGCAGCCCGCGCCGACGCCTTCTCGACGGCATCCATGAGCGCGAACCTGGCACCGTGCTGCTCGAGCGAACGGACACCGGCGATTGCCGTGCCTCCCGCGCTGGCTACCGCGTCCTTGACCTCGGAGGGATGCATCTCCTCCAGCAGCCGGGCAGTAGCCAGGAGCACCTCCCGCGTCAGCGCCCTGGCATCATGCCGGGTGAAGCCCGAGCGGACGCCGCCGTCGGCGAGGGCCTCGGCAACGACCGCCACGAAGGCAGGACCCGAACCGGCGAGGCCGGTGAAGGCATCGAAGAGAGCTTCGGGCAGCCGGTGCACCGAGCCGACGGCGCCAAACAGCCGTTCCGCGAACTCCAGGTCTTCGGAGCTCGCGTCGGCCAGCCCGGTTATGGCCGTACTGCTCACACCCAGGCTGGCACCAAGGTTGGGCATCGCCCGGACGATGCGGCGGCTGCCGAGGCGGCGGGCGATGGTCTCTGCCGGAACCCCCGCCATGAGGCTAATGAAGGACGCCTTGCGCTGTGCGATGAGCGGGGCGACCTCGCGGAAGGATTGCGGTTTGACCGCGATCAGTACCCGCCGCGCCTGGTGGACGCCCTCGTCATCGAGGGGCGTGGCGCCCAGCTCCTGCGCCAGCGCCTCGCGCCGCGCCGGCTCCGGGTGATAGACGCCCAGCGACCGCCTCTCGACCACACCTGCGCGAATCGCGCCCAACGCGACTGCGCTTCCCATCTTGCCGGCGCCAACTATCGCGAGATCCACCAGAACCAACTCCCTTGCTGCCCGATGACTCCCCATATTGACTCAAAGGGAGCCGTGTGGACAGGGGCTATGAGGGGTCGTGCCTCAGTCAGAGCCTGCCCTGCCCAGCCCCCAGCGCCCCGCGACGTAGTGGGCCACCGCCACGCCGGCGGCGCCACCCAGGGTATCGGCCACCCAGTCGCCAACCTCGGTGCTGCGGCCCGGCACAAACAGCTGGTGGATCTCGTCGAACACCCCGTAGAGAGAAGTGATCACGATCGCGACGAGCGGTGACAGGCCGGCCATGTAGAGGAAGGCGCCCAGCACCGCGAAGATGCCGAAGTGCCCGATCTTGTCCGTGGGCAACCACTCGGGCAGGATGCCCGGCGTCGGGATGCTGGTCTGCTGCGAGAGCATGAAGATTGTCAGCATCCAGGCCCCGGCCGCCAGCCACCAGAGGCGGCTCCCCCGTGCAAGCGCCGCCCTCATGCGGGGCGTTGCAGGAGCTCGATGAGGACTCCGCCGGCCCAGCGGGGGTGGAGGAAGATTACGCGGCTGCCACCGTGCCCCGGGCGCGGCGTTTCGCTGGCGAACGTCGCTCCCCGCTCCCGCAACTCGTGCACGGCTGCGTCGAGGTCGTCGACGCGGAAGGCGATGTGGTGCATTCCCTGGCCGCGCCGCTCCAGGAACCGCGCTACCGGACTCTGGTCGTCGAGCGGCTCGAGCAGCTCGATCCTGTCGTCTCCGCGGCTCAACATCAGCACCCGCACGCCCTGCCCCCGCACCTCTTCAACCTCGCCCGGGGTGTAGTCAAGCAGCAGGTAGGCCTCCTGACTTGCCACGATGTCACTGGTGGCGATCGCAATGTGGTCGAGGGTGCCTCCGGCAACCGGGGACAGGTCGGGGTGCTGGTCAGTCACTTATTTCCCCTTTCAGGTTGATGCCAATCTCCTTGCGCACCTCTTCGGCGCTTAGCCCGCGCGAGAAGAGGCTGCTCAGTTTCGTCAATGCCGCCTCGACGGTCATGTCGCGCCCGCTCACCACCCCGGCGGCCGCGAGGGCAGAGCCCGTCGCATAGTCATTCATGTCCACCGCCCCCCAGATGCACTGCGTGCAGTTCACGAGGACGATGCCACGCTCACTGGCCCGCTCCAGCGAGGCCAGCAGCTCACCATCGCGGGCGGGGGCGTTGCCGGCCCCGAACGTCTCGAGGACCACCCCGCGCAGGGGCTCATCGAGCATCCTGTCGAGCATGCGCGCGCTTATCCCCGGGAAGAGCCGCAGGGCGGCCACCTGCTCACCTAGGAGCTCGTGCACCTCGAGCCCATCACCCGGCGGCAGCAGCAGCTCGGGGCGCAGCTTCACATCGACACCGACCGTTCCCAGAGGCGGGAAGTTGGGCGACGCGAAGGCGTCGAAGCCCGAGGCCGAAAGTTTCTTGGCCCTGTTGCCGCGCAGCAGGGAGCCGTTCAGGTAGATGCAGACCTCGTTTATTTGCGGGGAGGTCGCGAGGATCATGGAGGTGACCAGATTCTCGCGGGCGTCGCTACGGATCTCGACCAGCGGAATTTGCGAGCCGGTGAGGATCACCGGCTTGGCGAGACCGTCGAGCATGAACGAGAGGGCGCTTGCCGTGTACGCCATCGTGTCGGTTCCGTGCAGCACGACGAAGCCGTCGAACTCGTCGTAGTTGGCGGCGATGTCGGCGGCGATCTGGGACCACTCGGCCGGGCCCACGTTGGACGAGTCGAGCAGCGGTTCATACTCGTGCAGCTCGAAGCGGGGCAGGCCCGGGTGGTCCAGCTGGGGCATGCGCGACAGTCTCTCCGAGAGGTAGCCGGGCGCCGGCTCGTAGCCGTGGTCGCCGCGGCGCATGCCGATGGTGCCGCCGGTATATGCGATATAGACGCGCTTGTCGCGCAAGGACGCTGGTGGCGTCGCCTTGTTGCTCACAGGCCCAATGTAACGTGCGGGTGACGACCAGGGCCCGTCGAACCGGCTCCGCTCAGGGAATGTTCGGTGGTATTTGCGCCGGCGGCGGCTCGGGCAGGTTGTGGGGGACGGGCACGCCCTCCAGCCGCTTGACCACGCCGTTCTCGTTGCAGCCCACGAAGAAGGGGCAGCGCAGGCACTCGGACCACACCCGCGGGTGCAGTTCGCGGCTCTTGTCGATGAGATGGAAGCCGCACTTCTCGAAGAAACCCACCTCGTAGGTCCAGGCGAAGAGGGCGGGGATGCCGATTCGGCGGGCCTCTGCCTCACAGGCCTGCACCAGCATGCGTCCCACCCCGCGTGCCTGCACGCCCTTCTTCACGGCCAGACCGCGCACCTCGGCGATGTCGCCCCACAGGATGTGCAGGGCCGCGTTCCCGGCGAACTGCGGTCCCTCCCCGGTCATCACCTCGCACACGAAGAAGTCGCGCAGGTTCTCGAAGATGTTCTGCATGGGCCGCACAAGCATGCGCCCCTCCTGCGCCCAGGCACCAATGTTCTCGAAGATAGCCGGTACGTCCTCGGCGCGGGCCGGGCGCACCCGCAGGGCACCCGCCTCAAGGATCCTGGCGGGATCTTCGACTGTTGCTGCTCCACTCATGCTTTCCGGACATCCTTTCGCAACGCTGCACATTCGCGGGTCACTGGCCGCTGGACTCCGCGGCGAGCTCCTTCCGGGCCGCCTCGATCTGCTCGAGAACCCTTTCGCGGGCGGTGCCGCCGTAGCTCCGGCGGGCGTCGACGACGCTCTCCAGTTTCAGTACCTCGAAAACGTCCGGGCCTACCTCCCCGGAGACGGCCTGCATCTGCTCCAGGGACAGCTCCTCGAGGCGCTTACCATCGTTCAGCGCTACGGCGACCAGCTTGCCGACGATCTCGTGGGCCTCGCGGAAGGGGATTCCCTTGCGTGCCAGGTAGTCGGCCAGGTCTGTGGCGTTGGAGAAGGCAGCTCCGGCGGCTTCCCGCATGCGCGTCTCGTTCACCCGCATCTTCGGAAGCATGCTGTTGGTGAGCTGCAGGCACACCCGCAGCGTGTGAACGGCGTCGATGACGCCCTCCTTGTCCTCCTGCATGTCCTTGTTGTAGGCGAGCGGCAGGCCCTTCATGACCGTGAGGAGGGAGACGAGCGAGCCGTAGACCCGGCCGGTCTTGCCGCGGATCAGTTCGGAGACGTCGGGGTTCTTCTTCTGCGGCATGATCGACGAGCCGGTAGTGTGCGAATCAGGCAGAGAAACAAACCCAAACTCCTGACTCGACCAGATGATGAGCTCCTCGCTCATGCGCGACAGGTGCATCATGGTGATGCTGGCCGCCGAGAGGAACTCGAGTGCGAAGTCCCTGTCGCTCACCGCGTCGAGGCTGTTGCGCGCCGGCGCACTGAAGCCAAGGGCGCGCGCCGTGTGGTCGCGGTCGATGGGGAAGCCTGTTCCGGCCAGGGCGCCAGCGCCCAGCGGCGATACGTCCAGGCGCTTCAGCGAATCGGCGAGACGTTCCCGGTCGCGTCCGAACATCTCGTAGTAGGCGAGCAGGTGATGGGAGAAGCGCAGCGGCTGGGCAACCTGCAGGTGCGTGTAGCCGGGCATGATCACGTCGATGTGGAGCTGGGCGAGGTCGACGAGTACCTTCTGCAGCTCGAGAAGCTCCTCCTGCAGCTCCAGGTTGCGGCGCCTGAGCCACAGCCGGAAGTCGGTCGCCACCTGATCGTTGCGGCTGCGTGCCGTGTGCAGCTTCCCGCCCACGGGCCCGATCCGCTCGGTGAGTGCCCGCTCGATGTTCATGTGGACATCCTCGAGCTCGACGCTCCAGTCGAAGTCACCGGCCTCGATCTGGGCCTCGATCTCGCGCAGGCCCGTCACAATCTGGTGAACCTCGTCTTCGCTCAGGATGCCCTGTTCGCCCAGCATCGTCGCGTGAGCCACAGAGCCCTCGATGTCCTCCAGGGCCAGCTCGCGGTCGACGTCTATGGAGGCGTTGAACTCCTGGACGAGTGCGTCGGTGTCCTCCGCAAAGCGGCCGCCCCACATCCGCTTCCTGCTGCTCACGACGGCTCCGCCTGGCGCAGCTGCCATACTCCGCCCACCCGCTTGCGGGCAGTGAAGGTGCCGTCGACGTTCTCCTCGACGGTGTAGCCCAACCGCCGGTAGTAGTCGCGGTGTTCACCATCGGGCAGGGCGATCAGCAGCCGCGGGACGTTGTGGCGAATGGCGCCCGCCTCGAGCTTGGTGAGGAGCCAGCGGTCGCAGTCCAGCTCCTGGGCAGCCGCGCGCGTGCACACGCGGCCCACCCGCCAGCCCTCACCGTCATGACTCCAGCGGACTGCGCTGATGACCTGGCCGTCCTCGTCCTCGAGGAGCAGCGCGCCCCCCTCGTCGAAGAGGCCCGCCTCCCAGGTTAGGTCGTTGCCGTCGTCATCACCCGCCTCCTGGTAGAGCTCCTCCAGTTGGGGCAGGTCGCCCGTACCTGCCCACCTGACCCTGCCGAAATAGCCCATATTCTCTCCGTCCTCGTCCTACTGGCCCTTGCCAGCTGCCAGCGTCCTGGCGATACGCAGCCTGAGTGCGTTCAGTTTGATGAAGCCGTCGGCATCCCCCTGGCTGTAGACGTCGTCCTCCTCGAAGGTGACGACATCCTGCCGATAGAGGGAGTTGGGGGACTTGCGGCCCAGGGTGACGACGTTGCCCTTGTAGAGCTTCACGCGCGCGGTCCCGGTGACCGGCTGCTGGATGTCGTCGAACAGGTTCTGCATGGCCTCGCGTTCCGGGGCGAACCAGAAGCCGTTGTAGACGGCAGCCGCATACCTGGGCATCAGTTCGTCGCGCAGCTGCACGACCTGGCGGTCGAGGGTGAGCGACTCGACGGCCTTGTGGGCGTGGTAGAGGAGGGTGCCGCCAGGCGTCTCGTAACAGCCGCGCGACTTCATGCCCACGAAACGGTTCTCCACGATGTCGACACGGCCCACGCCATGGCGGCCGGCGATCTCGTTGGCGCGCTGCAGCAGCTGCGCGGGGGAGAGCCGTTCCCCGTCGATGGCGACCGGGTTGCCGGCCTCGTACTCGATCTCCACGACCTGCGCTTCGTCGGGCGCCTCTTCGGGATCGACGGTCATCTTCCACATGTTCTGGGGCGGAGCCGCCCACGGGTCCTCCAGCACGCCCCCCTCGAAGGAGATGTGGAACAGGTTGGCGTCGGTGGAGTAGGGCTTCTCCTTCGTCACCGGCACGTCGATGCCGTGCTGGTTCGCGTAGACGATGCAGTCCTCGCGGCCCTTCAGGTCCCATTCCCGCCAGGGAGCGATGATGCGGATGTCGGGGTTCAGTGCATAAGCGCTCAGTTCGAAGCGCACCTGATCGTTGCCCTTGCCGGTGGCGCCGTGGGCGATGGCGTCGGCGCCCTCTGCCTTGGCGATCTCGATCATCCGCTTCGCGATGAGCGGCCGTGCGAAGGAGGTGCCCAGCAGGTAGTAGGTCTCGTAGACGGCGCCGGCGCGCAGTACAGGGAAGACGAACTCGCTTACGAACTCGTCGGTGAGGTCGTCGGCGTACGCCTTCGAGGCGCCCGTCCTGATTGCCTTCTCTTTCGCCTCCTGGACCTCTTCGCCCTGGCCTATGTCGGCGGTGAAGGCAATTACCTCGGCGCCGTACTGCTCCTTTATCCAGTGGAGTATCACGGAGGTATCGAGACCTCCGGAGTACGCCAGGACCACTTTCTTCACTTCGCTTGCCATCACGCCTCCAAAAAGAAACCAGACCGCACTACCGCGCGACCAACGACGAATATCCGCTCTGTGGGGAGCGGCTTTAACGGCGTCGGGCGCGTGTGTGGGTCTGGTTACAGTTATACATTATGGGCTGCAAGCGCCGAATATTCTTTCAGCGCCAGCTAAAACATACTGAGTCTAACGCCCGGTCCCGGGATCGTCAACTGCGCCGCGGCGCGGCACGGACGCCAGGGTGGACGCCGCCAGCACCAGGATGGCGCCAAGCACGCCGATCGCAGTGAGCCGCTCACCGAGGAAGGCGGCCGCCAGCAGGGCCGCGACAACAGGCTCGATCGTCGCTACCAGCACGGCGCGCGACGCCTCGACCTGTGCCAGCCCGGAGTAGTAGAGCAGGTAGGCGAGGTAGGTGGACATGAATGCCAGCAGCAGGATGAGCAGCCAGGCGGTTGCGCTCTTGGGTGCAAAGGTGACGAGCGGCAGGAGCGGTAGCGCGCCCAGTGGGAGGATCCACGCGTAGATGGTCACCGGCCGGTAACGCTCCAGAACCGCCTTCCCGAAGATGTAGTAGGAGGAGTAGGAGAGACCGGCCAGCAAGCCCCAGGCGATGGCCGCCGGCGTGATGTTCACGCCGTCCCCGCCGGCGCCGCTCACCAGGACGATTCCCAGGACCGCCAGCAGGGCGAGCCCCAGCTTGCGGCGGCCCAGCGACTCGCCCAGCAGCAGCCAGGCGCCGAACAGCACCCAGATGGGCGCGCTGTAGAGGAGGATGAACGCCAGGGTGGTGCCGCCCGCATCGATCGCCAGCACCAGCGATGCAAAGAAGGTGGACACGCCCAGCAGGGAGAAGAGCAGGAAACGGCCGGCATCGCCCTGCCGCTGCAAACCCATGCGCCCCGAGGCAACGGCATGAATCACGAAGAAGAGGCCGCCCAGCAGGGCCCGCCAGAAGGCGATCTCCATGGGGGAGACCCCCTGGGCGAGGATTCCCGGCGTGATCAGGCCAATGGCCCCCCACAGGAGGGCTGCCAGGAACACCAGAGACAGGCCGGTGGCGGCGCGGCTGCGCAGCCCCCTTGCCCGGCCGCTGGTCAAGCGGGCCGCCCCAGGTAGGTTCCGTAGAGCTCCGGATCCTCCCGCTTCAGCTCCTGCATGCGCCGCCGGTAGGAGATGAACTCGATGACCACGGCTACCAGGTTGATGAGGTAGATCGCGGCCAGCGCCCACAGCTGCGTCTGCTGGGAGAGGCCCAGCGGGTTGCCCCAGCCCAGGGCCTGCGCGAGGGCGTCGACGCCCAGCACCGCCCAGGGGAGCATGAGGAGGATGCCCCACGCCTCGTCGGCCAGGCCGCTGCCGGGGATGAGCACCGACAGCACGTGGTAGACGGGCGAACGGGGGGCGTTCCGGGCGTAACGCGGCCGCGGAATGAGCAGCCACACGACGGTCACCGCGATCCAGACGAACAGCAGGGCCAGGACCACCAGCCACACCCAGTTGGGCAGGCCAAAGAAGTCTATGTCGCGCAGTGCCAGCCACGGGTTGGTGAAGGTAGCGGCGATCGCACCCTGCCAGCTGCCGGCCTGAGCGAGCCGGAAGTCCGTCTCCGTGGGTACGGCGAGCAGCGGCGTGTTGGCGCGGTAGGCGGCGTGGAACGGCGAGGGGTTGCCGGTGCGGCCCAGGTTGTAGGCGGGCTCGGCCATGTTCGGGGCCTCTTCCAGGGCGCTCTGGTAGAGGCTCTCCTCCCGCTCGAGCACGCCCAGGTTGTTCAGGGCCGGAGCGTACTCGCCGGCCGCCCGGTAGTGCTGGCCGGCCTCCTGCGCCTCGCCCGAAACGTGCGCGGCGTAGCCCAGCAGGAACTGACCATGCTCGCCGCGGGGCGAGAGCCGGTCGAGCTCGACCTGAGCGACCGGACCGGCGAGCGTACCGCCGGCGAGGGCAAGCGGCCGCTCCTGGCTCCGGTCGTCCCAGGCAGTGAGGCCCAGGAAGACGAGCAGCACGGCGAACAGCAGGATGAGAACCAGCTTCTCCGTGAACGAGTAGTAGCGGATGGACAGTAGCCGCAGCCAGGGCCGCCGCGAACGCGACCCGACCTGCGCCCGCTGCCGCAGAGTCACCGACTGCGGCGCCCAGTACTTGGCCACGAGCGTGAGGTGAAGGCCAATGATGGCCGCCAGTATCGCGGCTACCCCGTACCAGCCCGCACCGGCCAGGCGCATGAAGAACGCGTCCAGGCTGGCGGTGGAGGAGGCGCTGACGCTGCGCCGCGCTCGGTCCCGCCACAGCCTCGCCTCATCACCGTGACCCTGCGCTTCGAGCAGGGCAGAGAACCCCAGCAGCGCCTCCCTGCTCTCCGGCACCTCCTCCGAGGCAAGCAGCTGCATCCAGGGCGCCCAGAACCGGGCCGCCTCCAGGTCGCCGGCCGCCACCGCCTCCTGCAGGGGCGTCAACGGGAAGTTGTAGAGGTCGTAGACGCGGGCATGCGCGATGAGGCGGGGGTCGTAACCGCGCTCAGCAAAGTCGGCCAGCGCCTTGTCCATCGCCGCCTGTGCCGCTTCTTCCTCGCCGGCCGCATGCAGTAGCCGGGCGAGCCGGGAGAGGTCGTAGAACGTCTGGCCTGCCTGGACGGCAGCGGTTACCCGGTCGTTGCGTTCGCTGCTGCCTGCCTCCAGCTCCAGGGCGGCGGCGAGGTGAAGGTAGGGGTTGGTGGGGTCCTGGGCGAGGCGGGCTATGGGGTCGTCGACCGTCGCCTCTGCCTCAAGCCAGCCGAACAGCTCCGGCACCATGCCAAAGCGAACCCTGGTCCGCTCCGTGTCCTGGCTGAACTCTGCGCGCTGGCGCACCCCGCCCGGCAGTTCGGTAACGGCCGAGATCCCCGTCGCGCTCTCGTCCAGCCGGCTCACCCGACCCTGCAGGGGCAGCCGCTTCCCGACCGTCCCGCTGTCCCGGTTCACCGCCAGGACGCTGTTTCCGTGACCCACCCAGACCGTGTCGTCCAGCTCGAGCAGTGCGCCTGTCCCGCCGCTGCCCTCCGGGAAGTCGAGGCGCCACAGCTCTTCACCGTTCAGAAACGCTGTTACTGCGCCGTCCTGGGCCACCGTTACCTCGTCGGGGGACGCGGTCGGCTCCTGCGCCTGGGACGGCTGGTCGGGTGTTTGGGGCTCGTCTCCGGCCGGGGTTTCCCCGGCCTGTCGTTCGTCCTCCCCGGGGAGGGGCTCTTCGGTTTCTTCGGATTCTTCGGGAGCAGGTTCGCCCTCGTCGCCCGACAGCGGTTCCCCTGCCGGGGCTTCCTGCTCCTGCTCAGGCTCGCCTGCCTCGGGCTGCGCCTGCTCGCCGGCGTCGGCGGGTGTTTCCCGGCTGTCCGGAGCGGCCAGCTCCTGCGCATCCTGCAGCTGCTGCTGGATCGCATCCGGCAACTCGGACGGGTCGTCCTGGGCGGTGACAAAGAGCGGCAGCATGAGGAGCAGCAGTAGGGCGATCGGTCGTACGGATCGCGGCACGGAGAACAGGGTCAGCATGTCCAGACATTACCGCATGATGTCCCCGCACGCCTCCGGGACGCGGAATGGGGCAGGGTATACTCGGGAACGCTGTGCAAGGTGTGTCGCTAAACCGACTGGCCGAACCGTTTGAGCCTGAGGACGTGCGCTGGATGCTGCTCCGCGTGGATGAGCAGGCCAACCTGGCGTTCGTCAGGCCTTACCTCGTTCAGGAGGCCCTGCAGGCCCGGCTGGACGAGGTGGCGGGCCCGGCCGGCTGGTCGCTGCGCTACAGCCAGTTCCACGGGGGCATAGCGTGCGAGCTGCGGGTGGGCGAGGCGGTGCGCTCTGCAGTGGCCGACTACGGTCACGGCCGCAGCGACCAGGAGTGCAGTCACCTGGCCTTTGCGCTGGCCGCCCAGCTTTTCGGCATGCGCCCGCCGCTTGACGCGGACCGGGAGTATGAGGCGCAGTACGACCCGGATGAACGCCAGTTCCTGCCGCCCGAGTCGCTCCCTGAGCAGCCGGACCAGCTGCAGGGATCGCCGGAGGGGACCGCCTCCCAGGCCGTCGCACCCGCCGCCCGCCAGCCTGGCGAAGGGCAGGAGCGACCCAAGCCCGAAGGGCAGCAGGTCATCGACCGGCTGGTGGACCGGCTGAAGGAGGAGGGCAAGGGCCTGGAAGCGGCCCGGCTGCTGGTGCGGTATGGCGGCTACGGTTCCGATCCGGAGGTGGCCAGGGAGCTCTATCGGAATCTGCGGGGCCTGCTCACGGGTACGGCCGGGAGCAGCAATGCCTGAGTCCGGCCAGACCGACGCCGTGAAGATCGTCGCCATAGGCGATGTGCACGGCAACTGGCCCACGCTGTGGCGGGTGCTCAGGGCATCGGGTGCCGCGGACAGTGAATACCGGCCCAGCCCGGCATTGCGCGACGGGAGGATCAAGGTCGTGTGCCTGGGCGACCTGCTCTACTACCGGGACGACCTCGCCTACTCGCAAGCTGCAGGGGTGGAGCCTTACGACAGCAACAATCCGGAGCACCTGCGCCGGGCGGCCCGGGCGCAGTTCCGGGAGCTCTACCGGCTCCAGGGTTTCGTCGAGGCCGCGCAGGGAAACGTCACCGTCCTCCTGGGCAATCTCGATGATGCCGCCCTTTGCGGCAACTACCGGATCCAGACGCGTACGAGCACGCCCTGCAACGAGTTCGATCCCCAGGCGGGCGGTCTCGAGCTGCCTGAGCAGCTGCGCTCCTGGCTGGAGAGCTTCCCCAGGGAGATAGTCATCAACGGTGTCCACTTCGCCCACGCTGGTCCCACCCCCGGGATGCAGCAGTACGACGATTTCTTCTACTACGATTCCGATGCCGCACAGTGGTGGCGCACCAAACCGGAACTCTTCAGCCAGACGGGGCACCGCTTCGGCGTGTACGGACACGCGAAAATGCAGGATGGAATCTACGTCAACAGCGAGCAGTCATTCGCGATGATCGATGCGCTGGGCCGGCAACAGTACATGGAGCTGATCGTGTCCAGCGAACGGCTGGGCTACTCGCTCCTGCAGCTGTAGCCGGCCCGCTGCACTCCCGGCTGCAACCCATGGTCAGGCGAGCAGGCGCAGCCGGCTCACAGGGAGTAGCCGCCCTTTTCGTCGTCCCTCACGAGTTCGCCGTTGCGCAACACCAGCGTGCGCCGGCGCAGCCTCTCCACGAGTTCGCGGGAGTGGGTGGCGACGATCACCGTGGTGCCCTTGATGTTCACGTCATTCAGCAGTTCGAGGATCTCCCACGAAGTGTCCGGGTCGAGGTTCCCGGTGGGCTCGTCGGAGAGCAGCAGCGGCGGGTTGGTGACGAGCGCCCTCGCAATGGCGATCCTCTGCTGCTCCCCCAGCGACAATTCGATCGGGTAGGCCTTGCGCTTGTGCGCCAGCGAAACCTGACGCAGGGCCATGAGGGCACGTTGTTCCAGGTTGCCCCGTTCGCCCACCGCCCGCAGCGTGAACACGAGATTCTCCAGCGCGTTCATGTTCGGCAGCAGCCGGTGGTCCTGGAAGACCATGCCTATACGGCGGCGCAGGTACGGCAGTTTCGACTCGCGAACCTTGGCGAGATCCTGACCAAGGATGTAGACGCCGCCCTGTGTCGGCTGGATGCGGCGCAGGACGAGCGAAAGAAGAGTTGATTTGCCGGCCCCCGAGTGGCCCGTAATGTAAACGAATTCGCCCTTGCGAATCCGGAAGTCGACGCCCTTGAGGGCGTGCGTATGGGTTCGCGGGTAGGTCTTCGTCACGTTGTGGAAGTGGACCATCCCGCTAACTTTACCGTGCCGGCGCTGCAGGTGGGAGGTTCGATGAAAAACGGGAAGAGCATCTCGCTCCTCCCGTCATGGGTTCGTTTTCAGTATTGGATTGCGGGCCGCAGGAAAAATAGTGTGGGGACGATGGGCGACCCGCGCTCCGAAGGACAGTTTACAGTGTTTCCTCTCCCGGGGGGCCGGCTTCGCCGTCCCCGTTCAGCTCCGGTCCGTCCTCCTCCTCTTGCTCGTCCTGGGGCTCGGTGTCGGGCTCGTCCTGCTCCGCTTCGGTTGCCTCCTGCTCTTCGTCGTCGCCCACTACCTGGGCGGGATCAGGTTCCTCGTCACCGAACGGGTCAGCAGGTCCCGTTTCGCTGTCCGGGGCGGTGGTCGCATCGGACTCCTGCTCGCCAGCTGCGGCGGCGGCGCCGCCGGAGACCTGCTGGAGTGTCTCCTCGGGTGCCTGCTGCTGCACTGCGATCGCGTCGACGCGCACGAGCGCCTGCAGGCCATCCTCGGTTTCCTGCGAGCCGAAGGCAAAGATTGTGTAGGTCACCCCGGGCCGCAGGGTGATGCCGTGCAGCTCGAGGGAGACCTGGTCGCCCTGGGCCGCCTGCACCTGTGCGCTGTAGGTGGTGGGTTCGAGCGGCTGGTACTCGCCGCCCTCGGCGTAGGAGACCTCGGAGCTGATCACGCGGGCGTTCTCCAGGGGCGGCGGGCCTGCATCGGGGAGCCGCTCCAGGTTCAGCTGAGCGTGCGCGCCGGCATCTTCGCTGACATTCACGGTCGTGGTTGCGGGCTCGTAGCTCTGCTTGGTGGCGGTGACCACGTAGGTACCAGCCTCGAGTCCGCTCACTTCGCCCTCGCCGTCCTGCTCCCGGTTGAAGCCATCGGGCCCGGTTATGCGCACGCTGGCATCGGCCGCATGCCTGGGTTCGATGGTGAGCAGGATGGTGCCCGCCGCTACGTCCTGGGCAGGCTGCTGCTCACCTTGCTGTGCCGCTTGTGCGTCCCCGGCTGACTCTTGCTGGGCGTCCTGCTCTGCCTCCTGTTGTGCTTCCTGGCCCTCCTGCTGCTGGGCGTCCTGCTCCTGCTGCTCCTCTTCCGGCTGCTGCTGCGCGTCCTGCTGCTGCTCCTGTTGCTGGCCGGGTTCCTGGTTCTCCTGCTGGGCCGCCATCACGAAGTTGACGCTGTCCAGGTCCGTGGCGGCGTGCACGAAGCGCACGAAGGCGAGTCCGGCGGGCGCCACCTGCACCTGGTCCTCTATGATCTGCAGCTCAACCTGGGGCTGCTGTTCGCCGGTGTCCTGCCCCTCGGGCTGTGCCTCTTCCTGTTCGGCATCCTGCGCGGCGGGCTCCTCGTCAGCTGCCTGTCCGTCAGGCTGGCCATCGGAATCCTGTTCAGGGCTGGCCTGTCCCGCCTGGGCGAGGGCCTCACCGGCGGCCTCGTAGTCGTCGTCGGCAAGGGCCTCTTCGGCTTCCTCGAGCGAGTCGAGGGTCGAGCGCAACAGGCTTGCCTGCTGCCCCTGGGGATCCTCGACCTCCTCGAGCTCCTGCCCCACGAGCTCTATGGCCTGCGAGACCGTCTCGCGCGCGTCCTCGCTCTCCTCCTCGACCGCCTCACGGGCGTCCTCGAGTGCGCCCTGCAGCTCGCTGGAGAGCTCCTGCTGCTCCCCTTCCTGGGCCTCTTCGGCCTGGTCCTGGCCAGGCTGCTGAGGATCATCCTGATCCTGCTGCGGCCGGTCCTGCTGTGCCTGCTGTCCGGGTGCCTCCTGGCCAGCCGGCATGTCCTCCTGGCCGGCCTGGCTGCTGGCCTGCGTGGCGATCAGGGTGTAGTAGCTGCCCGGCTCCAGCTGCCCCTCGAAGGTAGCAAGAGGCTGGGCGGTGCCGGTGTCGGTCTCAGGCTGCGCCTGGTCCTCTGCTTCTTCGGGTTGCTCCTGCGGCTCTGTCTCCTGCTGGCCGCCTCCGGCAGGCACCAGTTCGAAGGTGTAACTGCCTTCGGGCAGCAGCAGGTAATCGCTTATGCGCCCGGCCGACACGCCTTCCATGAGGGGCTGGCCGTTTATCAGGACGTCATACTCCTCCCCCTGGACGACGAGATGGGCGAAGCGGACAGCCGCCTGGCTTGGTTGCGTGTCGTTGGGCTGGTTCCACTGCTCCAGTGGCTGCTGCCCTGGCTGTCCCGGCGTTTGTTGCTGACCCTGCTGTTGGGCTGTGCCAAGGGCCAGCACCGCCAGGAAAGCTACGGCTCCAAGAAACTTTTTCACGTTATCCCCCCTCGTACCAGTACAGCCGGGCCCGCTAGCGGGACTCCAGCTCGTCGATCAGACTGTCCAGCTCCT
>CALKAI010000128.1 GCA_937983275.1 uncultured Trueperaceae bacterium | reverse complement strand
CCCAGGCACACGAACAGAACAGACACACGCTTAGCCATAGGCGCCAAGGTAGCAATGCGCGCCGCAACAGGACGTATCCCCGGACTACGTACGCCTCGGATAATCCGTACTAGGCCTTGAGGCCGGGGCGGGAGCGGTAAACCTCGGTCACATCCGACACCCGGCCCACGCTCGACTTTATGTAATCGATCTCGCCCTGGTCCTTCACGTCGACGCGAAAATGGATGCGGGCGTTGTTGGTCTGCACGTCGGCGGCGATGCGGGAGGCGCTCTTGTTCATCTCTGCGATAACGTCCAGCACGTCCTTCAGCAGGCCGGGCCGGTCGATGCCGATGACCTCGAAGTCGACCGGGAAGAGCTCGCCCGACGGCGAATCCCAGCTCACGTTCATGAACCGCTCGCCCTGCTCCATCATCAGGTGCTTCACGTTCGGACAGTCGAGCCGGTGCACGGTCACGCCGCGGCCGCGGGTGATGTAGCCGATGATGTCGTCACCACGAACGGGAGCGCAGCACTGGGCGAGCTTCGCCGGGGCGTCGATGCCCTCGACCAGCACACCCGAGAGGCTCTTCCCCGTCCCCTGCTGGGGCGGCGCCACAGCCGTGGCCGTGGGAACATGCTCGGGTGCCAGCACCTGCAGCACCTGCTTGGGCTGCAGCCGCTTGGCGGCCATCGCCAGGTAGAGGTCGTCGGCGCTGTCGCCATCAACGAGCTTCGTGGCCGCCTCGTCGAGCTTCGACTTGGTGGCGTACTGCGCCACCGACAGGTGCCTGCGGCGCAGGGCGCGCTCGAGGGTGCGGCGGCCGCTCTCCAGCTGCTCCTGGCGCTCCTGCAGACGGAAGTAGTGGCGAATCTTCTGCTTCGCGCTACGGGTGGCGGCGATCTTGATCCAGTCGGGGCTGGGGCCGTAGTTCTTCGAGCGGTTCGTGAGAATCTCGACGCGGTCGCCCGTCTTCAGCTCGTAGCTGAGCGAGACGATCTCGCCGTTCACGCGCGCGCCCACGCAGCGGTGGCCCACCTCGGTGTGCACCGCGTAGGCGAAGTCGATGGGCGTCGAGCCGCGCGTCAGGTTGATCACGTCGCCGGCCGGGGTGAAGACGAGCACGCGCTCGGAGAGCAGGTCGCTCTTGACGGCGTCGATGAAGGCCCCGGCGCTCTCGGCCGTATCGTTCACGTCGAGCAGCTGCTGCATCCAGCTCAGGCGCTTCTGGATCTCGTCGGTGTCCTCGATGCCCTGCTTGTAGGCCCAGTGGGCGGCGACGCCGAACTCGGCGACCTCATGCATGCGGCGCGTGCGGATCTGCACCTCGATCGGCTGGCCCTTCAGGCCAATCACCGTGGTGTGCAGCGACTGGTAGCCGTTCGGCTTGGGCACCGCCACGTAATCCTTGAAGCGCCCCGGGATGGGCGTCCACAGCGAGTGGACGATGCCCAGCGCCCGGTAGCACACGCTCTTCTCCTGGTCCTCGTCGGACAGCTCACTGCTCGACTGCGGGTCGATGATCGTGCGGATCGCCATGAGGTCGAAGATCTGGTCGAGGTTCTTGCCGTCCCGCACCATCTTCCGGTAGATGCTGTAGAGGTGCTTGGAGCGGCCCGCCAGCTCGAAGCACAGGCCCTCGATCTGCAGCCGGTCCTGGAGGAGCTCGACGGACTCCCGGACGTACGCCTCGCGCTCGGCCTGGCGCATGCGCACGTTGCGCTCCAGCTGCCGGTAACGCTCCGGCTCCAGGTAGAAGAAGGAGCGGTCCTCCAGCTCGTTCTTGATGTGGTTGATACCCAGGCGGTGCGCCAGCGGCGCGAAGATCTCCAGCGTCTCGCGCGAGATGCGCTCCTGCTTGTCGGGCGGCATGCTGGAGAGGGTGCGCATGTTGTGCAGCCTGTCGGCCAGCTTCACGAGGATGATGCGCACGTCGCCGACCATGGCGAGGAGCATCTGGCGCAGGTTCTCTGCCTGTTCATCGGCGTAGACCCGCACCGCCAGCTTGGAGATCTTCGTCTCCCCCTCCACGATGCGGCGCACCGCCTCGCCGAACTCCTCCTCGATCTGCTCGAAGGTGACGTCCGTGTCCTCGACGGTGTCGTGCAGGAGGCCGGCGGCGAGGGCGTCGACGTCCATGCGCATCTCGGCCAGAATCGTCGTTACCGCGACCGGGTGGGTGATGTACGGCTCGCCGGAGCGCCTGCGCATGCCCTCGTGCGCCTCATTGGCAAGGTCGAAGGCGCGAAAGACCTTCTCCTGATGCTTCTCAGGCAGGTAGTCGATACTCTTGCTCAGGCTGGCGCGCAGGGTCTCCATATGGAAGAGTTAGTCTATCACCCGTCCCTGACGCA
Source organism: uncultured Trueperaceae bacterium (assembly GCA_937983275.1). Classification (GTDB taxonomy): domain Bacteria; phylum Deinococcota; class Deinococci; order Deinococcales; family Trueperaceae; genus CALKAI01. The sequence goes on along the minus strand of CALKAI010000128.1, from coordinate 8,948 downwards.
TTTCCCGCCTGAGGCGACGAACGCTGGAACCACTCATGCGGGACCCGCCCGCCGGGACATGAGCACCAGCCCGGTGATGCCCAGCACGATGTTCGCCAGCCACACGCCCAGCGGCACCGGCAGGGTGCCCGCCTGCGCCCACAGCTGCCCCAGGGTGAGCAGCAGGTACCAGACGAGCGTCACCACCAGCGACAGCCCGAACGCCACGCCGCGGCCGCGCGCGTACTTGAGCGCCAGCGGCATGGCGACGAGGAGGAGGACGAGGGAGGCGAACGGCTCGGCCAGCTGCCGGTGGAACAGCACGTGCGCCGTCCTGCGCTCCTGCGCCGGCAGCGCCTCGTTTTGCCACGCCTCGTACGACCCGGTGATGGAGCGGGTGTCGTTGAAGCCGCCCTCCGAGAAGCGCGTCACCAGCTCATCCTGCGAGGCAGAGAGGGTCAGCAGCAGGCCGCTCTCCGGACCCGCGCCGCGCGTCTCGCTGCGCACCAGCCGGCCCAGCAGCTCCTGGGCGTCGTCCCCCGGCTGGTCGAGGGCCCCGAAATCCACCCCCACCGTCCTGTAGCCGAACAGCCGCAGCCCCCGCTCCTCGAAGCGGGCCCGCTCGGCGAAAACGATCGTCGCCGCCCGCCCGTCCCAGCGCTCGATGCGCACGTCGAACACCTCGTCCGTCGCCCGGTCGACCCGGTCGAAATGGATGGTCAGGTTGTCGACGGGCAGGCTGCTGCCGGAGAGCCGCCACAGGCCGCTCGAGTTGGAGGTGAGCTGCCAGTAGAGGGCGCCCACCTGCGCGTTCGCCCAGGGCAGCACCCACTGGTTCAGCGCCAGCGAGCCGCCCGCAGCCAGCAGGCCCAGCAGCACGAAAACGCGGCTCGCCCGCCCCAGGGAGATGGCGCCGGCCTGCATCGCCAGCAGCTCACGGTCGGAAGCGAGCCGGCCGAAGGCCAGGAGCACCGCCAGCACCACCGCGATGGGCAGAGTCTGCACGATCGCATTCGGGTAGAGCAGGCCCAGCCAGGCCAGCAGCTCGGGGATGGGCACCCCGATCATCCACTGCAGGCGCGGCAGGGTGGTGCTGATGACCGCCAGGGTGCTGTACAGCAGCAGGCCAAAGAGCAGCGGCGGGAGGCTTTGGCCCAGTAGGTATTTGTCGACTCTCTTCACAATGAAAAAGGCCGCCGTGCGGCCCAGCAGAGAGTATACGACCTCATGGCCGGCGACCTGCCCGGCGGTCAATCCTCGAGGGCGACCGAGAGTTCGGTGACGAACTTGTCGGCCTGCTGGCGGTAGCCCACCCGCAGCGTCCCGCAGCAGGACGCCCAGGTGACGATCACGCCGTGGCCGGAGATGCCGATCCCCTCGTCCTCCCAGACGAGCGGCGCGAAGTCGAGCGCCAGGAAGGGCGTGAGGGTCACCTCGCCCAGCTCCAGGGGCACGGCCGCGCGGGCCTCCAGGAGGTCGAAGCCCTCCTCACCCGGCCGCAGAGCGTAGCGGGCGCGGGCGCCCAGCTCCCACTCGCCGCCGCTGGCGCCAACGTCCAGCTGCGCGTAGCCGTCGCGCCGCCCCGCAGGATCGGGGTCGAGCATGCCTGCAAGCTCGACGCTCGCCCGGGCCGTACCCGTCCAGTTGCCGGCCAGCGGCCGCTTCAGGCCGGCAGAGGCGCCCAGGCGGGTGAGACCGCCGTACTCTGCCTCATTCAGGCGCAGCAGGTCGTAGCCGAAGTTGAGCTGCAGATCCGCGTCGCCCACCCCCTCGATCACGCCGGCCACTGTGCCGGCGGCCGTGAGCGTGTGCTGCGGCGTGAGCCGGTCCAGGCGGGTGGTGAAGGGCGAGCCCGAGTCGGTCCAGCGGCGCCGGTGCTCGACGCTCACCGTCAGCGGCGACTGGCTGTAGCGCAGGCGGTTGCGCAGGGTCACCCCGTACTGCGACGCGTCCAGGTCAGGGTAGACGGTGAACTGGGCGTCGGCGTCGGCGGTGTAGGTCGCGCCCTGGCCCAGGGTGATGTCGAACTGGGTGCCGCCGCTAACGCCGACCCGGGCGCCGGCGACGGTCCCCGAGGAGGGCGTCTGGGCGCTGGCCGCAACGAACGCGCCCGCGTCGAAGGTCAGGCGGGTACGGCCGGGCATGTCCAGCGCGTAGGGCACCAGGTTGGCGCTCAGCACACCCTCGTGCAGGTAGTGGAAATCGGGCTCGTGGCGGTTGCGCACCAGGAAGCCCAGGCGCACCGTGTCGGCGAGCGTTCTGCGCAGCTCGAACCGCGAGACCGGACCCTCGCGGCCGGCCCCTACGGTGAAGCTCACGTCCCCCTCGCTGTAGCGCAGCAGCCCGAACGGCCGCACCGGGTCCTGGGCAAAGAGGTGCAGCAGGCCGAATTCGGCCGTGAGCCCCTCGCCCAGCTTCAGGTCGGGCACGATCACGCCCAGCCCCTCGCCGTTGCCACCGCCGAACTCGAACGACACGGGCAGCGACAGCTCCTCGAAGGTCCCGGCCGAGAGCTCGAACCCCTGCCGCAGGCCAATCCGCGCCCCCGGCAGGTTCAGCTGGCCGCCCTCGAGAATGAGGCTCTCCCGGCCCAGATCGAGCCGCGCGGCGCTGCCGTCCACCGTGTAGAGCGGCTCGCCCGGGCAGTCGCAGGTGGTGATGCTCACGTCCCGCAGGTCGGCGTCACTCTCGCCCAGGGTGGCCGTGCGCGCCCGGAACTCCATGCCCGCGCCACTCATGGCGACGTCCCAGGCGTCCAGTTGCGCGGTCTCGCGGGAGACCTGGAGGCGCAGGGCCTCCCCGCTGAAGCCCCGACCGGCGAACTCCACCGAGCCCAGCGTGAAGCCCCGCCCGTCGATTTCCAGGTGCTGGCTGCGCGCCACCCAGCCGCCCGTCCGCAGCAGGGCCCGCTCGATGCTGCCCCGCACGCCCGAGTCCGTACCCAGGCCCTCCAGCTGCACCTGCTCGGCGCGCACCAGCCAGCTGCCGTCCTGCGCCTCGATGCACACGTTGCCGAAGAGCAGCGCCGTGCCGGCGCCGGTGTCGCTCTCGAAATCCTCGAAGTAGGCGCGGCCCAGCCCCTCGATGGTGAGGGCCGTGGGTGCGGCACCCATCTCGCAGCTGAGCAGTTCGGGCGCATCGGGAGCGGGCAGCTGCGCCGCCCCGGCAAACCCGCCCGCAGTGAGCAACAGTGTGAGGAGAACGGTAAAGAGCCTGGCCATCGGTAGTTTCGTCTCTACGGCAGGTAGGCCCCGAGCCTCTCGAGCAGCTCCGGACTGACGCTGCTCGATGCACGGTAGCTGCCCCCGCCCTGCTCCTCATCCCCGACCCGGGTGAGGGCCAGCATCGCTCCCTCCTCTTGCGAGGTGAGCTCGAAGAGCCCATCCTGGTAGCGGTACGGGGCGAGAAGGAGCAGGTTGCTTCCGTCTACGTCCATGACCATAGCGGCAGCCTCGAACTCCGGCCCGGCACCAGTCACAGGCCCGGTGAAGCTCACCACATTTGCCGCGTCGTCGTAGCGCATGCCCTGCGCCTCGATCGCCTGGCCGTTGGCGCTGAAGCTGAGCCCGCCGGCAGCCGTCAGGTTGCCCGAGGCCAGGTCGATGTGCAGCTCCGCCGCGCGGGCGCTGCCGAAGCTCGCGACCACGTCGACGCCCTGCGCCTCCAGGTAGTCGCCCTCGACATACTCGATGCGCTCGCCGTCAATCTCGACGCCGTGCTCCCGGGCGACGATTTGCCCGCCGTCAGGCAGGATGGTCGCGCCCGTGAAGAGGTCGACCTCCTGCTCGCCGTAGGAGACGACGGTGAGGCCGCTGAAGGTCTCGCCGTCGCCCTCCTGGGACTGGGCCGCGGCGCCACCGTAAAGGAGCAGGCCGGTCAGCAGCGCCAGCAGCAGCCGGCGCGTCAACCCGCACCCGTCCCCACCTGAGAGGCAGCCCCGTTGCCGGCAGGAACCGCCGCGGGTCCCAGCTGCAGCACGTACAGCTCGTCGAGCACGCCCTGGGCGAGCAGCTCGATGGCGTCCTCGCGGCGGGCGCCCAGCACCTTCGCGAGCACATCGCCGGCGCTCTGGTAGGCGCGGTTGTAGAGGAAGGCGGTGCCCAGCGACATGAGCCGCGAGAACGGCGTCTCGGACTGCAGGGTCACGCCGGTGGCCAGCTTCTTCTGGGCGCGCTCCCACTCCTCCTCGCTGGGCGGGTTGCTCTTCGCGTCGCGCAGCACGCCCCGGGCGATCTCGAGGACCTCCTGGGCCCGCTCGGGTGCGGCCGAGAGGTAACCGTTGAACATGCCGATGCCGTCGGCCGGGTCGTGCCACAGCTCGGCCATGTCGGCCAGGCCCCTGTCGACCAGCTCCCAGTAGAGGCGGCTGCCGCTGCTGTCACCCAGCACGTTCGCCAGCAGCGCCGCGGCGTACCGGCGGTCGTCCTGGGCGCTCAGGCCCGGCGCCCACAGGCCCATGTGCACCCGCTTCAGCTTGCCGTCCTCGATGACGTCGAAGCCGGTCTTGGGGGTGGCGGGCGGGTGGTCTCTGCCTGTCTCCTGCGGCTCCCAGCCGGCGGTGAGCTCCTCCAGCTGCCGCACGGCCGCGTCCCAATCGTAGTTGCCGGAGAGGGCGACGACGAGGTTGTTGGGAGCGTAGCGGGCGCGGAAGTAGTCGAGCATCTGCTCGCGCTGCAGCGGCGTGATGGTCGCGGGCGTGCCCAGGACGCTGTTGCCCATCGGGTGGCCGTTGAAGTAGCGCTCGTTGCCCGTGTCGAACACGCGCATGCTGGGCCGGTCCTCGTACATGGCGATCTCTTCGAGGATCACCTGCTTCTCGATGTCGAAGTCGTCCTGGCGCAGCGTGGGCCGCATCATGTCGCTCAGCAGGTCGAGGATGCGCGGCTGCTGCTCGGGGAGCACCGCGCCGAAGTAGACGGTGTGCTCGCTGCTCGTGTAGGCGTTGTTGCGGGCGCCCATCTCGTCGAACTCGCGATTGATGTCCTCGGCCGTCCTGCGCTCGGTGCCCTTGAACATCATGTGCTCGAGGAAGTGGGAGACCCCCGCGATCGCGGCGCTCTCGTCGCGCGCGCCGGTGTTCACGAAGTAGCCGGCCGCGAAGCTCTTGGCATTCTCGTTCAGCTCACCGATGACGGTGAGGCCGTTGTCCAGCTGAACCTGCTGGAAGGTCAGTTCTTTCATTGGAATCCCTCGCCCTTGCCCAGGGTGACTATCAGCGGCTGGGGAGCAGGCAGAGAACCCAGGTACCCATTAACATCCCCCAACGTGAGCCGGGCCACCTGCTCCCTGGCTTCGTCCAGCGACCGGGGCGCCCCGCGCAGGAGCATGTCGGTCGTGAGGGCGCTAGCCCGCGCCCCGCTCGACTCGCCCTGCATGACCAGCTGCGAGAGGCTGCCGGTCTTGGAGCGCTCCAGCTCGGCCTCGCTTACGCCTTCGCGCAGCCGGTTGAACTCGGCGAGCATCACGTCGATCGTCTCCGTGGCCTTCTCCGGCGTGGTGCCCGCCCGGCCAATGACGTAACCGAAGCCGCGCACCGCGCGGGCGGCCGCGAAGACCATGTAGACGAGGCCGCGCTTCTCGCGCACCTCGCTGAACAGGCGGCTGCCCATCCCCGAGGAGAGCACGCCCAGCGCGAGCGAGTGCTTGTACCAGTCCGGGTGGGTGGGCTCGAGGCTGGGGAAGGCGATGCCGATCTGCACCTGCGAGGTGTCCTCCTCGACGTGGAAGCGCCCCGGCTCGCCTGCGCGCGCCGGCTCGCTGGCGGCGGGCTCGCCCTGCCAGTCGCCGAAGTGGGCTTCGGTCAGCTCCACCAGCCGCTCCCACTCGTCGCCGCCGGCAGCAGCGACGATGGTGCCCTGGGGCGTGAAGCGCCGCTCGAAATCGGCGCGGACCGAGTCGGGCGTGAGGCCGGCGAGGCCCTCCATCGTCCCGTAGGGGCTGCGGCCGTGCGCGCTGCTGAAGAAGCGGGCGTTCAGGGCCTCGCCCAGCTTCTGGCCGGGCGAGTCGTCCAGCGAGGCGAGCTCCTGGATGGCCAGTTCGCGCGAGCTGGCGAACTGGTCGTCGCTCAGCTGCGGCCGGCGCAGCATGTCTGCCAGGAGCGGGAAGGCGTTGGGCAGCTCCTGCGCGAGCATGGAGGCGCTTACGCTCATCGCCTCGCGGCCGGCACCGCCGCCGCGCCGCACGCCCAGGCCCTCGAGCCGGTCGTTGAACTCGCGCGAGCCCAGCTCGCCGGCCCCGCGCCCCAGCCATTCGGACAGCACGTTCGCGCTGCCCTCCTCGCCCACGGGGTCGTTTATCGAGCCCACGGGCAGCAGCACGGACATGCTCAGGCTGCGCAGCCACGGCATCGGCTCGTAGACGAGCGTGAGGCCGTTCGCCAGCTTGTGCAGCCGGATGTTCTCAGTGACGGTTGAACTCATGGGGCAAAGTATAAGCTTAGCCTCCGCAGGGCCCCGGTAAGGTCACCGGACCCCGCGAGGCTGGTTCCCACCAGCACGGCGTCCGCGACGCCCTTCAGCTCCTGCAGTTCGGCTGCTTCGCGGTAGCCGGACTCGGCCACCAGCACGTCCGCGAAGCCCTCCTCGCGCGCCCTGGCGATGAGCCGCGGGGCGTTCCCCAGGTCGATCTCGAGGGTGCGCAGGTCGCGGTTGTTCACCCCGATGATTCTCGCGCCGCTGCGCAGGGCGATCTCCAGCTCCCGCTCGTCGTGAACCTCCACCAGCGCGTCGAGGCCCAGCGACTCCGCATAGCTCACGTAGCTGGCGGTGTGTTCGCCCAGCACGGCCACGATCAGCAGCACTGCACTCGCACCTTTGGCGGCCGCCTCGCTTACCTGCGCGGGGTGCACCACGAACTCCTTGCGCAAGAGGGGCAGAGAAACCGTCCCCGCCACCGCCTCCAGATGCTCAAGTGCACCGCCGAAGTGGCGCGGCTCGGTGAGCACGCTCAGCGCCGCCGCGCCGCCCGCCTCGTACTGCTTCGCAGCCTCCACCGGGTCGAGAGGCGCGATGGCGCCCTGGGAGGGGCTGGAACGCTTCACCTCGGCGATGATGCTGAGCCCCGGCTTCAGCAGCGCCTCCCGGAAGCCGGCCCGCCCGGCAGCCTTTGCGGAAGCGGCTGCGTTCGTCCCGGCGTAATCCTCTGCCCGCTCGCGGGAGATCTTGCCCAGGACGCCCGGCACCGACTCCAGTTCGGCTGCGGTCAGCGGTGCGGGCACAGGGAACTCAGTAGACATAGAAGCCGGTCAGCTCGCCACCCTCGCCCCACTGCGACTGGATGTCCTGCACCTCGGAGTGCGCCGGGCCCATCTGCAGCTTCACCAGCAGCAGCTCCAGGTCCTCCCTGGCGCCCTCGGCGACCACCTCCACCCTGCCGTCGTCGAGGTTCTCCACATAGCCGCTGATGTTCAGGTCCAGGGCGTGCCGCCGCACGAACTCGCGGAAGCCGACACCCTGCACGGTGCCACTGACGAGTGCGGTTAGCCTTACCTTTCCTTCGTTCTCCACGCCGCATGCTAACGCGAGATCGGGCATTTCGGTGCTATCCTCCGACTGACACGACGCGCGTCTTGCTGGCCCGACCGGGCGGGGATCAACTGCGCGCAGCAAACGGGGACTCTTGGGACTGATGTACTTGCGCCGTTGGATACTCCCGGCACTCCTGACACTGCCGCTGCTCCTGATCCTGTTGCTACCCGCAACAGGCCCGGGCCGCAACTGGTTGCTCTCCCAGGTGCAGGGATTCGTCGCCAACACGGGCTACACGCTGGAGTACGACACCGCCAGCGGCTACGCCTGGCGCGGCGTCACCCTCCACGACGCACAGATAACAGGACCGGGTGCCGACATTGCGGTCGAGCGCCTCGAGGTCAGCTACTTCCTGCCAGGGCTGCTGGGTGGGGAGCTGCCGTTCTCTGCCTTCATCGAGGGCGTTTCCGGTGAGCTCGACACCTCGCAGCTCGAGCTGCCCGAGGGTGGCGGCGGCGGGCCATCGATTGTCCCGCGGCTGCGCGAACTGGGCGTGGAACGGGTCGCCCTGGATGTCGGCGGCGTGCCCTGGGACCTGCCCGACCTGAGCGTGACGGACGTGAGCCTGGGCCAGGATTCGGGGCGCATAATCTTCGCCGGTACCCTGCTTACCCCGCTGGGCAGCGGCAGCCTCGAGGGCGCGGTGAACGACGGGTTCGACGAGGTGCAGGCGGTCGTGCAGGACGCGAGCCTGAGCCTGGTGAACCACTGGTGGCCGCACGTGGAGGCCGGCACCGCTTCGGGCCGGCTGGCCTACAACGCCGAGACCGGCTTCTACGCCGACCTGCAGCTCCAGAACGGCGAGGTGCTCTTCCAGAACTTCCACGCCACCCGCGTGTCGGGCCCGGTGCGCTTCGATGGCGGGCTGGTGAACGCCTCCCTCACCGGCGACATCATGGGCGGCCGGGCGCAGGTCGAGGCGCAGGTGAACGTCCCGGCCGAAAACTGGCAGGCCAGCGGCACGGGCAACGCAGGCCTGGCACAGCTGCTTGCCACCTTCGCGCCCGAACTGCCCGTGGATGCGCAGCTCTCCGGCGACGCCCGCTACGAACTTAGCGGCAGCGGCTGGGACCAGTTCACCCTGAGCGGCAGCGGCCGGGGCAGCGGCGAGGCCAGCGTGAGCGGCATCCCGGTGGACCTCGCAGAGTTCGAAACCGAGTTCGGCTGGAACAGCTCGCGCGGCCTCACCATGACGCTCCTGGGCGTCGCCAACGGCGGCACCTTCACCACCTCCGTAACCCCCGAGGAGGGCGCGGCTCAGGAGGTCATACTCGCCCTCCAGGGCGTTGCCCTGCCGGGCGGCCTGCTGGAGAGCGGCCAGGCGCGGCTCGTCACCGGCTCCCGGCTCACCGGCGAGGCGCAGGGTCGCGTGCTGGTCGAGGTAGCCGGTACGCCCCTGGCCGCCACCGTCGAGGCCAGCATGGGCGAGGACGGCATCGGGGT
>CALKAI010000127.1 GCA_937983275.1 uncultured Trueperaceae bacterium | reverse complement strand
GGTCGACGCTGCCCAGGTGGATGGAGCCCGAGGTGGGCTCCACGAGGCGGTTGATGCAGCGCAGCAGGGTGCTCTTCCCGGCGCCCGAGGAGCCTATGACGGCCGTTATGCCGTCCGCTTCCACTTCGAGATTGAGGTGGTCCAGGACGACGTCGCCGGACCCATACCGCTTTACGAGATCAGATATGACCAGTGCATTCCTGCTGTTCATGATTCTTACGAGGAACGGGCGAGCCCCCGGCAGGTTGCCGAGGGCTCGCCCGCTGTCCAGATTCTCCTTACTCGGCTTCGAGGCCCTGCTGGGTGTACTCGACCCCGTTGGCTTCCTGAATGGTGCGGATGATTTGCCAGTGCTCCTGGTAGGTGATGGGGATGAAGCGGTCGACGTCCGCGAACTCCTCACCCAGGGCGGTTCCGGCGAACTCGAAGGAGAAGAAGGCCTCCTCGATCTTCTGGGCCAGATCCGGGTGCAGGTTATGCGCGTAGGCGTACGAGGTGGTCGGGAAGGAGTCCGATTCGTAGATGATCTTCACTTCCTCCGGGTCGTACAGGTCGCGGTCGGCCATGCGGTCGACGACCTCGGAAGCGACGGGCGCGGCGTCGTAGTCGCCGGCGACAACGCCCAGCATCGACTGGTCGTGGCTGCCCGAGTAGACCACTTCGTAATCCTCGTCGGGAACGATGCCCAGTTCGGGGAAGAGCGCGCGGGGCGCCTGGTTGCCTGAGTTCGAGGTCGGTGAGGTGTGGGCGACACGCTTGCCTGCCAGGTCCTTCATGCTGTCGATGCCGCTGTCGACGCGGGTGTAGACCTGCAGGGTGTAACCGAACTGGCCCTCATCGGTGCCCATGATCGCGAACGGCACGGCGCCCGCCAGGTTCACTGCGAAGGGGGTCGGTCCGGTAGAGAAGCCCGCTATGTGGAGCCGGCCGGAGCGCATCGCCTCGACCTGGGCCGAGTTCGACTGCACCGCGAAAAAGCGCACGTTCTTGCCGGTTACCTCGGCAAGGTGGTCGATGAACGGCTGCCAGATGTCCTCGTAGATGGCGGGGTCCTCGACGGGCGTGTAGGCGAAGATCAGAGTGTTCGGGTCGACCCACTGGCTCTCGTCGGCAGGACGGTCGGCCACCAGGTCGCCATCCTCATCGCAGTAGAGCGTGTCGAGATCGCCGCGGTTGCTGCACTCCTCCTGGGCGAGACCGTTGCTGGCCAACAGGCCCAGCAGCAGCGCGAAGAGCAGTCCCAGCAGGGGGAAGGGGGAACGTTTACGGGTCGTAGCGCCTTCGGGCATCTTCTCCTCCAACGAACGAGAGTTACTGGCAGCGACTGGGTCGCGACCACTATCCAGATTTGGATTGCGGAAAGTTTAGCACGTGCAGCACTTCGCTTTTCCGCAACCAGGGCGGCGGTCGACTACACAAAGGTGCGGCCGTTACCCGCCTGGCCCGGCAGCGCGGGGCGAGAGTGTAACGTCGTAGGCGAATGACCGAGATCGACTACGCCATCGTGGGCGCCGGCATGGCGGCCTTCACCGCTGCGCAGGCGATCCGCGACCTCGACGGGGACGCGCGCATCGTACTGTTCGGCAGCGAGCCCGAGGGGCCCTACCAGCGGCCGGCGCTCAGCAAGGGCCTGTGGCAGGGCGAGCGTGAAGAGGAGATCATCTTTGGCGTCGAGGAGCTTGGTGCCGAGCTGATTTCCCGCAGGGTGGTGCGGCTTGAGCCTGGCCTGCGCCGCCTGACCGACGAGCTTGGTAACGAGTATGGCTACCGGAAGCTGC
>CALKAI010000126.1 GCA_937983275.1 uncultured Trueperaceae bacterium | reverse complement strand
CCGGATCGCCCACGTCGGTGCGCCTGAAGAACGCCTCGCTGCCGGCCTCCTCGACCTCGCCCACGACCTTCTGTCCCTGCTCCTCGTCCAGGTCGGCAACGACCACACGGGCCCCTTCGCGGGCGTATGCCAGCGCCGTCGCCCGGCCTATCCCCGAGGCGGCACCTGTGACGATCGCGACCTTGTCATCGAGCAATCCCATGCGACCTCCCCCATTCCTTCCCCCTTAAAGCACAACGCCACAGCCGCTACTGTGGGTTCCTGCGCCCTGATGACCGGCCGGGGCCCGGCTGCATTCCGGACTTGAGACGGGGGGAGCTGCCGCCCTGCAGGAAACAGTCTCAGGGACGCGATCCCGCCTGGCCTTGGCTGCAGGTACAACGCCCGCTCCGCTTGACGGCGGTTTGTACGGTCGCCTACCATCCTGACATCTGAATCAGTAGTCAGGTTGGTCTCACTTGCCGGGCAGCAGGCGAACCCAAGGGAGGAAGCTCCTTGTCGTACCTACCGTCACCCACCACATCCCGTGGTGTATCAACCCGGCGCAAGATCCTGCGCGCGGCCGAGCTGGAGTTCGGGGAGAGCGGTTACCACTCTGCCTCGATCTCGAGCATCACCCGCCGCGCCGGCGTAGCGCAGGGAACCTTCTACCTCTACTTCCCCTCCAAGGAGGACGCGCTGCGCGAGCTGGTGCGCAGGATGGGCCGCGAACTGCGCCGCTTCCTGAGCAGCAGGACCGAAGGGGCCAGAGACCGCCTCGAGCAGGAACGGCTGGGCCTGCGCGCCTTCATCGAGTTTGCGCGCGCCCACCCCAACCTCTACAAGGTCGTAATGGAAGCGCAGTTCGTCGACGACCGCATCTACCGCGAGTATTACGAGACCCTGGCAACCTCCTACGCGCAGGGCCTGCGCGGCGCCCAGCAGCGCGGCGAGGTCCGGCAGGGCGACGCCGAGGCGCAGGCCTGGGCGCTCATGGGCATCGCCCACTTCCTGGGACTCCGCTACGCGATCTGGCGTGAGGAAGACCCCTCCGAGCAGACCATGGAGGCGATCTACGCCCTCATCGAGAACGGCCTGCAACCCCGTGCGGCAAAGACCCCGGGGGGAGACGAACGATGATCGGCGTAACCGGGATCGCGGCCTACGTGCCGGCGGGCCGCCTCGATGCGGCGCAGATTGCGGAGCGCAGCGGCCTGCCCGAGTGGGTGGTGCGCGAGAAGCTGGGCCTGGAGGGCAAACCCGTGCCCGGACCCGAAGACCACCCCACCGCGATGGGCGTCTTCGCCGCCAGGAGTGCGCTGGATCGGGCCGGAGTCGACCCCTGGGAGGTCGACGTGGTCATCTCCATCACCGAGGAGTACAAGGAGTACCCGGTGTGGACGGCGGGCATCAAGCTCGCCCACGAACTGGGCGCGACGGACGCCTACGCCTACGACCTGGGACAGAAGTGCGGCACGGGCGTCCTCGCGCTCAAGCAGGCGAGGGACCTGCTGAAGAGCGACGAGCACGTGAATACCGTGCTGATTGCCGGGGGCTACCGGAATGGTGACCTGATCGATTTCTCTGACCCGAACGTGCGCTTCATGTACAGCCTGGGCTGCGGCGGCGCCGCCGCGGTGGTGCAACGGGGTGCCAGCCGGAACGAGATCCTCTCCAGCGCCATCCGCACCGACGGCTCGTTCTCGCTCGATGTGCTCGTCCCCGTGGGCGGCACCCGGGAGCCGGTAAACAGAGATAACGCCGACCGCTTCCGGCTGGTCGTCCCCGATCCCGCCGGCATGAAGGAGCGGCTGGAGCAAAAGTCGCTCGACAACTTCGTAGCCGTCGTCGAGGAGGCCACCCGCCGCTCCGGCTACGGGACGGGCGACATCGACTACCTCGCCATGCTGCACGTGAAGCCCAGCGCGCACCGCTACCTGCTGGACCAGCTGGGCCTGCAGGAGGAGCAGTCGATCTACCTGCGCGACTACGGGCACCTGGGCCAGGTCGACCAGTTCCTGAGCCTGCAGCTGGCACAGGAGCAGGGCCGGCTAAAGCAAGGCGACCTCGTGGTACTGGTCGCCGCCGGCGTCGGCTACGTGTGGAACGCCCTGTGCATCCGCTGGGGTGAGGCCGCGTGATACCTGACATCGCCGCTCGCCGGGCGCAACTTTCGCCGCAGCGTACGGCGGTGATCTTCCGGGAGCGCGCCTACACCTACGGGGAGCTGAACGGACGCGCCGAACGGCTCGCCGCAGGACTGCAGGCGGCCGGCGTTCGCAAGGGCGACCGGGTGGCGATCCTGGCCCAAAACCATATCGCCCACATCGACCTGATGATGGCCACCGCGAAGGCCGGCTTCATCCATACCCCCTTCAACTACAGGTTGAGCCGGGCAGAGCAACTCGACCTGGCCCGCTACGTGCGCCCCGCCTTCGTCCTTGCCGACGAGGAACGTCTCCCCGTGGCCGAATCGATAGCCGCCGAGCTGGGTAGTGGGCTGCTGCGCCTGGCCGGGTTCGAGCAGTGGCTCGAGCAGGCTCCGGCTCAGGCCAACCCGGTTCCCCTGTCGCCGGAAGACACGCAGATGATCCTCTTTACGGGAGGAACCACGGGCACCCCGAAGGGGGCGATGCTGCCCTACCGGCAGGGCTTCTACAACGCCGTGAACACGGTCCTCTCCTGGGGCCTGCGCGACGACGACCGGGTCATCCAGGCGACCCCCTGCTTTCACGCCGCCGTGAATGCGTTCACAACGCCGCTCCTTCATCTGGGCGCGACGGTCATCCTCCAGGACAGCTTCGAGCCGGGCGAGTACCTCGACCTGGCCGCGAGCCACCGGGCCACCATCCTCTTCCTGGTCCCCACCATGTACCGCATGCTCGCCGATCATGAGGGGTTTGCGGGCGCGGACCTCTCTGCCGTCCGCTGGGCGATCTCGGGCGGCGCGCCCTGCCCGGCTGCGGTGCGGCAGCGCTTCACGGATCGCGGCATCCGCTTCAGGCAGGGCTACGGCATGACCGAGGCGGGCGTCAACTGCTTCGCCATCGAGCTGGATGTGGCACAGAAGAAGCCCACCTCAGTGGGTTCGCCCGTGCTCCACGCCCAGGCAGTGGTGCGCGACGAGGCCGGGCAGCCGGTGCCCCCGGGTGAGGTTGGCGAACTGACTTTGCGCGGCCCACACCTGTTCAGCGGCTACTTCGAACGGCCCCAGGCAACGGAGGAGGTGCTGCGCGACGGCTGGCTGTGGACCGGCGACCTCGCCCTCCAGGACGAGGACGGCCACTTCCACCTGGTGGG
>CALKAI010000125.1 GCA_937983275.1 uncultured Trueperaceae bacterium | reverse complement strand
GGGTGCTCGTCTCTGCCGGTCCCACCCGGGAGTACATCGACCCCGTCCGCTATATCAGCAACCCGTCGAGCGGGAAGCAGGGATTTGCCGTCGCTCTGGCGGCCGCCCAGCGGGGTGCCCGGGTGACGCTGGTCGCCGGACCGACCGGCCTGCCCGCCCCGGCCGGCGTCGAGGTCATCCGCGTGGAAACCGCTGCGCAGATGCTGGAGGCGCTCGATGGGCGCTTCGACGCCTGCGACATCCTGGTCATGAGCGCCGCCGTCGCCGACTGGCGGCCGAAGGCTCCCGCGAGTGAGAAGGTTCCGAAGGGCGGCTATGCCAGCACCGTTGAGCTGGAGGCGACCGTGGATATTCTCGAGAGCCTGGGGCGCCGGCGCAGGCCCGGGCAGGTGCTGGTGGGTTTCGCCATGGAGACCCATGCCGGGCCGGAACGCGCCGCCCAGAAGGTGCAGCGCAAGCGGCTCGACTTCATTGGGCTCAACTACCCGACGAAGGCCGGAACGGGCTTCGGGAGTGACGAGAACGAGGTCACGATCGTAAGCGGGGACGGCGATGCCGAGGCCCTGCCGCGCTCCTCCAAGCTGGATATTGCGCACGCGCTGCTGGACCGGGCCGTGCGGCTCCTGGGTTGATTCCGGGGCCCGCTACAACCCGTATCAGATAAGGATTACCAGCCTGTATTGCAGTAATACACGGTCCGGGAACGGGGCGGGCTAAACTGAATAAATATGCCGAGCAAGGAGTACAGGCAACGACTGATTGAGGAACTCGTCGAGAACGAGTTCATATCCACCCAAGCCGAGATTGCCGAGCACCTGGGCAAGCGCGGGATCAAGGTCACACAGGCGACGATAAGCCGGGACGTGAACGAACTGCGCCTCGTGCGCCTGCCCGCAGGCAACGGCCAACACCGCTACCGCTCCACCCCGCTGGCCGCCCAGGAGGACGTCGTGGGCGAGCTGAAGCAGCGCTTCAGGCTGTTCGTGCGTGACGTCGACCGCGGCGACAACCTCATCGTCATCAATACGGACGAGGGCCACGCCAGCGGCATAGCCTACGTTATCGACAAGCTCGATCGCGAGGAGATCGTGGGCACTCTCGCAGGCCAGAACACGATCCTCGTAATCGTCCGCTCCGAGGAGATGGCCCAGGAGATACTCGAGGAGTTCGAAGCGCTGTTCGAATGAGCTGAAGCAGCTGCGCTTCCCGGCCAGGGCCCGTACCCTCCTGCCAGGTTCCAGACCGGGCCGGGTGCTAGCCTGTAGCGACACGAGCACCGGAGGGATCATGGTCCGAAGAGCAGCCTTATTACTACTACTGACCGCACTTGCAGGGGCCGCCGGCGCCGCGGCACCGGGCGCCGGCGAACCGGCGTCGCACGCCGCCCCGGATGTCCGACTCGCCCAGGCGAACGGGCCTGAACGGCCGGGGGGTGAGGTCGCTGCCCCGGCCACGCTCGTCGCCTTTCCGCTTGCGGGTGGCGATTCCACCCTGGGCGTCGTCGTGTCCGACGCGATTGCACAGGCCTTCGCCGGAGAACTCGAGGCTTACGGGCCGGCGGTAGCCCCGACCCTGCTGCCGCCCACGCCCGTCGATGGCGGTTTCATCAACCCGACCGAGTACCTGTTTGGCCGCGGCGCGACCGACCGGAGCAGCGCCCGGCTCCTGCAAGGCGCCCTCGGTGCCGACTTCCTGGTGACCGGCACGCTGACAGGCGGGGACGAGAGAGTGACGGCCCAGCTTCACCTGGCCACCGGGGCGGGCGTCGAATCGTTCCAGGTCAGCGCGCCCGCTGCCCGGCCCGACCTGCTGGTCCGCAACGCGGTCCAGGCGGTTGGCAGGCGCGCGGGGGTCGAACCGGACCTCACCATCTTGCCCGAGGCGGCACAGCTTGGCCCTGACGGGGCAGCCGGCCAGGGCCTCACGCTGCTGGCGCTGGGTCTGTTCGACCAGGCGAGCCAGTTCCTCGAGGGCAGCGACGACCTGGTCGGGCGCGCCGCCCAGCTGCGGGATCAGGTGCGGCTGGTGATGGGCAACACGGCACAGGAGATCGTAGGCCGCGAGGCCCCGGTCGACGCCCTGGCGTTGTTCGCCAGCCGCCTGCTCAACTCGGCCCAGCTTGAGGAGGCCGTGGCCCGCCCGGTACTTGCTGAGCTTTCGAGGCGTACTTCTCTGCCTGCCCTGGACATGTGGCCCGCGCTCCTGAGCGTGTCGGCGGGCGATACCGGCGAGGCCCAGGCCCGGCTCGCGGATCTTCCTGACGAGTACAGTTACGCCCGCAGCGCGCTGCTGGGTCTCGGAGGAGCGGACGGGGAGCTCGTGGCCCGCCTCCTGGAAGAGGGTGACCTCGCATCGCTGCTCGCGCTTTCCGCCATTGGCCAGCAGCAGGGTGACGTGAACCTGGAGAGGGAGGCGCTGGAACGGCTCACCCGGGTTGCTCCCGGGCTGGTCTACCCCTTCGAGCGGCTCTCATTCATCGCCCTCGACGAAGACGACCCGCTGGCAGCGGCGCAGTGGCTGGCGGTAGCTACACGGCTGGAGCCTGAAAGCGACCTCTACTGGACCAACCTGGGCTGGTCGTACTACCTGCTGGGCCTCCATGAGCAGAGCGAGGCCGCCTCGGAACGCGCCGCCCAGCTCAATCCGACGCAGTACATAGGCCTCTACAACCTGGGCCTGGTGCGCGGCGTTACCGGCCGCCTTGCCGAGGCTGTGCCCGTCTACCGCCAGGCGCTGCTGGTCAACCCCGAGGTGGACGAGGCCGCGATCGAGGACCTGGAGGTGGCCCTCGAGCAGAACCCGGACGAGCCGGCCCTCAACTACCTGCTGGGGATGGTTTACCAGGCGTCGGGCCAGCGGGAGGCGGCGGCCGCGCAGTTTGAGGCCTACCTGCAGCGCGGCAGCGACCCCACCTACCTGAGCGCGGCTCAGGAGAA
>CALKAI010000124.1 GCA_937983275.1 uncultured Trueperaceae bacterium | reverse complement strand
CACGGATTGGTAGCCATGATGTCCCCGAGCGCCTCGCGCATGGGGTTGAACTCGTTGATCCGGTCGACGAAGATCACGCCGGGTTCGCCCGTTTGCCAGGCGTGCTCGGCGATATCGTCGAGGATGGTGCGCTTGCCCAGCTTGCGGGCCTCTTCCATGAAGTGGTCGGTGACGAGGACGGAGATGTTGAAGGTGCTTATGTCGCCCTCTGCCTGCTCCCTGTCCAGGTCCTTGGCGGTGATGAAGTCCTGGATGTCGGGGTGGGTGATCGACATCGTCGCCATCCCGGCGCCGCGGCGGGTGTTGTGGGTCACGAACCCGCCAGCCAGGTAGGTCTTGTTCTCGTCGACGGAAATGTCGAGGGTCAGGGACCTGCCCGCCTGGGCCACATTGTGGACGGGGACGTAATACTCGTCGTATCCGAACTCGGGCAGGCGCTGGGCGAGTTCCGGTTGCGAGCGCAGCCGGTCGTAGGCAGTAGCAGTGAGGTTCCGCTCGCCCCGGATGTAGCGTGACAGGTTCTTTCGGGCAGAGGTAAACGGCGACGGGCTACCCTTGACGCCTGCAGGCAGCTCGGCGAAGACGGGGCCCAGTACCGCTTCCGCATGCGGCAGGATCCACGACTTCTCGCGCGCCTCGTCGGGGACATGGCTCCCGGCGGCTTCCAGACGTGAGCCGGCCATGACGCCAACCCGCTCGAGGAAGCGTTCCAGGCCCTTGGCACTGACAACCCTGATGGAGTGGATCGCGTGCCTGGCGTACCTGTTCAGGCTTCCGTCGGTGGTACGGCGCTTGGTCGGTATGCCAAGCCCGGCGAGCATCGTGGCGACATCCTCAGCCAATCCGACGGAGGCGGTGGAAAGAGTAGGCATGCCATGAGTAATGCTGCCATCGGCCTCGAACAGGCCCTTCAGGAATGAACCGACGACCGGGCGGGGCGCCATGCGGATGGCCTTCGGGAGTTGCAGGGTGCGCGCCTTGGCCTTGCCCAGTCCGTTGGCGTCAAGCCAGGCGACCAGCTGGGCCGATCTGGTGACGAAGACGACGCTTCCGTCGTCCGGCTTCTGCTCAATGGAGACTTCCAGGCCGAACAGTTCACGGAAGAGCCTGGGTGCCTCCTCCATCATCGGTGAACCGTGGGAGACAGAGAAACCGACCCGGTTGCCACTGATGAAGCCGTCGCCCCACAGGTAGCCGAGGAAGAATGCCAGCTTCTCTCCGAGGATCTCCGGCATCTCAATGGGCTTCGCGTTGTGGTGTGGGCTGTCTACCGGCCTGAGCAGGACCGGCGCTCCGGTGTGCTGATCGAGCACCTGGATCACGTGGTCGCCTGCCTGCAGGTCCTCGAGCTTCACCCACTCCCGGTTCCCGTTCTCCCGCATGACCTTGACCCGGTGGTTGGGGGTTCCGCGCAGGGTCTGGCCGTTGCCAAGGGTTACCCGGAGGGTAGGTGCGTTGCCGTTGTTGAACCCGCGTGGGCTGTCCTTCCAGCCTTCGTCTGTCGCCACCTTCAGGTGGTGATCCTGCCAGCCCATCTGGTGACTGTCGACAAGCTCAGAGAGGCGCAGGGTGCCGCGGCTGGTATTCACGAGGGTGTCAGGGTGCAGGCAGCCACCCTGCCGGATCGCGCGCAGGGTAGGCGCATAGATGTAGCGAAGCGTTGCGACGGGCCCGGCATACTCTGCCCCGCCCATGCTCGCCCAGACACCGAAGTTGTCGTAGATCTCCACGGCGAACGAGGAGGGGCCGCTGGAGGTGCCGCCCGAGCCCTTGACCACCGTTCCCTCGGCCCGCAGGTCGCTCAGGTCGATGAGGACGTCCTGACCGTCGAGGAGCAGCTCGACGGCGCGGCCGGCCTGGCGCCAGATCCCTTCGACGGAGTCCTCGACCTGCAGCACGCTCGCACCGGCGGGCGTGGCGTCGTACTCGACGAACTTGAGGAAGCGGTAGCCGCGGGTCACGTACTGGCCGTGGACGAGATCCATGAAGGTGCCATCGCGTACCTTCTCGTAATCGTCGTGGGAGCGCCGGATGGTGAGGTAGAGCGTGCCGACCTCGCCGTCGAAGGTGGCCCTGGGAGGCAGAGGATCGAGGTTCAGGCCGTTACCGCCACCCACCTTGGTTACGAGGGCGAGCTTGGTGGCGAGGTGGAGGACGCCGGCAGTGGTTCCCTCTGCCTCCGGCTTGCCATCCTGCACGAAGCAGTTGAGGACGTTGCCGTGGCTGGTTGCAGCGCCGGCCAGAACGCGGCCGCCGGGGCAAAAGCGCTTCGAGGCCATGAGGTCGAAGAACTTGAGCCGGTTGACCTCGCGGTCCTCTTCCCCCTCCGGGCTGGCCACCCAGTTGGCGACCCGTTCGAACATCCCGGCGAGGTCGTCATCGCCAGGCTGGAAGTACTGCCTCCTGGCGATCGCGACTGCGTGATCGTCGAACTCGGCGCGGAGCGAAAAGTCAGGTGACGGCGCTTGCTTCCCCACGTTCATCCCTCCATGGTCCATCCGTCATAGGATGGGCAGTTAAAGGAGGTTGCCCCCAGGGCAACCAGAAAAGTCGTTAGCAGCCTGCGGCTTAGGAGAAATCCTAGTACAAGATATGGGCCGCTGCCTCGATAGGGTACCAGTGCTGGTACACCAGAGTCTAGATCACCCACCCATTCCCAAAGAGGGATAAATCACATTTCACGGGCATTCCCGGCAATGCATTAGCGGGCCCCAACAGGCACCCGTGCAACACGGCCTCAATGCCGGAACTGGCGCTGCCCCGTAAAGATCATCGCAATGCCCAGCTCATTCGCGGCGGCGACCAGCTCCCCGTCACGCACGGAGCCACCCGGCTGCACGACCACCGCTACGCCCGCCTCCACGACGGCCTCCAGGCCATCCCGGAAGGGGAAGAATGCGTCGCTCGCGGCCACGCCACCGGCCGCCCGGCCGGCTGCCTTCTCCCGGGCGATCCGTGCCGCATCGACCCGGCTCTGCTGACCGGCCCCGATACCTGCGGTCACGCCGTCGCGGGCCAGCACGATCGCGTTCGACATCGTGTGCGCACAGACGACCCAGGCGAACCAGGCGTCCTGCAGCTGCTCAGCGGTGGGTTCGCGCTCAGTGACCGTTCGCCACGCCTCCCGCCCCTCCTCCAGCGGCCGCACCTCCTGCAGGAGGAAGCCACCTTCGATCTCGCGAAGGCCGTAACCGCCTGAGCCCGGGCCAGGGAGCTGCACCACCCGCATCGCCTTCCGGCGCCGCCCCAGCACCTCCAGCGCCTCGCCCGTGAAGGCCGGGGCGAGCAGCAGGTCGATCTTCGGGTTGGCCATCAGTGACTCTGCGACGCCCGCAGTGACCTCCCGGTTGAAGGCCACGACCCCGCCAAAGGCGCTCTGCGGATCGGCCAGGAACGCCCGCTCGTACGCCTCGTCCGCACTGCCGGCAACCGCGACACCGCAGGCATTGGCGTGCTTCACGATGACGCAGGCGGGCTCCCCGAACTCGTGAACGAGCCGCCAGGCCGCCTCTCCGTCGACGATGTTCAGGTAGCTGAGCCGGCTGCCCTTGTGCTGCCTGGCGTCATCCCACATGCCCCGCTCGCCAAACCGCCGGTAGCGCCCCGCCCGCAGGTGCGGGTTCTCGCCGTAGCGCAGCTCCTGGGCGAGCTCCAGCTGTACACCCATGGAGCCGGGCAGCCCGCCGCCCGCATCCCCCTCAAGGTAGCCGGCGATTGCGGCGTCGTAGTTCGCCACGTGCCGGAACGCCTTCGCCGCGAGCTTTGCCCTGAGCCCGGCATCACCCTCCCCGATGGCCGCAATCAGGGCAGAGTAATCCGCCGGATCCACCACAACCCACACCCGCTCGTGGTTCTTCGCTGCCGCCCGGATAAGAGTCGGGCCGCCAATGTCGATCTGTTCGATCGCATCCTCGCGGCGATGCTGCGGGTCGGCGATCGTCGCCCGGAACGGGTAGAGGTTCGCTACCACCACATCTATCGCCTTGAAGCCGTGTTGTCGCAGCTGCTCCTGGTGGTCCGGAAGGTCGCGGGCGAGGATCCCCGCGTGGACGGCCGGGTGCAGGGTCTTTACGCGGCCATCCAGGATCTCCGGCATGCCGGTGAGGTCCTCGACGGCGGAGACCTCGATTCCCGCCGCCTGCAGGTGCGCAAAGGTACCCCCGGTGGATACCAGATCGAAACCGGCCTCGCGCAGGGCTTGCGCGAGGCCGGTCAGGTTCGTCTTGTCTGAAACGCTGAGCAGTGCGGTGGGCATGGCGCCCAATATTATCAGTCGGCAGCCTCTTCGGTTTCGGCAGCCTCGTCGGCAGCGGCCGCTTCCTCCTGGGCTTCACCCTCGGTCTCCAGAAGCTCGGTGGCTTCCTGCTCGCGGCGCGCCTGCTCCTCGGCCACGAGGTTCCGTACCGGGTACTCCTCGCGAAGCTGCGCGAGCCACTCCTCCTGCACGGCGGCCCGCTGCTGGTCGAGGACGGAGCGCTCCACCTCATGCTCCACCTCGCTCAGCTCCTGGACGCGTTCGGGAACACGCTGGGCGATGAGCACGACATACGACTCGGTCGTTTGCGGCTGGGCCTGCCCGTCATCCCCGGCAGCCTGGGCGGCCTCTTCACCCTCGGTAGCCTCTTCGCCTTCGCTGGCCGCGGCCTGATCTTCCTCCTGGCCAGCCGACTCCTCGACCTCTGTCTGGACGGCAAGAACGTCGGAGATCTCGCGGCCGCTGTTACCGATCTCCTCGAAACCATCGGTCCCGAAGAGTGCCCGGTCGAGCGAATCCTGGAGCTGGCCCTCGTAGACGGTGCCCAGATCCTGCGCCTCGACGTTCGCCTCACCGGCGGCCTCGTCGATCTCCTCGCCGGACAGTACGGCCTCGCGGAACTCCTGGGCCTCTTCCAGGTCTGCGAAGTCGTAGCGGAGAACGCTGGCCTCGGCCTGAAGCGTGAAGCGCTGCTGGTTTGCCTCGTAGTAGTCGACGATCTCCTCGTCGCTCACCTCGACGTCACGCGAGACGAACGAGAGGGCCTGCTGGGCCACCTGCGCCTCGGTGCCGAAGAAGGTGCCGCCCAGGTCGCTTGCGCCCAGGTAGGCGAGCTTCCGGTCGATGAGCGACTCCAGCAGCGTGGGCTTGAAGAAGCCGGTGATGAGGGTCGCGAACTCGGGCGTGAGGTTCTGCTGGATTTGCGGGCTCGCGTAGACGACACCGGCAAGGTCCGAAGCCATGATCGCTTCATCGCCCACCTGCGCGACCTGGTAATCCTGCGCGGCCAGTTCGGTGTCGACGATCTCGACGTTGGCCTGCTCGACCAACTCATCGATGTGCCGGCTCACGACGCCCGCCAGTTTCGCGTTCAGCGCGTCCTCCCGCACCCGGTCCGCTACCTCGTCGAACGGCAGGTTCTCGCTCGGAATGTACTCCTCGACCTGCACGATGTAGTACTGGTTCAGGGTCGGGATGGGCTCGGTCATGCCGCTGCCCTGCAGCGCAAATGCGGCCGCGGCGACCTGATCAGGCAAGGCAAGCCGGCCCACCGGCTGCGGCTCCGTCTCGCCCGTCGGGGCGCCAAGGGCACCGGCGCGGTCGGCGCGCTGCAGCGAGTACTCGCTGGCCAGTTCGGCGAACTCCTCACCCTGCTGCGCCCGCTCGTAGAGATCGGATGCCAGCTCCTGGTCGTCCACCACGATGACGCGCGCGCGGATCTGCTCCTCGCTCTGGTAGGCGTCGCGGTTGGCGAGGTAGAAGGTCTCGACTTCCTCCTCGCTCACCTCTACACCTTCGATGAGGTCCTGCTCATACTTCTGGAGGCGCAGCTGCTGACGGATGTAATCACGGAAGGCCTCATCGGTGAAGCCGTTCTGACCGATGAGCTGCAGGTAGGCCTGATCGTTCCTGCGGCCCGCGACCCCGGAGGACTCGCGGAAGTCGTTGACCTCCTGGCGAACCTCGGCGTTGCTCACGCGTACGCGGGATGCCTCCTGCCTCAGGACTTCCTCGCGCACCAGCTGGTCCACGAGCAGGAGGTTGATGTCCTCCCGCACCTCACCCTGGACGGGGGCGCTGAACAGGGGATTCTGTCTTGCCTGGGAAACCTGGAACTCGGTTACCGGCTCGCCATTCACCCGCAGAACGGTGGCGCCCTGAGCCTCGTTGCTGCCCATAAGCCCAAGGGTGGGGGTGAACGTGATCACCATACCGACGAGCAACCCTATGGAGACGGCCCACAGGATTATCGTGTTCGTCCTTCTGCTCAACTTCATGCCTTCGTGTTCCTCCTCGTCGCCACCAGGGAGGCCATCAAAGACCGGGACTTGGGGGCGAGTTTCTTTCGCTTCACCTGGAAGTACGGGAGCAGTCAAGCCTCAGGCGTGTGTTCGCCCGTCAGGCTGCTCTGAGCACCATTAAAATAGTCTACCCACCTGACTTCCAGCGGCGCGCTAACCGGGGCAATGTATCACACGGGCACCATTAGAACTCTTAGCTGCGGCGCGAAGCCGGTTCACCAATATCTGTGGCTGGTGGCCCGGTACTTATTAGAGAGCCAGGTACTCAGAGTCAGCGGAGGAGTAGCCACGGCGGCACGCCGTGCTATACTCTTCCCCGCACCATTTCGGCAAGGCCGGGGTGAGTGGTCACGCGCCCGTAGCTCAGCCGGATAGAGCGTTCGCCTCCGGAGCGAAAGGCCGCAGGTTCGAATCCTGCCGGGCGCACCACTTCTTAAAAAACTGACGTGCTTGGTCCGGAACCTCGGTCGGCACCTGACCGGGGTCCTCTTTTTGGATCTACTGGACCGCCCTCGCGTGCCTACCAGATGGGGTCGACGGGCTGCTCCTCGCGCAGCCACGGCTGTTCCACGAGGATGCCCTCGCCCGAGAAGGAGCGCACCGGTTGCCCCTGGATCAGGAGGCTCACGCCGTCGATGCCGTTCGGCTGGGTGAGGGTGTAGAAGAGCTGGAAGAGCCGCCCCTGCATTTGCGAGCTGCCCCCGCCCTGCTCGAACTCTTCGCTCAGATCGACAGTGACTATCCCGTCGTCGACCGAGGCGTTCAGCAGTTGCGTGCCGGCGGGTATGAGCGTGGCGAGGCCGGCGTCTTGCTCTGCCTCATTTGGTCCACTGCGCAGCTCCTCGAAGAGCAGTTCGACCAGTTCCTCATCGTCACTGGCCGGGATTTGCCGCAACGCCGGCTGCAGTTCGAAGTAGGTGGGCTGGCTGTTGACGAAGTAGACGAGCGCGTCCGGAAGGTTGCTGGTAGTGCGCAGGATGAGGACGCTGAAGAGCACCAGCAGCAGGAGGATCGCCAGCGCCGCCACCCGCAGGACGACGGTTCTGGTCACGGCCTCACTCCTCCCCCGCGAGGAAGCGTGCCTCCTCGGCGAAGAAGGCGTAGTCGTCGTTCTGGGGCTCCAGCTGCAGCGCCCGCTCGTAAGCCTGGGCGGCCTGGTCGTACTCCCCGTCGGCGAAGTGGAGCTGACCCAGCCAGCCCCAGACGGGTGCGAACTGCGGGTTCAGTCGCGCAGCCTCCTCGAACAGCTCCTGGGCGCGGTCGAGCTGGGCGAGCTGGTAAGCCTGCACGGCCTGGGCGAAGACGGCACCGGCCTGGGAGCCGGCACCCTGCTGCTGGCGGGCAAGCTGGAGATTGAACTGCGCACTCTGGTCCTCCGGGGCGCGCTCGAGGAGGCCCTCCCAGTAATCGACGGCCTCACCCGGCCGGCCCGCCTCCTGCAGCGTCCTGGCCGCCCACTCCCAGGCCCCCAGGTTCTCCGGGTTCGCCTGGGCCGCCTGCGCGAAGGCCTGGGCAGCTTCGTCGAGGCGGCCCTGACTGTAGAGCGCCAGCCCCTCGCTGAACGCCGTGCCCGCCTGAACGCCCCACTGGAGCTGCTGCCGCGTCAGGTTGAGGAAGTAGCGGAAACCGCCGTCGTCCGGCCTGAGCTCCACCGCACGCTCCCAGTACGGAAGCGCGGTTTGCGGGTCGCCCATCTCGAGGGCAGTCCGGCCCGCCCATACGGCAGCCTCGGCAAAGTCGCCGTTGAACTGCAGCGCCTGCGCAAACTGCTCCAGCGCCTCCCCATGCGAGCCCTGCTCATAGGCCGAGAGTCCCGCCCGGAACGCCCCGCTCGCCTGCGGCCCGATCTGGGCGATCTCCTCGATGAGCGAGAGGTAGTAGGTGGCTGTCTGGTGGTCGGGATTCAGCTGCAGCAGCCGCTCGAAGTGCCCCCGTGCCGCCTCGTTGTCGCCAAGCTCGAGGCGAATGACGCCCAGCCAGTAGAGCGCCTCCTCATCATCCGGAAAGTGGTTCAGGACGGCCTCGTAGTAGACGAGCGCACCCGTCGCGTTGCCGGACCGGTAGCGTGAATAGCCCAGGGCGGTACCGGCACCGGTGAACGACTCCCGGACTTCGCCCGTCAGCTCGCCCCCCAGCTCCAGGTAGCGGTTCCACAGCTCGAACGCCCGGGCGTGCCAGTTGACGTCCGCGTAGGCCCGGGCCGAGGCCCGCAGGACCTCCAGATCGTCGGGCGCCTGCCTCAGGGCCTCCTCGAAGAGTGCCAGGGCATCCCGCCAAAGACGTTGGTCGGGCGTATGTATCTGGTAAGCTTCCCTCGCTTGGCTGCTCAACTCGGTAGCCCTCTCCAGCAGCTGGGCCACAGGTGCCTGGCCAAGAGCTGCGAGCGGGGCCGCGAGAAACAGTGCGAACAGCACGTGCAAAGTTCGCCGAGTGAAGCGCATGTGGTGAGTCTAGCACCGCACTTCTTACGTCTGCACCACGCTTCACGCAGCCTTGCGAAGCGAAACCCCATCCGCTACGGTGGAATCTGGTCACTAGGGGGCATTACTACGGATCATGTTCGAGAGTCTCGGCAATAGACTTCAATCGGTTTTCGACGGCCTGCGTGGGCGCGGCAAGCTCACAGAAGCAGAGGTAAAGGCCGCCCTGCGCGAGGTGCGCGTCGCCCTGTTGGAGGCCGACGTGAACCTGGAGGTCGCGCGGGATTTCACGAAGAATGTTCAGGAGAAGGCTGTCGGTTCGGAGACGCTCCTGTCGCTGCGGCCCGACCAGCGCGTCATCTCCATAGTTCACGACGAACTGGTGGAGGTGCTGGGCGGCAAGGCAGTACAGCCTGAGCTGAAGAGCGACACCAACATCTGGATGCTCATGGGCCTCCAGGGGGCCGGTAAGACCACGACCGCCGGCAAGCTGGCCTACCGTTTCAAGAGCCAGGGCCGCCGGCCGCTGCTCGTCGCGGCCGACACGCAGCGGCCCGCCGCCCGCGACCAGCTGAAGGTGCTGGGCAAGCAGATTGGCGTGCCCGTACTCGAGGTGGAGGACAACGAACCGCCCCGCCGCACGAAGGAACGCCTCGAAGAGTGGCTGAAGGGCGACTTCCGCGACCTGGTCATCGTCGACACTGCGGGCCGCCTGCAGATCGACGAAGGCCTGATGGACGAGCTCGCCAGCCTGCGCGAGGTACTCCAGCCGCGCGAGGCGATGCTGGTCGTTGACGCCATGACCGGCCAGCAGTCGCTGCCCGTCGCCAAGACGTTCGATGAGCGCGTGGGAGTTACCGGCCTCATCCTCACGAAGATGGACGGGGACGCCCGCGGCGGCGCTGCGCTCAGCGCCCGCCACGTCACGGGAATGCCCATCTACTACGCGGGGATGAGCGAGAAGATTGACGGGATCGAGCCGTTCCACCCCGACCGGATCGCCTCGCGCATCCTGGGGATGGGGGACGTCCTCACCCTGGTGGAGAAGGCGAAGGCACTGGAGGCCGACGACGGCGAGGAGGACATCCAGCGCCTGAGCGACTTCACGCTCCAGGACATGCTCGTGCAGATGCGCAAGATCAAGCGCATGGGCTCCTTCACGGAGATGTTCAAGCTCATCCCCGGCGCCAACAAGCTGCTTCCCCCCGGGGCGCAGGTGGACGAGAAGGAGATCGCCAGGGTTGAAGCGATCATCTCCAGCATGACGGAGCAGGAGCGCCGCAAGCCGCGCCTCCTCAACGCCAGCCGCCGCAAGCGCATCGCCGCGGGTTCGGGTACGACCGTGCAGGACGTGAACCGGCTCATGAAGAACTTCGAGCAGATGAGGAAGCTGATGAAGCGCGTGGGCAAGCGGCCGCCCAGGCGGGGGGTTCCGCCGGCGCTGTAGGGCTGTTCCTTCAGCGCAGGTCTACTGTCTGGTAGCCGACCCGTAGAATGCGGGCCCGGTTTGGGTGTAAGGTAAGTAGTTTGAGAAGCCAGGCGTGAGCGTGGCTGGTAGTTACTCGGAGGATTGGGAATAGATTATGGTCAAGATTCGCCTTATGCGCATGGGCGCAAAAAAGAACCCGCATTACCGCATCGTTGTCATCGACTCGCGCAAGAAGCGCTCTTCCGATTACATCGAGTCGCTCGGCTACTACGACCCGCGTGACACCACGCCCGAGCCGCTGAAGATCGACGTCGAGCGCGCCAACCACTGGCTGTCGCAGGGTGCGCAGCCGTCCGGCACCGCCCTTCGTCTCCTCGAGAAGGTCGGCGCTGAAGTGCCAACCGTTCTGGTGATGCGGGAGTCCCGCTACAAGGCCCGCCAGGCAGCCACCGCCGGCAATCAGGCCGAAGCCTGAGGACCCTGTGGCGGCGTTGGAGCTCGTCAACTATGTCGTCCAGAACCTGGTGGGCGACCCTGAGCAGCTCGATGTGCAGGCACACCCCGAAGGCCGGGGCTTGCGCATCGAGATCCGTTGCGCGCCCGAGGATGCGGGACGCGTGATCGGTCGTGGCGGGCGAGTGATCAACAGCCTGCGCACGCTCGCTCGGGCGGCAAGCGACGGGCGCCAACGGGTCGAAGTCCAACTGATCGAGTAACCACCGCCATGTCAGGCCGTGGAGAAGCGGGCGCACCCCCAGCCGGATATGTACTGCTCGGACACCTGGGCAGGATCTTCGGGCTAAGGGGTGCGTTCCATTTCAGGGCGTCATCGCCAGCCCGGGGCGAGGCGCTCTTCCACTTGCACTCCGTTTTCGTCGAGGGTCTGGGGGAAACACCCCTGGATGAGGTGCGCCGGCACAGCGGCAGCCTCATCGTCGGCTTCGTCAACGTGCGCACCCCCGAACGGGCAAAGGGGCTGGTGAACAGCGCCGTCTACGCACCATCAGCAGCCCTTCGGGACAAGGACCCCGAACTCCAGTTCGACGCCCTGATCGACCTCCCGGTGCTCCTGGAAGGCCAGGAGCTGGGCCGGGTGGCGGCGATCCAGGGAGTACCGGGCGCCCAGTTCGCCCAGGTCGAATCGACATCGGGCGACGACGTACTCATTCCGCTCCACGCCCCCTACGTCACGATTCGCGAGCACGCCGTGGAGCTCACTGACCCGCCCGAGGGACTGCTTCCCGAAAGCGCGACCCAGTGAAGTACACCGTCTACACCCTGTTCCCCGAACTGCTCACCAGCTGGCGCCGGGAGGCACTCCTGGGCAAGGCGATCGAGCGGGGCCTGGTCGCCCTGGACGTGCACGACCTGCGCAAGTTCGCCACCGGCCGGCACAACAAGGTCGACGACACCCCCTACGGCGGCGGCGCGGGCATGGTCATCCGCGTGGACATAGCCCACCAGGCGATCGAGGAGGCGCGGTCCAGCCAGCCCCCTCCGGACGAGATCATCCTCCTCTCCCCCGCCGGCGAGAGGTTTACGCAGGAGCTGGCAGTCGAGCTCGCCGGCAAGGAACACCTGTGTATCCTCTCCGGTCGCTACGAGGGTTTCGACGCCCGCGTCGAGCCTCTGGTCACGCGGGAGATCTCCATTGGCGATTACGTCCTGATGGGCGGAGAAATCGCCGCCCTCGCCCTCATCGAAGCCACCGCCCGGCTGGTGCCCGGGGTCCTTGGTGACGCGGAGAGTCACGAACAGGATTCGTTCGCGACCGGAATCCTCGACTACCCCGAGTACACCCGGCCCTTCGAGTACCGCGGCGAAACCGTCCCCGAGGTGCTCCTCTCCGGCCATCACGGTCAGGTGGAGCGCTGGCGCCGGCAGCAGGCCCTCGAGCGCACGCTGAAGCGCCGGCCCGACCTGCTGGAGGGGGCGCCGCTCTCCGAAGCCGACCTGGAATGGCTGCGGGAGCTCGGTTACGAGACGACGTAGTCCGGCTCCCGGGACTCCTGAAGGGCATCAGAAAAAGGCCGCTGTTGCTGTGCAGCGGCCTTCTCGCATTCTGGATTCTGGTGGGGCGGCCTGCTTGCCGCCGCGGTTTACTCTGCCCCGAAGGTTGCGATCACCTGATCGGTGATGTCGAGCCCGTCGACCGCGTACACGACCAGGTTGGTGCCCTGCGGGCCGGCGGCGACCGAGTCGAGGACGATGTCGTAGCCGTTCTGGGCGGCCACCTGGGCGATCGCCTGGTTCACCGCTTCAATGACCGGACCGGCAGCCTCGTTGAACTGCTGCTCGTAGCGCTGCTGGACGGTCTGCAGGGTCGTGACCAGCGTCTGGTAGCGCTCCTGCTCCTCCGGCGTCAGCTCCTCGCCGGCGCGGGCGCGGGCGGCGAGCTGTTCGATGCTCTGGGCGATCTCCGAGGTCTCGGCCCGTGCCTGCTCCTCGATGCGCGAGACTTCGGTGCCGAGCGGGTGGGCGGCAATTGCCGCCTGCGAGTTGATGAAGACAACCCGCGTATCACTTGTCTGGGCGCTTGGGGTGGTCGACGTCACCCCGAGGATGACGGCGATTGCGAGTATCAGAGGGGTGAGTCGTTTCATAGCGTCGTAAAGTCTACCACCGGTCTCATGAGAGGAATACGAGCAGCGCAGGGCCATTTGCCCATCTCCCGCTCATGCAGGCGGGCGCTCCGTCGTAGGCTCTGACTGATGAGTGTGAGCCAGTTCCAACCCCCCTTCAGCCTCGCCGCCCTCACCGAAATCGACCTGCTGCTCGCCGCGCTCACGTTCGTGGCCGGCACGCTCGTCGGGTCGTTCGCCAACGTGGTGATCTACCGCCTGCCCCGCTCCGAATCGGTGGTCTTCCCGGGCTCACACTGCCCCCACTGCAACAGGAAGCTGGGACCGCTCGAGCTGGTGCCGATCCTCTCCTGGCTGCTGCAGCGGGGCCGCTGCAGGGGGTGCGGCGCGCGGATCTGGGCCCGCTATCCCCTGGTCGAGCTGCTCACCGGGATCCTCTTCCTGCTCGTCTACCTGCGCTGGCCGGCCGGCACCTTCGGCGCCACGCTCTTGCCCGTTCTGGCTGTGGTCACGCTCCTGGTGATCCTGGCGTTCATCGACGCCGACACGTTCACGCTGCCCGACGTCCTCGTCTTCCCCGCCCTGGCGGTCGCCCTGCTGGGCTCACTCGTCTACGCCCCGGGCAGCGGCCTGCCGGACCCCGGCGAGGCGCTGTGGGGTGCAGGACTTGGCGCGGGGGGCATAGTCATGCTCAACCGCGTGGGCGGCCTGCTGCTGCGCCGCTTCCGCGACACCCGCGAGCGCCTGTGGCCTCTGGGCTTCGACCTCGTCAACATCGTGGCGCTCGTTGGCCTGCTGCTGGGTCTGGAGATCGCGCTGGTCACCGGGCTTCTGGTGCTGATCCGCAACCTCGCGGTGCGCCGCAGCCTGCGACTGCCGGAGCCGATAATCCTGAGCCTCTGGCTCATCGGAGCGCTCTACGCCGGCGTCACGGCCGCGGCCGGGGCAGGTGGCGGGGGCGGGCTGCTGCTCTTCGAAGCCCCGCTGCTGGCGCTGCGCGATTCGCTCGCCGCTGCAGGCGTGGCCGCCGTGGCCGGAGGCCTCTACTGGTGGCTGCACGACGCCCTGCAGGCGAGGAAGGGCCAACCGGAGCCGGACGCGGACGAAGAGGAGACCCAGGAGCCGGTCGCCATGGGGTTCGGCGACGTGAAGCTGGCCGCCGTCATTGGCGCCCTGCTGGGACCAATGGGGCTGCTGGTGGCGCTGCTCCTCTCCTTCCTGCTGGGTGCCTTCGTCGGCGTCCTGCTGCGCCTGCTGGGCGGTGTACGCGTCCTGCCGTTCGGCCCCTACCTGGTCGCCGGAGCCCTGATCGTGCTGTTCACCGGCGACGCCTTGCCCAACTGGTACCTGAACGCAATCGGAGTGTGACCCGGCGGCCTCAAGGCCCGGAATCCAGCCCGCGCCGGTGCCCCCACGCTGCACGGAGCGGCAGGGACCCCGTGGTAAGGTTCTGTCGTTCAGCCCGCAACCTGCGGGGGTGACTGAGGAGTTGTAGATATGCCGTCCACCTGGAATGTTCCTTCTGTCGAAAGCCTGAGGGGCCGGGACCTGCTCTCCCTGGAGGAGCTGACCCAAGACGAGTTCACCGGCCTGCTCCAGAGCGCCAGGGAGCTCAAGAACGCCTGGAAAGCCGGAGAGCGACCGCGACCCCTGCAGCACAAGGCGCTGGCGATGATCTTCGAGAAGCCGTCGCTGCGAACGAGGTCGACATTCGACATCGGGATGTTCCAGCTGGGGGGTCACAGCGTGCTCCTCTCCCAGGACTTCATAAGCCTGGGCAAGCGCGAGAGCGTCCGTGATGTGGCCAGCAACCTGGAACGCTGGTTCGACGGCATCATGGCCCGCACCTTCAGGCACGAGACTTTGACCGAGCTGGCGCAACACGCCGACATCCCGGTAATAAACGGCCTGAGCGACGCCCTTCACCCCTGCCAGCTGCTGGCCGACTACCTCACGCTGACCGAGGTGTTCGGTGAACTGCAGGGCCTCAGGATCACCTTCGTGGGTGACGGCAACAACGTCTGCAACTCGCACATCTATGCGGCCATGCACGCCGGCACGGAGCTCACCATCGCCTGCCCGGAAGGGTTCGAGCCCGACCCGGAGGTGCTGGCGCGGGCCCGGGAACGGGGCGCCAGCGTGCACATCTCGCACGAGCCGCGCCAGGCGATCATCGATGCCGACGTGCTCTACACGGATGTGTGGATCTCCATGGGCCAGGAGGAGGACACCGAGCGCCGCCGTCAGGCGTTCCGCGGTTACACGGTGACGCCCGAGTGGTTCGATGACCTGAGCGCCCGCGGCATCTTCATGCACGACCTGCCCGCCCACTACGGCGAAGAGGTCGTCGAGCAGGCCGTTTACCACGCGCGCAGCCGGGTCTTCGATCAGGCAGAGAACCGTCTCCACGCCCAGAAAGCCGTCCTCCTCGCGGTGATGGGCAGCGAAGCATGATCCGCGTCGCAATACTCGGCGCCAGCGGTTACGGCGGCGCCGAACTGATCCGGCGCCTGTCACGCCACCCGGAGGTCGAGGTGGCGGCGCTCGCGTCCAGGCAGTACGCCGGCCGGCCGCTCTACGAGTGCTGGCCGCAGCTGGCCGGCCTGACCGAGGCGCGCTTCGTTCTTCCCGAGGAGGCCCTGGCAGCCGGCGATGTCATCTTCACTGCCACTCCCCACGGGGAGACCGCCGGGCTGGTTGCCCAGGCGCGGGCGGCGGGGAGGAAGGTCATTGATCTCTCTGCCGACTTCCGGCTGCCCGTCGACCTTTACGAGGAGTGGTACGGACTGGCGCACCCGCACCCGGAGCTGTACGGGGAGGCACGCTACGGCCTCGTCGAGCTGCACAGGGGCGAGCTCGCGGGGGCCCAGCTGGTGGCGAACCCCGGCTGCAACGCCTCGGCGGCCGCCCTGGCGCTCGCGCCGCTGGCCAGCGCGGGACTGCTGGGCGAGCAGGTCAACGCGCACATCATGACCGGAGTCTCCGGTGCCGGCCGCGGCACAAGCGGTGACCTGCACTTTCCCGAGGCGAACGAGAACGTGAGGCCCTACAGCGTCGCCGGCCGCCACCGCCATACTGCCGAGATCGAACTGACCCTCGCGCGGGCGGCGAGCGCGGGCGGCAAGGCACTCACCACCGGCGAGATGATTGACGGTCCCCGCGTGGCTTTCAACCCCCACCTCGTACCCATGGTGCGGGGCATCCTGGCCACCTGCTCGACCGTGCCCAGCCGGGGAGTCACCGAAACGGAAATACGCGAGCTCTACCGGGACTTCTACGCCGGCGATGCCCTGATTCACGTGCAGGACGAACTGCCCGAAACGAAGGCGGTAGCCGGCAGCGACCGTACCCTGCTGAGCGTTCGCCTCGACGGGCGCACCGGCACCGTGCTGGTCTTCAGCGCCATCGACAACCTGGGCAAGGGCGCGTCCGGCCAGGCCGTGCAGAACTTCAACGTCATGCACGAACTCCCGGAGGTCCTGGGGCTCGAGCTGGAGGGCCGGTGGCCGTAACTCTGCCCCTGGGCTTCCGTGCCGCCGGAATCGCCGCCGGCCTCAAGCGGTCCGGCAAGCACGACCTTGGCGTACTCCTCGTCGACCAGCCGGCAGTATGGGCGTTCACGGGCACCCTGAACGACCTGCGGGCAGCCTGCGTGGACCGCAACCGCGCCCTGTACGACAAGGGCGACCGGATCCGGGCGATCGTCGTGAACTCGGGGAATGCCAACTGCGCCACCGGCGAAGAGGGGATCAGGAACAACGAGCGTTACGCCCAGGCCGTTGCGGGCGCGCTCGAGCTGGAGGGTGCGCATGAGGTGCTTACCGCCAGCACCGGTGTTGTTGGCCAGCAGCTGGACATGGCCCGGCTGGAGGCCGGCGTGCGGCGCCTGCCGGGTGAACTGGCAGGGAGCGTTGATGCGTTCTCCCGGGCGATCCTCACTACCGATACCGTCACCAAGCAGGCAACGGTCGAACTGCCCGGCGGCGGCCGGATAGTGGGTGTGGCCAAGGGCTCGGGAATGATCCATCCGAACATGGCGACCATGCTGGCGTTCATCACCACGGACGTGACCGTACCGAAGGAGCAGCTGCGGGAAACCTGGCGGGCCGTGGTCGGGCGGACCTTCAATCAGGTGACCGTTGACGGGGATACCTCCCCCAACGACATGGCCATGCTGGTGTCGAGCGGACAGGTCGACACCAGGCCGGACGAGTTCGAAGCGGGTCTGGAGACGGTAGCCCGCAGCCTGGCCAGGCAAATCGCCCGGGATGGCGAGGGCGCCCGGAAGCTGCTCACGGTGGAGGTCACCGGGGCAGCTCAGGCGGCACACGCCCGGGCGGTGGCCCGCACCATCGCCGGCTCTCCCCTCGTGAAGGCGGCGGTGCACGGTGCCGATCCGAACTGGGGCCGGATCATCGTCGCCGCCGGACGTGCCGGCGCGGGCTTCGACCCGCTGGCCGTCACCATCAGGCTGCAAGATGTGCCGGTCTACAGTGGCGCCCCCGTGTCCTTCGATGCGGCAACGCTATCGGCGACCCTGCGGGAGGCGCAGGAGGTGACCATCGGGTTTGACCTGGGCCAGGGCGACGCGCGCGGCGAGGCCTGGGGTTGCGATCTCACCGACGAGTACGTGAGGATCAACGCCGACTACACTACCTGAGTACTCAGGAACCAGCATTCCAGAAGCATTAAGTGGTTCAGGGCACCGCCGTTCGGCCGGTGCCCTGCTCCCATTCCGCTGGTTGGTTCAGCCCGGCGGGCTCTAGCGGCGGCGGTTGCCGATATGGATGGCCCGGCCGTGCGCATGCTCGGCGGCCTCCATGATGACCTCGCTCATCGTCGGGTGCGGGTGCTGCGTGAGGGCGATGTCCTCCAGCGTGGCGCCCATCTCGATCGCCAGGGCGGCCTCGGCGCAAATCTCGCCGGCGCTGGGACCCACCATGTGGAAGCCCAGCAGCAGGTCGGTCTCGGCATCGCCGATAACCTTGGCCATGCCGTCGGGCGCCTCCAGCGAGAGAGCCCGGCCGGAGGCGGCCATCGGGAAGGTGCCGACCCGCACCTCGTAGCCGGCCTCCCGCGCCTCCTCCTCGGTCATGCCGACCGAGGCGAGCTCGGGGCTGGTGTAGATCACCGAGGGTACGACGGTGTCGTAGGCCGCTGGTTTGCCCGCGGCATGCTCGGCCGCCACCAGGCCCTCCTTCATCCCCTTGTGGGCAAGCAGGGGCGGTTTGGTCACGTCCCCTACCGCGTAGATGTTGGGCACGTTCGTCTGCATCGTTTCGCTCGTAGGGATGAAGCCCCGCTCGTCGACCTCGACGCCGGCAGCCTCCAGCCCCAGCGACTTGCCGTTGGGCCGGCGGCCCACCGCGACAAGCAGCTTGTCGACGGTGATTTCACGGGACTCGCCGTCGACCTCGACCGTCACCACAACGCCCTCATCGGTCCGCTTCATGCCGGCAGCCCGGGCCCCGGTGAGGATCTCGATGCCCCGCTTGCCCAGCGCCCTGTGCAGCGCCCTGGAGGCGTCCGGGTCGGCGCTCGGCACGATGCGGTCCATCATCTCGACGACGGTGACCTGGGAGCCCAGCGAGTTGTAGATGTCGGCGAACTCCAGCCCTATGGCGCTGCCGCCAATCGCCAGGAACCGCTTCGGCACCTCGCTCATCTGCAGCGCGCCGGTGCTGTCTACTACGGTTTCGCCGTCGAACTCGAAGCCCGGCACCTCCATGGGTGAGGAGCCGGTCGCAACGATGAAAGAGGTGGCGCTGTAGTTCTTGTCGCCCACCTTTATGGTGTTCCTGTCGACGAAGCTGGCATCGCCCTCGATGAGCTCCACCTTGTTCCCCTTGAAGAGCTGCCGGACGCCGCCCGTGAGCTTGCCCACGACGCTGTCCTTCCACTCCATGAGCTTGCCGGCCTCGACCTGCATGTCACCAAAACCCAGGCCAAACTCGTTCGCTGCCTGGGCTTCCCTGGCGACAGAGGAGGCGTGCAGCAAGGCTTTCGTCGGGATGCAGCCCACATTGAGGCATACGCCGCCGACAGCCGCACGCTCGACAACGGCAGTCTTCAGGCCCAGTTGCCCGGCCCGTATTGCCGCGTGGTACCCGGCCGGGCCGGAGCCGATCACGATGAGATCAAAATCCATGGAACCTCCCGTTGGCCACCCCTGCGACCCGCTGCTAGCGGGGGCCAGGGGTAGACCCGAGTCGTAACAAACAGTTCCAGTCTAACGCGGCATGCAGAACGCCAAAGGCTCGCCTCCGCACGATAGGGTTCCCGGTGGCCCTTGGGCGATTGACGGGAGCGGCGATTGACAGGAGCCTCTGCGCCCTTTACGATCGCGGTTACGATGCAAGGTTTCTCGCAAACGCTACTACCAGGCAGGAACGGCCCGCGGGTGTAGCTGCGCCTGTACAGGCGGCGTTTGCTCCGGGCCGGTCGGTTTGCGACCGGCCTTCTTCATTCTCAGCGGCTACATGACAGTTACTGCCCCGCAGGTGGGCAAGGGCGCGCTTCACCTGCCCGTTCGGGGTATTTGCCGCCAACATCTATACTGGAGAGGTTATGACGACGGAGAGCAGTGGAGCGGTAGCGGCTCCGGGAACAGACGACCGCTATAAGCCGCAATCGATCGAACCTAAATGGCAGTCACGCTGGGAGGAGCAGGGCCTCTACCGGGTAGACCTGCACAGTGACAAGCCGAAGTTCTACTTCCTGACGATGTACCCCTACCCGTCCGGCAACCTCCACGTGGGTCACTGGTACGCGGAGGTGCCGGCCGACGCGGCCGCGCGCTTCCTGCGCATGCGCGGCAAGAACGTACTCTTCCCCATGGGCTTCGATGCATTCGGTTTGCCGGCCGAGAACGCCGCGATCAAGGCAGCCCAGCAGGGCAAGGACGTGCACCCGGCTACCCTCACGTTCGAACGCATCGAGTACATGGAGAAGCAGTTCCGGCAAATGGGCGCCATGTTCGACTGGAGCCGCCGGATAGTCACCTGCGAACCCGGCTACTACAGGTGGAACCAGTGGTTCTTCGTGAAGATGTTCGAAAAGGGCCTGGCCTACCGCAAGGAGAGCTACGTCAACTGGGACCCCGTCGACCAGACGGTTCTCGCGAACGAGCAGGTCATCGACGGCCGCGGTGAGCGCAGTGGTGCCCTGGTGGAGCGGCGGCTCATGCCCCAGTGGCACCTGAAGATCACCGATTACGCCGACGAGCTCCTCGACTTCGAAGGCCTCGACTGGCCGGAGCGCGTGAAGGCGATGCAGACCAACTGGATTGGCCGCTCCGAAGGCGCCCAGGTGGTGTTCCAGAGCGAGCAGGGCGACGAGATCTCCGTATTCACGACGCGACCGGACACCTTGTGGGGCGCCACCTTCGTAGTGCTCGCACCGGAGCATCCACTGGTCGGGAAACTCACCAGCGAAGAGCGGCGTGAACGGGTTCAGGAGTACGTGGCGAAGGCGGCCCGCATGACGGAAGTGGACCGCCAGGCCGAGGGCCGTGAGAAGACCGGCGAGTTCATCGGCGCCTACGCCGTAAACCCGGTGAACGGCGAACGCGTGCCCATCTGGATTGCCGACTACGTCCTCACCACCTACGGCACCGGCGCGATCATGGCCGTCCCGGCCCACGACGAGCGGGACTTCGAGTTCGCCCGCAAGTTCGGTCTCGAGGTGCGCCCCGTAGTGATTCCCGCCGGCGAGACGCTCGACGGTGCG
Source organism: uncultured Trueperaceae bacterium (assembly GCA_937983275.1). GTDB lineage: Bacteria > Deinococcota > Deinococci > Deinococcales > Trueperaceae > CALKAI01. The sequence continues at coordinate 1,813 of CALKAI010000124.1, read as the reverse complement.
ACGATGACCGAGGCCTACACCGGCGACGGCGTGATGGCCAACTCGGGCCCGTTCGACGGCACGCCGGCAGGCCAGGGGGCCAGGGACGACGGCATTGCAAAGGTAATCGACTGGCTCGAGGAGCGCGGCGCGGGCGAACGCAAGGTCACCTACCGCCTGCGCGATTGGCTCATCTCCCGCCAGCGTTACTGGGGAACCCCCATCCCGATGCTCTACTGCGACAGGTGTGGGGTGGTGGCAGAGAAACTCGAGAACCTCCCCGTAGAGCTGCCCCACGACGTCGCCTTCATGCCCACCGGCGAGTCGCCCCTCAAGCACCACGAGGCGTTCCTGCACGCCAGCTGCCCCAATTGCGGCGGTGACGCGAAGCGGGAGACCGACACCATGGACACGTTCATGGACTCTGCCTGGTACTGGTTCCGCTACCTGAGCCCCGACAAGGACGACGGCCCCATCGACGAGCAGCTCGCCAGGGAGTGGACGCCGGTGGACCTCTATACCGGCGGCATCGAGCATGCCATCCTCCACCTCCTCTACGCGCGCTTCTTCACGAAGGTCATGCGCGACCTGGGCCTCGTGGACAGCGGTGAACCGTTCCTGAAGCTGCGCAACCAGGGGATGATCCTGGGGGCCGACAATGAAAAGATGTCGAAGTCGCGCGGCAACGTCGTCGATCCCGACGACCTGGTGCGGAGGTACGGCGCCGATGCCGTGCGTGCCTACCTGATGTTCATCGGGCCGTGGGACCAGGGCGGCCCCTGGAACCCGAAGGGCATCGAGGGCGTCACCCGCTTCCTCAACCGCGTCTGGAGTGTCGTTCTGGACGACGCGCCTCAGCGGGAGAGCTCGGAGGGCGACGTTCAGGAGCTGCGCCGCGCCGTGCACACCGCCATCAAGGAGGTCACCGAGGACTTCGAGGGCTTCACGTTCAACACCGCCGTGGCCCAGCTCATGACCCTCCAGGGGGCGATGAGCAAGCTGAAGGGCAGCGGGCTCGTGGAGAGTCCCGAGTGGCGGGAGGCGGTCCGCAGCCTCCTCCTGCTCATCTCCCCCATCGCGCCCCACCTGGCCGAGGAGCTGTGGGAGCGCGCCGGCTTCGAGGGCTCCGTCCACCTGCAGGAGTGGCCCGGCTACGACGAGGCCGCCCTCGTTATGGATACGGTCAGCATGGCCGTCCAGGTGAACGGCAAGGTGCGCGGACAGGTCGAGGTTCCGGCCAGCGCCAGCAAGGAGCAGGTGCTGGAGATCGCCAAGAGCCAGGAGAACGTCGCGCGCTACCTCGAGGGCAGCGAGCTGGTCCGCGAAATCGTCGTGCCCGGCCGCCTCGTCAACCTCGTCATCAAGGGCTAGGAACGCCCTGGCGGTAACCGTGTGGACGCTGCCGCAAGCTGCTGCGTCCACACGGTTCGCCTGCCGCCATCGTGGAAGGTCACAATGTGAACTACCTGTTGCTCGTCTTTGGCCTGCCCGGGTCCGGAAAGAGCGCCCTGGCGGGTCGCCTCGCCTCCCGGCTTGGCGCCGTGCGGATCAGCAGCGACTACAAGCGGACCCGGCTGGGTTTGCGGGGTGACTACAGCAAGGACAGCATCGACGCCGTCTACGAGGAGATGTTCCGGGTTGGTCTGGAGCGGCTGAAGGAGGGCCGGCCCGTCATTCTGGACGGCTCGTTCAGCAGCGAGCGCTACCGGCAGCGGGCCGCCCAGGTTGCTGCCGAGGCCGGGGTACCGCTGCGGCTCATCCGCATGGTCGCGAACGAAGAGGTGACCCTGGCGAGGGTGGGACGAAAGCGCCACCTGAGCGAGGCGGGACCGGA
>CALKAI010000123.1 GCA_937983275.1 uncultured Trueperaceae bacterium | reverse complement strand
GTGTTGTGGTGCTCGGCGATCCAGTAGCGGGTGTAGCCCAGGCTCTCGGCCAGTTGCGCCAGTTCGATGCTGTTACGTAGGGCGTCCCCGGCCGTCGTGCCGGCCGGGACCGGCACGAGGTCGAGGACTGAAAGTGGAAGAGTCATTCCCCCAAACCTATCGCGCCTGCCCTGCGCGACGGGTGAATGGGGGAACAACGGTACTCAGTAGCTGTGGACGCTGATGCTTCCCACCCCGCCGTCGATGAAGACGTCGACGCGGTTGGAGGCGCTGCTGAAGTCCGGGGAAACGTAGGTGTCGCCCCTTACCTCGTAGTTGCCGCTCACGTTCACCCTGCCCAGGCCGCTGTCCACCTGGATGCGGGCCGCGGCCTGCCGGGGGATGCGCAGCGTGACGTCGCCAACGCCGCCGTCGATGCGCGCCCGGTAGTCGCCGCTGGCAGGCAGAGTAATATCGGCATCCCCCACCCCGGTGTCAACCTCGAGGGCGCTGAGCTGCACCCGCGACAGGTCGAGGCGGGCGTCACCGACTCCCGTGTTGAGGTGGAGGTCAACCGGAATCCGGTCGGTGAGCCGCAGGTCCCAGTCACGCGGCTCCGGGCGGCCGCCGAACGGGAAGACGAACGTCCTGCTGTCGCTGCGCAGGGTGTACTCGATGGTGTTCCCGCTGCGCCGCACATCCTGATCGATCCGCGCCGCCGAATCGGCAAGCACGCTTCCGGCAATCAGCTCATCCGTGCTGAGGCCGCCCTCCAGATCGAGTCTCGCTATCCCCGTGCTGATGGTGACGCGGGCATCGCGGGCGCCGTCCAGGGTCGCGGAAACAGGCTGAGGACTCCCTCCCGAAGCCGTCCTGACATCACCGAACGCCCAGACCGCCACCGCTGCGATGAGCGTGGCGATGATGACGCTGCGCCGGTGCCGGCCGCGCAGGAGCAGGTCGACGCCCACGGCGATGAGCAGGAACGGCCAGAAGTTGGCCAGGAAGCCCCACACGTCGATGAACAGGAAGTCGACGAAGTTGCCCATGAGGAGCAGGATGCCGGCGACGATGAGGATGATCGGGGCGAGGTTGCGCGGCTTCCTCTCCTCGGGCGGCCTGGCGCCCGCCGTGTTGCCGGGCAGCTCCCGGTCGGCGGGCCGTTCGCGCCACTCCCCCTCGTTGCGCTGTCCTTCGCCGTTCACTCCCTAACCTCATCGTCCTGCCCATAGTGGCGGTTGGCGAGGATGGAGAGACCCGCCAGCACGAGGAAGAGCGGCCACACGGTGCCCCAGTCCAGCTCCAGGAGGAAGATTGCCGCGACCAGCAGCGGGAAGAGGCTGCCAGTGACGATGCCCAGGATGGTGGAGTCGAGCTTCCCGCGTTTCTCGTACAGGTTCCAGGCCCTGAAGAGCCCGACCGCTCCCGGGATGGCGATGAAGAGCGCCCACCAGTTGTCGAAGAAGAGCAGGTCGCTGCCCCGGAACAGGAAGATCGCGCCTATGAGGATCAGCAGCAGGCCGCCAACAACGGGGGAGTCCCAGCCGCGGGAGGTCCTGACCGGCCTCTCTTCGGCGGGCTGCGGCAGTTGCTTGTCTGGTTCTTGCGGGTGTCCGTTCATATGGCCGCCATTATTCGCCTCTGCCCGCAAGCGCGCATCCACCTTTTGAAGTAGGTGCAGCTCTATTCGCCTCCGCGTGCCCGCGCGTAGCGTGGCACCAGTGGCCACACCGGCTCCACCTCGGGCATCTCCACCTCGATGAGGACGGGACCGCTGCTCTCCAGCGCCTCGCGCAGGGCCGCCCGGAAACCTGCTGCATCTCTGGCGCGCAGGCCGGTGACGCCGAACGATTGCGCCAGGGCGACGAAGTCGGGGTTGTGGAGGTCGGATGCGATCTCCCGGCCACCGTACTGCTGGCGCTGGATCCAGCGGACGTTGCCGAACGCCCCGTCGTTGAAGACCACCGCGATGAGCGGGATCTGGTACTTGGCGGCGGTGGCGAGCTCCTGCACGTTGAACATGAAGCCGCCGTCGCCGTTGATGGAGAGGACGCGCCGCTCCGGGTGGGCGACCTGCGCGCCGAGTGCGGTGGCGAAGCCGTAGCCGAGGGTGCCCTGGTAGCCGGGCGTGATGTAGCTGCGCGGCTCATGGACGGGCAGCCAGTAGTTGAGGAAGTAGCCCATCTGCGTGTACTCGCTGACGACGATGGAGTCCCGGGGCATTTCGTCGCGGATGACTTCGCCCAGCTGCGCCTGCACTTCGAGGCCGTCTAAGCTGGCGCGCGCCTCGTCGCGCAGCCGCCGCGAAATGTCCTCGATGCCGGCGGCGCGGTTCTGGCCATTGAGTTCGCCCAGCAGCCGCTCCAGCACCTGGCCCGCGTCGCCGGTTATCGCCAGGTGTGCGGGGTGGACCAGGTCGTGCTGCGCCGGGTCGACATCGACGCGTATCACCTTGAGGTCGTCGTCAACGCCCCAGTAGAGCAGCTGGTGGTGCAGGCGGGTGCCTACCGCCAGGACGACATCGGCCCTCTTCCACAGCTCAAAGCCGCTCACCTCCGTGTGGGAGAAGGGGCTGTCGTCGCTCACGACCCCGCGACCGTTGATCGATTGCACAACGGGCAGCCGGAAGCGGGAGACGAGTTCGCGTACCTGTTCGCTGGCGTCAAGCGCACCGCCACCCGTGAACAGGACGGGGAAGCTGGCACTCTCGAGCAGCCGTGCGGCCCGGGCCACGGCCTCCCCGTCGATGTCGGGGCGGGACGGCCGCACGCCGCCGGTACTCCCGGGGGCAGTTGCCTGGGCGGCAAGGATGTCGACGGGCAGCTCCAGGGCGACGGGCCGCCCGCGGCCGCTCAGGGCTGCACAAACCGCCTCGTTGAAGAGCTGGCTAACCTCGTCGGGGTTCTGTGCCCTCTTCGCCCACTTGGTGACCCCGCGCAGCATGGCCAGCTGGTCGGGAAGCTCGTGGAGCATGCCGTACTCGCGGCCAATGGTGTGCGA
>CALKAI010000122.1 GCA_937983275.1 uncultured Trueperaceae bacterium | reverse complement strand
CGACTCCCGCTCCTGAGCGGGGCAGGAGCCAGCTTTACACTCTGCCTGTCGGTCTAGAAGGGCACCTGCGGCGCCGCAACACTCTGGTTGCCGCGCCCGTTCCCGCCCCACCCGCCGTTTGCCCGCGGGGCAAGCAGGGTCTCCCTGTCCAGCGTCACCCGGCTGCGGATCCACGGGCAGGTCTCCTGGATACCCTCGAGGCTGTCGGTATCCACCCGCAACCCCTCGGGTGCGTAGAGCGTGGTGCGCGGCCCGTTGCGGAAGCGCAACCGCACCGGAGTGATGCCCGCATGCTCGTCGAGCAGTGACCGCAGTTCAAGCAGGTGGTCGTGTGACAGGCCGTCCAGGTCGAACTCGATGATGGCCACCTGGGGCAGCTCGCTCCGCTTCTCCCAGGGGATGAGCCGGTCCGCGACGATGCGCAGCGAATCGTCGTCATCGGAGACCTCGGCTATCAGCACCACCGGGGCGTCCTCGATCAGCTGATCGGCGATCGCCTCGTAGGCGCGGCTGAAGGCCACGACCTCGCGTGACCCGCTCTCATCGGCGATCTCGAACCTGGCCATCATGGTGCCCTTGCGGGTGGAGCGCTTGACGACATTCTGCAGAACCCCGGCCAGGGCGACCCGCACCCGGCCGCGGTAGGCGTTCTCCCGGTTGGCCTCGAACCAGCTCTCGAGCCCGTCCACGGGGCAGGAGGCGGCATCGGCTAGGCCGGGGTAGGAGGCCATGGGGTGCGAGGAGATGTAGATGCCCAGCGCCTCCTTCTCGAAGCGGAGGAGTTCGAGCTCGCCCAGCTCGTGGCCGCTCTGCAGGGTCGGTGGCTGCACCTCCTGGGCGCCGAACAGGCCAAACTGACCGGCAACGGCCTGCTCGCGCTGCGCAGCGCCCCACTTCATTGCCTGCTCAACGTTGCCCAGGAGGTCCGAGCGGTCGCCCAGGCGGTCGAATGCGCCGGACTTGATGAGGTGCTCGAGGGCGCGGCGGTTCACCAGCGACGAGTCGACCCGCCTGCAGAAGTCGTAGAGGTCCTTGAAGTCTCCGCCCTTCTCGCGCTCCCGCAGGATGTGATCGACGGCCGTGTCGCCAACGTTCTTGATCCCGTAGAGGCCGAAGCGGATGACCTCGCCGACTGGAGTGAAGTCCCCGCCCGACTCGTTGATGTCGGGCGGCAGCACCTCGATACCCATGTGGCGGGCGTCGCCCACGTACTGGGCGACCTTGTCGGAGTTGGCGCGTTCCACCGTGAGGAGCGCGGCTGCGAACTCAACCGGGTAGTGCGCCTTCAGGTATGCGGTCTGATAGGAAAGAACCCCGTATGCGGCGGAGTGCGAGTTATGAACTATCAGGCCGTTCGCTACAAAATTATGGTTGTCGGCCACCTCAAGGTCAAAGGTCATTGCCTCGCCAGCGGGCTCGATCGAGACAACCTTCTCCCAGAATAGATCTGAGCTTGCGACGGTCCGCAGCTTTTCAGACTCAAAATAGTCAGCAAGTTGTGAAATCGTCGCACGACGGAAACCCTTCTTGTGTGGTTTCAGGCTTCCGTAGAACTCCTTGACACAAACCCCGCTGCCTGCCTCCACCTGTCGCCAGGTCAGGCCCGAGCCTTCTTTCTCCTCGGCGACAAGATGTTTCACCTGGGCCGGCAAGGTATCGACAGATTCGCGGTCTGGTTTTGTCGCTTTCAACCAGTCCTTGAGTGCTTCGAGTTGCCTGTCTTTGCCCACAAGATGCGGGCCCAGCGAATGTATGAACCGCTCTATGCTCCGGCGCCCCAGCAGGTGAACCGTGTACCCAGGTCGGGTTCCCCGTTCGTACCGGAACTCCTTCCTCGTCAAACGGCTAACGATGCTGAACCGGAGAAGCAAGTGCTGGAGTTGCCTGGCAAGTTTGTAGGAAGACGTCGCGGCAAAAGGAGTCCGATTCGTCCCGGTGCCGAATACGAAACCATCCCCAGACCAATAGCGTCCCAGAAGGACAGCAAGCGACTTATTGTTGAGCTTGAAGGCGGCAGCAGGCACCACCTTTTCCGTAGCACGAAAGTCTGTCGCGCCCAGGTCTTCCAGCCATAGGCGCACTCCCGACTTGCCGTGACCTGCACCTCCACGTAACCCCGTTCCCAGGTATATGTCGTAAACATCCTGACGGTCCTCGCGCTTTTTCACGCTGGGTTTGGTGTTTGGAAAGTGTTCAGCAGCTTGAACAACGTCCTCAACCTGCTCCGGTGACTGACTGTAAACGTAAACGCCACTGGGATGCCGGGTATTTCCTTCTGCCAGAACCCAGCCGAGCAGGGCAGCTCTCTCATCGGGCCATGAAACGTTGCCTTCTACCGGAAGTGCATAGGGCGAAGCGATTCGGTCACCCTCGCGAAGATGCTCAAGATGTCGCCAACCGTCGACCGTGAGGAAGGGATGATTGCCTGTCGCAGTAATTTCCTTGCCAAGCGAGGTGGTAAGGCGATAGACCGGCTTAACTCCGTTCTGAACAACATCTACAATGGGTTTGGCAGCGAGGCGGTAAGTGTCCTCAGCAACCGTTATCGCCTGTGCTCCCTGCAGTCCCTTTTCATAGATATCTTCAATCGTCCGGATCTCCCCACTTGCCAGGACTATCTCGGTTTCCCCGATCAAACACTTGTTGAACCCGTAATTTGCGAACTTTTCGAGAAGGTCGAAGATGCGGTTGGCCTCGGCCCCACTGATGCCCTGTCTGGCCGCCCCCTCCTCGAACAGCTTCCGCTGCTGCTCCATCTCCTCGACCTTCTTCTTGCCCATCGCGCGACGCAGCAGGTCGGCCTCACCCAGGGTGTAGCCGGCGACCGCCTGGGCGATCTGCATGATCTGCTCCTGGTAGACGGGGATCCCGTAGGTTTCAGCGAGGATCGGTTTGAGGATCTCCTCGGTCTCCGGGAACTCGTCGTAGCGCACCTCCTCCTGGCCGTGGTGCCGGCGGATGTAGGAGGGGATGTTCTCCATGGGCCCGGGGCGGTAGAGGGCCGAGACCGCAATCAGGTCCTGAATCCTGCGCGGCTTCAGCTTCTTGAGCGTGTCGACCATGCCGCCGCTCTCGAACTGGAAGACGCCGGCCGCCTCGCCGCGGGAGAGGAGCTCCATCGTCTTCAGGTCGTTCTGCGGGAACGAGTCGGGGTCGAGCTCTATCCCCCGCGATTCGCGGACGATCTTGACGGCGGCCTCGATGAAGGAGAGGGTGCGCAGTCCCAGGAAGTCCATCTTGAGGAAGCCCAGGTCCTCCACAGAGCCCATGTCGTACTGACAGACGACGGGGCCGTCGCCGCTGCGGAATACGGGTGCAAGCTCCTGAATAGGATCCCTGGAGATGATCACGCCGGCGGCGTGGACGGAGGCATGCCTGGTAAGGCCCTCCAGGCTTTGAGCCACGTCCATGTACTCCTTCGCGCCGGCGTCGTAGAGCTCCCGCAGTTCGGGAACGTCCTCGAGCGCCTTGCTGATGGGTACGCTGCGACCAAAGACCACCGGGATCAGCTTGCTGACCCGGTCGGCATCAGCGTACGGCGCCTCCAGCACCCGGGCGGCATCCTTGATGGCCGCGCGTGATGCCATCGTCCCGAAGGTGGCGATGTGGGCGACCTTGTCGTCGCCATACTTCTCGCGTACGTAATCGATGACCTCGTTGCGGCGAACGTCCGAGAAGTCGATGTCGAAGTCGGGCATCGACACGCGGTAGGGGTTGAGGAACCGCTCGAAGAGCAGGTCGAACTCGAGGGGGTCGATATCGGTAATGCGCAGCGAGTAGGCGACGATCGAGCCGGCGCCCGAGCCGCGGCCCGGCCCCACCGCGATCTTTTGCCCCTTCGCCCAGTTGATGAAGTCTGCGACGATCAGGAAGTAGTCGGGGAAGCCCATGGCGATGATAACGCCCAACTCGAACTCGACCCGGCGCAGGATCGTGATCGCGTCCTCGTCCTCCCACTGTTCCGCGAGCCTGTCCAGGTGCGGGTACACGAAGGAGTCGTACGTCTCGCCTTCCTGCCTGGGCCGGCGGCCCTGCTCGCCGTAACGGGCGAGCTCCAGCAGGAGCGAGTCGAGATCCTGGTCCTGTGTCTGTTCGACGGGGACAGCCTGCAGCTCACCCGCACCGACCAGCTCCCGTGCCGCTTCCACGTAGCTGCTGAACAGCTCCTGGTTGATGACCTCGTAGCGGTCGATGAGGCCGCGGTAGCTTTCGATGCGCAGCTGCTGGGCCAGGGTGCGGCCCTCGGGGATGGGCAGCTCGGGCATCTGGTAGACGCGCTTGCTGCCCACCGGCAGGACCACGTCGCACATGTCCGCAATGAGCCGGGTGTTGGACAGCGCTTCCGGGTACTCGCTCTCGGGTATCGCCTGGGCCATCTCCTCGGGCGATTTCACGTAGAACTCGTCGCAGGGGAAGCGGAAGCGGTTGGGGTCCGACAGCGTGGTTTTCGTCTGGATCGCCAGCAGCGCCTCGTGCGCCTTGGCGTCCTCCCGCTTTACATAGTGGCCGTCGTTGGTAGCTACCAGTCCCAGGCCGTAGCGGTGCGCGAACTCCTTGAGGACGGGATTGAGTAGGCGTTGCTCCTCCAGCCCATGGTCCTGCAGTTCGATGAAGAAGTTGTCGCCGAAGATCTCCAGGTAGCGCTGCAGCGTCTCTTCACCGGCGCCCGTGCCGGCGTCGAGGATGGACCTGGGAATCTCTGCCCCCAGACAGCCGGAGAGGGCGATGATGCCCTCGCTATGCTCGGCAAGAAGCTCGTGATCGACCCGGGGCTTCATGTAGAAGCCCTCCAGCCAGGCACGCGAGTTGAGCTTGCACAGGTTCTGATAGCCCTCGAAGTTTCTGGCCAGCAGGGTCAGGTGAAAGTAGCCGCCATCGAGTTTCGAGGAGGGGCGCTTGCGATCGAAGCGCGAGCCGTTCGTCACGTACGCTTCGAACCCCAGGATGGGTTTCACGCCGGCGGCTTCGGCGGTCTTGTAGAAGTCGACGGCGCCGTGCATGTTGCCGTGATCGGTCATCGCCAGCGCGGGGTTCTCGGGAGTTACCTCCTTCACCCAGGAGATGAGATCCTTGATACGCGCTGCTCCGTCCAGGAGGCTGAACGCGGTGTGTTGGTGCAGGTGCGCAAAATCGAGATTCCTGGAGGCCATGAGGCCATCCTACCGCCTATCTGCCTTGGGCTTCCGTCTCCCGACTGCTGGTGCCAGTGCCGTTGTGGACGGCGCAAACCCGTTCGTCTCGCGTTGACAGGTGCAGGGGGGCGTGGTAGATTCGGTAGGCTCTGGCGCCGTAGCCAAGTGGTAAGGCAGAGGTCTGCAAAACCTCGATTCACCGGTTCGAATCCGGTCGGCGCCTCCAACTGACAATCCAAGCCTTGCGCTCCCCGCGACTGGATGACCGCAGGGAGCCCTTTCCATTTGGCTGGGCTCAGGTTCACTGGCCTGCAGCAAAATGTCGTCTAGGGCCTTGCGTTTGTGGCCCGTCCCGCTCGTCTTGACAGGGGTTCGCCTACCTGATGTAATATCTTTCTGGGTTGAAGAGGTTCGGCCCAATCCGTTCCGACGGAGTGCACAGGCGCGTAGCTCAGTGGGAGAGCGCTACATTGACACTGTAGAGGTCGGCAGTTCAATCCTGCCCGCGCCTACCAAAGAACAGAAAAAGCCCCTCGTTCGGCGAGGGGCGCTTTCTTTTAATCAGGGTACGCTTCAAACTGCGATCCAGGTCTCTACGCCGGCACCCTTTCACGACGCTGCAGAATCCACAGCGCAATTCCCTCCAGGCCAAATGCGAGAAGCATGATCGGGCCTACTTCTCCGTATCTACGAGCCCCTTGAGGAACAGCCGCTGCAGGAGGATGACGATCAGGACAGGCGGCAGCATGGCCAGGATCGTGAGCGCCATAGCCTCGTTCCAGACGGGCAGCGTGTCGGCGGCGTTGATGTAGCGCTGGATGCCTACGACCACCGTGAGCAGGCGGTCCTCCTGGGCTACCAGCAGCGGCCACAGGTACTGGTTCCAGCCGAACAGGAACAGGATCACCGCGAGGGCGGCGATGTTCGTCCGGGAGAGCGGCAGCAGGATGTGGGTCATGAACTGCATGGGTGACGCGCCGTCTATCTGTGAGGCATCTACGAGTTCATCGGGGATCGTCTGGAAGAACTGCCGGAACAGGAAGGTCGCGGTTGCCGACGCGATAAGGGGCAGGATGAGCCCCGTGTAGGTGTTCAGCAGCCGCCAGCGCAGGTTCACCTCGACACCGGCGATGGTTTCGATGAGCCGGTCGAGGCGGGTGAACTCCAGGATCGACTGGATCGGGCCAAACACGTTAGATACCACGTCGTAGGTGGGAACGATGCGCACCTCGACCGGCAGCATCAGTGTAATGAAGATCATGAAGAAGGCGATGTTGCGGCCCGGGAAGCGGAAGAAGACGATCGCGAAGGCGGCGATGAAGGAGACGATGAGCTTGCCGACCGTCACCCCGACCGCCATGATCGCCGAGTTGGTCAGCATCTGGGTGGCGGGCTGCCTGCCGTAGCTGCCGCCCGGGGAAACCAGCACGTTCCTGTAGTTCTCGATGAGCTGATCGCCCGGGATGAGCGGAAAGCGGCCGCTCAGCAGGTTCTCAATCGGGTGGGTGGACGCCACGAACGCGACCCAGAGCGGGAAGAGCGTGATGAGCACGCCCAGAATCAGAATGATGTGGGCGGCGATCTTGAGACCGCGGTTCTTCTCGACCATCAGTAGTGGACCCTCGACCCGATGAAGCGGAACTGGACGAAGCTGAGCACGATGACGATAGCCATCAGGATCACCGATTGCGCGGCGCTGGAGCCCAGGTTCTGGCCTATGAAGCCCGTGTTGTAGACCTTGTAGACGAGGATCGAAGTCGCCTGCACCGGCCCTCCCTGGGTGGTGGCGTGAATGACGCTGAAGGTGTCGAAGAAGGCGTAGACGCTGTTCACCACGATCAGGAAGAAGGTGGTGGGGGAGAGCAGCGGGAAGATGATCGACCAGAACCGCCGCACCGGTGCCGCACCGTCGATCGCGGCGGCCTCGATCACCGACCGGGGCACCGACTGCAGGCCGGCCAGGAAGAAGAGGAAGTTATAGCCGATCTGCTTCCAGGCGCTCGCCAGTATCACCAGCAGCAGGGCGTCCCGGCCCCTGATGTAGTGGTTCCAGTCGTAACCGAGGACGTCGAGCATGTAGGCGACGATCCCGATCGAGGGATTGAACATGAAATACCAGAGCGCGCCGGCGACTGCCGGGGCGATCGCGTACGGCCACATCAGCATTGCCCGGTAGGCGTTCGTACCCTTCGTGACCGTATCGACTGCGGCCGCGAACAGCAGGCCCCCGCCCAGGGCGATCACCGTGACCGCGACGCTGAATATGAGGGTGGTACCGAACGATTGGAGGTAGAGCTCGTCCTGGAACAGCTCGCGGAAGTTCGCCAGACCGACGAACTGGGTGCGCAACCCCCAGGCGTCCTGACGCTGGACGGACTGGACTATCGCTTTGCCAGCGGGCCACAGGAAAAATACGAACGTTATCAGCAGCTGCGGCGCCAACAGGGCGTAGGGCAGCCATCTGTTCTTGAAATAGGCTCTCTCAGTCATTATCAACCGCCGGGCTTTGGTTTGCGGGTGGTCGTCTTGCCGCAGCCCGGTACCCAGCGGACCTTTGGGACTGCAATCGGGAAAGGGGCCGGGAGAAGCCGACCCCTTTCAACTGGTGACTACTTACTGGTTGGCGGACTCGAACTGGCGCAGGAGCTGGTTGCCGCGGCGAACGATGTCCTTCACGGCTTGCTCTGCCCCCTTCTGGCCCGACCAGACGGCTTCGAGCTCCTCGTCCATCACGTCACGGATCTGGACGAGGTTGCCAAGGCGAATGCCGCGCGAGTTGCCGGTGGGCTCGTTGAGGGTGAGCTGGCGAATGGCGGTGTCAGTGCCCGGGTTCGCGTCGTAGAAGCCTTGCTCCTGGGAGAGCTCGTAGGCGGCAGTGGTGATCGGCACGTAGCCGGTGAACTGGTGCCAGTCGGCCTGGACCTCAGGGCTGGACAGGTACTCGAAGAAGCGGGCTACGCCTTCGTACTCGGCGTCGTCGTGGCCCTGGAGCACCCACAGCGTGGCTCCACCGATGATGGAGTTCTGCGGCTCGTCCCGGATGTCCGTGTCGAGCGGAAGCATGGTCTGGCCAAACTCGAAGTTGGCACCGGTGTGGATGCCGCCGTAGCCGGCAGAGGAGTTGAACCAGAACACGCACTCCTCATTCAGGAACATCGGCTGGCCGGCGCCTTCGCGGCCGGGGTATACGAACGCGTTGTTCTGCGCCATGCGCTCGAGGCGGGCGACATGGTTGATGACGTGCTCGTTATCGATGGCCATCTCGGTGTCGAGGCCGGCGTAGCCGTTGTTGTTGGTGGCGAACGGCAGGTCATGCCAGGCAGAGAAGGTCTCCAGCTGGATCCACGTTTGCCAGGCGCTGGTCATGCCGCACTGCCAGCCGTTGTCGACGGCCATGTTGGCGGCTTCCTCGAGCTCCTGCCAGGTGGTCGGCACGTCCAGGCCCAGATCGGTGAGGGCGTCCTGGTTGTACCAGAGCACAGGGGTGGAGGAGTTGAACGGCATGGAGAGCAGGTTGCCGTCGTCAGAGACGTAGTAGGAGACGACTGCGGGCAGGTAGGCGTCCTGGTCCCAGTCGGTCCCGAAGTCTTCCATGAGCTGGTAGACGGGGTAGATTGCCCCCTCGGCAGCCATCATGGAGGCGGTACCCACCTCGAACACCTGCACGATGTGCGGCTGTTCGCCGGAGCGGAACGCTGCGATCGCGCTGGTCATGGTCTCGGCGTAGCTGCCGCGGTAGCTGGGGTTCACGACGAACTCGTCCTGACTGTCGTTGAAGCCTTCGGCGATCTCGACGAGCTTCTCACCCAGCGCGCCGCCCATGGCGTGCCACCAGACGATCTCGGTTTGCGCTGCGCCGGTGGTGACCAGGAGGGCGGCCAACAGCGTAGCGATCTGAAGACGAAGTTTCCGTAACAAGGTAAGACCTCCGTATTCGCCGGTTCCGGGCGGAACCGGCCCTCAGTTTTGTGCCTGCAGGCCAAGGATAACCCAAGTTACATTTCGGAAACGGAAATTCGTGCCGCTGCCCGTACAAGGAGGGGGGCCGCCCGTTCTGCTGCGACAGAAAAACCCCCTCCAAAACTTCCGGAGGGGGCAAGGGAGCCCTATCGATTGACGGTGCCGAAAGTTGCGCCTGAGGGCGGCTCAGTCGGACCGCGGGTCGAACGCGTCGCGCAGACCGTCGCCCAGCAGGTTCAGGGCAAGGACGGTCACGACGATGGCGATGCCCGGCCAGGTCACGACCCAGTGGCTCACCCGGTAGAACTGCTGGGCCGAGTTGAGCATTGCGCCCCACTCGGGAGTAGGCGGCTGGGCGCCCATCCCCAGGAAGGAGAGGCCGGCGGCCGAGAGGATCGCGCCGGCGAGTGAAAGGGTCACCTGGACGATGATCGGGCCTATCGAGTTGGGGATGATGTGCCGGAACATGACCCGGCCGTGCCTCGAACCGGCGGCCATGGCCGCGCTTACGAAGTCCATCTCCCGGACGCTCATCACTGCGGAGCGCACGATGCGCGCGAAGATCGGCACGTTGGAGATCCCCACGGCGATCATCACGTTCGTGATGCCTGGGCCCAGGGCAGCTACGATCGCCAGCGCCAGGAGGAAGGCCGGCAGGGCGAGGAGGACGTCGGAGACGGCCATGATCACGCTGTCCAGCCAGCCGCCGAAGTAACCGGCGAGGAGGCCAAGGAGGCCGCCGGAAGCGAGTGCCAGCGCAACCGAGAGGAAGCCCACCTGGAGCGATACCCGGCCGCCGTAGAGGATGCGTGACAGGAGGTCGCGTCCGAACTGGTCGGTGCCGAGCAGGTGTTCGGCGCTGGGTCCCTGGAGCCGTTCCACCAGGTTCTGACGAACGGGGTCGTAGGGGCTCAGCTGGGGCGCGAAGACAGCCGAGAGGATGATGATGCCCAGGACGATCGTTCCCCAGATGAAGCGGGGGTTGCGCCGCAGGCGCACGAACGTCTTGCCATTCCAGAACGCCTGGAACCGGGATTGTTTTTCGATAGTTGTCGTTGCCACTGCTCCCGTCCCTTACGAGTACCGCGTCGCCAGGCGCGGGTCCAGGAAACCGTAGGCGATATCGACCAGCAGGTTGACGATCGCGTAGGCGAATGCGAATACGAGTACGACGCCCTGTACTACCGGGAAGTCCTTTGCCCGCATCGAGTCGACGGCCAGGCTGCCGATGCCCGGCCAGGAGAAGATCGTTTCCGTGATGACGGCACCGGAAAGCAGACTGCCGAACTGCAGGCCAATGATGGTGACGACGGGGAGCAGCGCGTTTCTCAGTGCGTGACCGTAGACAACACGCATCCCGGAAAGGCCCTTGGAGCGCGCGGTCCTTACATAGTCGAGCTTGATCGTCTCCATCATCGTCGACCGGGTCATGCGGGCGATCGACGCAATGGCGCTGGTCCCCAGGGTCACGACAGGCAGTATGTAATATTGCCAGCTTTGCCCCCGGCCGGTAGCCGGAAGCCAACCCAACCAGACCGAGAAGATGATCATCATCATGAGCCCCTGCCAGAACACGGGGATCGCCAGCATCGTGAACGTGGTGACCGTAGCCACGTTATCGCCGGCCGAATTGGGCCGCATGGCCGAAAGCACCCCCACGGGGATCCCGATGGCCACGGCGAGCAGGGTCGCCAGCACGGCCAGTTCGATGGTCGCGGGCAACCTTTGCTGTATCTCGTTGATGACCGGCCTGTTGGAGCGGATGGAGCGCCCGAAGTCGAGCTGCGCTACTCCGCTTACCCAGTTCACGTACTGGATGTGGGGAGGCTCGTTGAGGCCCAGCCGTTCGCGGATCGCCTCGAGCTGAGCTTCTGGTGCACGTTCACCGAGCATCAGCCTGGCCGGGTCGCCCGGCGTCAGGAGCATTATCGAGAAGACGATTATGCTCACGCCGAACATGACCGGGATGATCATCAGTGTGCGCCGGAGTATGTATTTGAACATTGGAGATAAAGATAAACGTCGGGGGCCGCCAATGGAAGAGGGGCCGGGCTAATCCCGGCCCCTCCTGCCTCAGGCGACCAACCGCAACTAGTTCTTCGAAACGTTGAAGAGGCGGTGGTGGCCGGCGGGGTGAGGTACGAATCCCTCGATGTTCGAGCGGATGCCGTTGTCCTCGGTGGTCACCAGGAGGAAGAGCCACGGGGCTTCCTCGCGAATGATCTCCTGGGCCTCGTGGTACGCCTCGATGCGCTCCTCTTCGGTCTGGGCGGTGCGCCCGATTTCGAGGAGTTCGTCGACACGCGGGGTGGACCAGAAGGTGCGGTTACCCGCATCGCCGTACTGGCTGGAGTGGAACAGCGCGTAGAGGCCGTAGTCGGCATCACCGGTAACGGTTACCCAGCCAAGGATGAACATGTCGTGGTTGCCTGCTGCCGTCTCGGCCAGGTAGGTGCCCCACTCGACGACCTCGACAGCTGCATCGATACCTACGTCGGCAAGCTGTGCCTGCACGATCTCGGCAATCTGGATGCGCAGCGGGTTGTCGTTCGTCCAGATGGAGGTGGAGAAGCCATCCTCAAGACCTGCCTCGGCCAGAAGCTCGCGGGCGCGCTCCGGGTCGTAGGGGTAGGGCTCGAGGTCGGTGTTTGCACCGAAGACAGCCTCGGAGATGGGGCTGTTTGCCGGAACGGCCTGGCCCATGTAGACCGCTTCGACGATGGATTCGACGTCGACGGCGTAGTTGATCGCCTGGCGCACGCGGACATCATCGAGCGGCTCCTGCTGGGCGTTGAAGCCCAGGTAGGCGGTGGACAGCGTTTCTACCGAAACGATCTCCACGTCGGGGTTGCTGCCGCCCTGGAGGCGCTGCGAGTCGATGGGTTCGAGGGCGTAAGCGATGTCAACACCACCGGTCTCGAGTTCGATCGCGCGCACGGTGCCCTCGGCGATGGGGCGGAAGATGACCTGCTCGGGAAGAACTTCGCCACCCCACCAGTTGTCGTTCCGCTCGAGGACGATCTGGTTGGCGGTTTGCCAGCTGACGAACTTGAAGGCGCCGGTACCGATGGCGACTTCCGTACCGTAGTCATCCCCGGCCTCGGCGACAGCCTCTTCATTGAGGATCGAGGTCGCGTTGTGGGACAGGTGAGCCAGCAGCGGTGCGAACGGGTACTGCGTGTTCAGCTCCACCGTGTACTCGTCGACAGCCTCGATGCTCTCGATGAAGTCAACGATGAACGCCGAAGGGGAGGCCATCTCCGGGTCGCGCAGCCGCTCGAAGGTGAAGACCACATCGTCGGCCGTGAGCTCTTCACCGTTGTGGAACTCGACACCCTGGCGGATGTTGAAGATCCAGGTGGTGTCGTCGACCTGTTCCCACGACTCGGCCAGGCCGGGTTCCAGTTCGAGGTCTTCGTTCTGGACGACCAGCGTGTCGTAGATCTGGGCGCGGACCCGGGCCGAGGGCTGGTCGTTCTGACCCTGCGGGTCAAGAGTGACAGCGTCAGCGCCCTGCGCGACGGTGATCGTCTGCGCGACGGCACCGCCAAGCAGTCCGAGGGTCGCGACTAGGATTAGCAATCGCTTCATGCATGCTCCCTTTCAAAACGTGAAATTACGGTGTTCAGACTTACCAGCCAGAGTGGCGGGTCGGCTGTGAGTCCTGGTTGCAATTGCGAATAAGGTGCAGGTGTACCGGTCTTCCCTGGGGGCCTCCTCTCACTGGGCGCACGGGCGCCCGAAGCGTAATTGATGACGCAGTCTAGCATCAGGACGCAAAGTAGTTCACCTTTCTCTGGAATTTATGAAGGCACCCTTGCGGCTTCCAGCGCACCGGTAACCGCCCGGCCCCGGCTCCGGCGAGGCCCGGGTGCCCAACGGAAACGGGCTGCTGGACGCCCCGTCAGGGAGGCGGCCAGCAGCCCGCGGAAGATCCGGTTCGGTAAAACTAGCCCGAAACCGCAACCTCATCCAGGTTGGCGGTGCTGTATATATTCTGCACGTCGTCGAGGTCCTCCAGCGCTTCGAGGAAGGTGATCACCTTCTGCGCCTCCTCCTCGCCCAGTGCCGTCTCGGTGGAGGGAACCTTCGTCAGCTGGGTCGCCTGCGGTTCGAACCCCTTGCTCTGCAGGCCGTCGCTCACCTCGTAAAGCATGGTGGGTTCGGTATAGATGGTGAGCAGGCCCTCCTCCTCGTCCACATCCAGGTCGATGGCGCCCAGCTCTATGCCCAGCTCCTGTACGGTCTCGCTCGTATCGGCCACGACCACCATTCCACGGCTCTCGAACTGCCAGGCGGTGGAGCCGGACATGTTCCCGCCGTGCTTGCTGAACACGTGCCGCACCTCGCCGGCGGTGCGGTTCCTGTT
The DNA here is from genome assembly GCA_937983275.1 of uncultured Trueperaceae bacterium. GTDB lineage: Bacteria > Deinococcota > Deinococci > Deinococcales > Trueperaceae > CALKAI01. The sequence continues at coordinate 12,565 of CALKAI010000122.1, read as the reverse complement.
GTCGGTCAGCGCCTCGACCAGCACCGCGATCCCCTCGGGGCCGTAGCCTTCGTAGAGGACCGGCTCGAAGTTGCCGCCCTCGCCCGAACCGAGGGCGCGTTCGATGGCGCGATCGATGTTGTCCGCCGGGACGTCGTCACTTTTTGCTGCTGCCAGGGCATTCTTGAGCGGAAGGTTCGATGACGGATCGCCGCCGCCACCCTCACGTACCGCCGTCTGGATCGCACGGATGTGCTTGCTGATGATCCTGCCGCGAGCCTTGTCGTTCGCGGCCTTCTTGCGCTTGATCTGGGACCATTTGTTATGCCCTGCCAACTGATTCCTCCTGCCTGATTGCTGCTGCCCAGTCTAACCAATGGCGCGACCCGGGGTTTTTCCGTGGCACACGAATCCGCACCTGCTCAGGCAACCGGCCCGGCGCACGCTTGGAGCATGCACCGGGCCGGAAGCAACTCCCTGAGGAGTCGGGTCAACGCACTCAACGAACCCGGATGTAGGTCTCCCTGACGTCGCGCACGTCGTGCGGGCGCAGTTCGACGGTGATGCTCTCCGTCCAGGCCTCCTCGCCGCGTATGCCGGCGTAGCTGACACGCGAGGTGTCAGTCCGGCTGGGCGTGAAGGAGGCGCGTATCCGCAGGGTTCCGCGTGGGGGCTTCACCCTGAAGATATGCCGGGCATCAGGACCGTCGATGGTGACAGTCCTGCCGCCCCGTACGTAGATGTTGCGGACGAACGTGTCGACACGGCCGTCGGAGTTGATCGTGCTGAGCGTCAGGTAGCCGTCACGGTTCGTGCGGACGTTGAAGGCGATCTCCTCGCCAACCCGGTAGCTGGAGCCGTGACCGCGGGTCGGCTCGAACCGCTCGATGACATTCGACAGCTGAACGCCGAAGGTGCCCTGTATGCGCATCCGGAAGCTGGTGCCGTCGTCGAAGTAGACGGTGCAGCCTGCGAGAAGTGTGGCCAGGGCGATGAACGCCAAAAGCGCTGGGCGCAGTTTTCTGATCATCATGCCTAAATCTAGCAGGTGGCGCGGCAAGGCACCGGGCGCGCGGCTTCACCTCCGGTTAATCGTTGCCGGCAGCCCGTCGCGGTCACTGGTCGGAGTGCGCCGGGCTCCGGTCGTAGTTGGTGACGAGATAGGGCAGGTCGGTCTGGTGGTAGCGGCCACGATCGTCGTACCAGAAGATGTAGGTGCCCGCCGCCGCGCCGTCGCCGCTCGCCGATTGGGCCGAGGCGCGCGTCACCTTGCCGTCGACCAGCCCGGTGAAGACCTCCTGGCCGTCGCGGCTGTAGAGCGTGATGTACATCCGGGTGTTGGAGAACTCCTGGATGTTCCTGCGTATCCGGTTCTGCGCCTCGTTCCTGCAGCCGGTGATCACCAGCGCGAGGAGCAGCAGTGTGATTGCGGCGTTCCGGAGTGCTGTGCCTCTTTGCATTTCCTGCCTCCATGTTCGCGGCGGGACCGCCGCTTTCCAACATTCATAACGTACCGGCATTATGGGAGGGTGCAGGAACGACCGGGGCTGCCCCGTGCGTGCCCCGTTCCGCAAAGTTCATGCGACCAGGCTCAGATAATGTAGAGTTGCGTGTGGCGCGCAGTTCCCGTAATCCGTACGACGTGCTCGGAGTGACACCCGAGGCGAGCCAGGACGAGATCAAGTCGGCCTACCGGCGCATGGCCATGAAGTACCATCCCGACCGCAACCCGGGGGATGAGGAAGCCGAGGAGCAGTTCAAGCTGGTCTCGGAGGCCTATGCGACGCTGCGCGATCCGGAGAGCCGGGCGCGGTTCGACCGTTACGGCAGCGCCGGCGGCACGCCCGACTTCAATACCGTCGACTGGCAATCGGTCTTCAACGAGGCCGACATCAAGATCGACTGGGACATGCGCGGCGGCTTCCCGAAGACGGGGAACGCCATGTTCGACATGCTGTTCGGGGCGATGGCCGGCATGATGCGCAGCAGCGGGCTGCTGCCTGGGGAGGACCGTGACGTGCAGGTGCGGGTGCCCGTCGACCTGGTGCGCACCGGCGGCTCCGTTAGGGTCCGGGTTCCCGGTCCCAGCGTTTGTCCGTCCTGCCGCGGCAGCGGGGTGACCGGCGGCAGCGCCTGCCCCACCTGCGGCTCCCGGGGAGTGGTGCGCTCCGGTGCTTCGGTCGATGTTGACGTGCCGGCCGGAATCCGTTCGGGCCAGAAGCTGCGCCTGAAGGGCCTGGGCGGTCCGGGCAACCCGCCGGGGGACGTGTTCGTCGAACTGGGGGTCGAGCTTCCCGAAGGGGTGGAGCTGAGGGGCCGCGACCTGGTGGCCAATCTCTACCTGACGCCCCTCGAGACCCGGCTGGGCACGCGGACCACGGTGGCCGGGGTTTCCGTAGAGATCCCGTCGGGTAGTCGTGAAGGTGAGAGTATTCGTGTTCCGCAGGGGGGCCTGGGCGGCGACCTGATCGTTACCGTCAGGGAGAATGTCTGGCGGGGACTGCGGCGTCTGGCTGGCGATCTGTGGCGCAAGGCCACGACCGGCAGCGCACCGCTGGTGGCGAAGGAGTAGTTGATGAGCGACGAGAAGAACCCAAACGCGATGCCCGACGAGCAGGAGACGGGGATCGACCGGGACAAGCCGCTTTACGTGATCAGCGTTGCGGCCGAGCTCGTTGACATGCACCCCCAGACCCTGCGCCTCTACGAACGGAAGGGCCTCATCGAACCCAGCCGCAGCGCCGGCAAGACGCGGCTCTACTCGCAGCGGGACATTGAGCACCTGCGTGAAATACGGCGGCTCACCCAGGAGCTGGGCGTGAACCTGGCGGGCGTCGAGGAGATCATCAAGCTGCGCCGCAAGCTGGACGAGCTCCAGGCGAACATGGAGAGCCGCATCAACGACCTGCAGGGGACGCTCCAGGAGCGCATGCTCAACTACCGCCGCCAGCTGCCCAGCGGCGAGGAGCAGGGAAACACCGACCAGCACGGGAAGGACCGGGAAGAGGTCGGGGAGTGAGGTTATACTCCTCCCCATGTCGATCGAGACTTACCTGGAACAGAACCGTGAGCGTCACCTCGAGGAACTCCTCGAACTGCTGAGGATCCCCTCGGTCAGCGCGATCAGCGAGTACAAGGAGGAGCTGCACCGGGCGGCTGATTACCTCAGGGATCGCTTCGGTGACCTGGGCCTGTCCTGCGAGATCATTCCTACGGCGGGGCACCCGATCGTTCTGGCAGAGAGACGCGTTTCCGAAGACGCACCGACCGTCCTCATCTACGGGCATTACGACGTGCAGCCGGCCGAGCCGTTCGAGGAGTGGGAGAGCGAACCGTTCGAACCGGCGATACGCGACGGCAAGATCTACGCCCGCGGCGCCAGCGACGACAAGGGCCAGCTCTACGCCCACATGAAGGGCGTCGAAGCCGCGCTCCAGGAGCATCCCGACCTGCCGCTCAACATCGTTTTCCTGCTCGAGGGCGAGGAGGAGGTAAGTTCACCCAACCTCGTCCCGTTCGTCGAGGAGCACCGGGACAGGCTGAAGGCCAATGTCGTCCTCATCTCGGACGGCAGCATGCTCGGGCCGGACAAGCCCAGCCTCACCTACGGCCTGCGCGGCATCTCCTACGTGGAGGTGAACGTCCGCGCCGCCGGCCGCGACCTGCACTCGGGCGCCTACGGCGGCGGGGTGGCGAACGCCATCAACGTCCTCGCAACCATGATCAGCAAACTCCATGACGAAGACGGGCGCATCACCATCCCCGGCTTCTACGACGACGTCAGGGAGATCTCCGAGGAGGAGCGCAAGTCCCTGGAGGGGCTGCCTTTCGACCCGGAGTCGTACCTGGCGAACGTGGGCGTGAAGGCACAGGGTGGCGAGAGGGGTTACCCGCTGATCGAGCGCATCTGGACGCGCCCCAGCCTCGACGTAAACGGCATTGGCGGCGGCTTCCAGGGCGAAGGCGCGAAGACGGTAATTGCCGCCCAGGCGACGGCCAAGATCTCCTGCCGGCTGGTACCGGACCAGGATCCGGAGAAGGTCACGGAGGCGCTTTCGGCCCACCTGAAGAGCCTGGCACCCGAAGGCGTGGAGGTCGAGGTCAAGGACCTGAGCGGCGGCCACCCGGCGGTCGTGCCCCTCGATTCGCCCGCCTTGCAGCTCGCCGGCGAGGCACTGGAGGAAGTCTGGGGCAAGAAGCCCTACTTCGTGCGGACGGGCGGTTCGATCCCCATCGTCAGCGCCTTCCAGCAGCTCCTGGACGCCGACGTGGTGCTCCTGGACATGGGTCTCGAGACCGACCAGGTGCACGCCCCCAACGAACATTTCGGGGTGGACAACTACTACCGTGGCATCCACGCCTCGGCCCAGACGCTCGTGCGCCTGGCCAGCCTGAGCTGACCTCCCAACCGTGCGCCTGACGGCCCTTACCCTGCACGGGTTCAAGAGTTTCGGCAACCGCACCACCCTGGAGTTCTCGCCGGGCGTGACCGCCATCGTGGGCCCCAACGGCTCGGGCAAGAGTAACGTCATCGATGCCCTGAAATGGGCGAGTGGCGGGGGCCGCGCCTCCGAGTTCCGGGCCGGCGACAAGACCGAGCTGATCTTCCACGGTGCTGCCGGCAAACGCTCGCTCGGTTACGCCGAGGTCGAGCTGGAGCTGCGCTCGCAGGCGAAGAAGGTCAACATCTTCCGCAGCCTGCACCGCGACGGCACAGGCCGGCTGCGCATGAACGGCAAGAACGCCCGCTTCCTGGATATCGACGAGGAGCTGGCCGGTTCCGGCCTGGGCAAGAGCGGCCTGGCCATCATTGGCCAGGGCGAGGTGAGCGGCGTCCTGATGGCCGATCCGGGCAAGCTCCTCCAGTACGTGGCCGAGGCAGCGGGGGTGGCCCGGCTGGCCGGCCGCCGGGAGCAGACCGAAGACCGCCTCGAGACCGCCCGGGGGCACCTGGAGCGCATCGAGGACCTCATGCAGGAGCTCGAACGACAGCTGGAGCGGCTTGAGGAGGAGGCGGCCGGCGCCGCCCGCCACGCGGAGCTCACCCGGGAAACACTGCAGCTGCGCTATACGCTGGCGCGCCTGCGCGAGGAGGCCGTGCGCTCCGAGCTTGGCGCCCTGCGCGTCGACCGCGACAAGCTTGGCCAGGAGATCGACGAGGTCAAGGCCCAGCTGCAGCAGGCCCGGCAAACGGTCGCCGCCAGGCGCGAGGAGCATGAGGCGTCCGAAGCCCGTTACAGGGAGGCGCTGGCAGCCAGCGAGGCGCGGCGCGGCGATGTGCGGGTGGCGCGGGCGAAGCTGGAGAGCCACCAGGTGAGGCTTGCCGACCTGCGCAACCAGCTGGGTGCGATCGACGCGGAGCTTGCCTCCCTCCAGGATCTGAAGGAGCCTGAGAGCGTGGCCGGTGCGGACGTCGAAGAGCTCGAACGGGCCGCCCGTGCCGCCCTCGAGGCGGTTGTCCAGGCGCGCGAGAAGCGCGACCAGACGGAGGAGGAGCTGCGCGCCGCGCGCCTGGAGCTCGACGAGCTGCGCAGGAAGGCCGCACAGCAGGCCCAGGTCGAGGCCAGCCACGGCGCCCGCCGGGAGGCTCTCCAGCTGGAGCTCCAGCACCTGCTGGGCCGTGAACAGGAGCTGGAGGAGGGCGCCCGTGAGCTGGGCGACCCCGCGGAGCTCGAGGAGGCCCTGGCGGCCGCCCGTGCGGAGCATGAAGCCGCCGAGCAGCGGCTGGCGGGCATCCGGACGCAGCTGGAGGAGGCCCAGCAGGAGCACGCCAGCGCCTGGGCCGAGGCTCAGGCGCGCGCCCGCGCCGCCGAGCGCAGCCGCCAGGCCTTCGAGGCGCGGCGCGGTTACGCCGAGGGACCGCGCAATGCCCTGTCGAGCGGCATCCCCGGTGTCTACGGTTCGGTAGCCGACCTCGTGCGGGTCCCGGAACAGGTGCGCGACGCGATCGGCGCCGCGCTGGGCCGGCGCATGGAGTACGTCGTGGTCGACACGCCGGAGACCGGCCAGCGGGTGCTGAAGCACGTGCGCCGTTCCGGCGGTTTCGTTACCGTGCTGCCGCTGGAGCTGGTGGAGGGGAGGAGGACGCAGCTCTCTGCCCGCTTCGCGCAGGCGGGTGGGGTGCTGGGACTCGCCAGCGAACTGATCGAGGTCGAGGGGCGCTTCCGGAAGGTCGTCGACCAGCTGCTGGGCAACACGGCGGTCGTGCGCACGATGGAGGATGCGGTGGAGCTGTCGCGGCGGGAGCGCTCGCGGCCGCGCATGGTAACGCTGGAAGGCGACATCGTCGAGAGTTACGGAGCGATGAGCGGCGGCCGGCGCCAGCTGAATGCGGGGGTGCTGGGGGCGGCCGCCGAGCTGGAGGACGCCGAGGCGGCCGCCGCAGAAGCCGACCGCCTGGCCCAGGAGTCGCAGGAGCGGCTGCTCGGATTGCAGGAGCGCCACAAGGAGGCCGCGGCGGTCATCGACGGACTGCGCGGGCAACAGGAGGAGCTGGCCGGGGAGCTTTCGGCCCGGCGGGAGGCCTGGGCCGCCCGCAATGAGCTCCGCTCGGACCTCGCCAAGCGCCAGGAACGGGTCAGGGCGCAGTTGCTGCAGCTCGAGGCCCAGGTACCGCAGCTGGAGAATGTCGACCACGGCCGCGCGGCTCAGCGGGTCGAGGAGCTGGAAGCCCGCCTCGCGGAGCAGAACGAGCTGCTCGACGGCCTCCAGGCCGAGGCGAACGAGCGCCGCCAGGAGCGGGTGGTGGCCGCCGAACGGCGCCAGGCCTACGAGGCGGCGAGGCAGCAGTACGTCCGCGACATGCAGCGGCGCAAGGCACTGGAGGAGCGCCGCGAGCAGGAGCGGCAGGAGCTAGCGAACCGCACGAAGCTCGAACAGAGGGCCCAGGAGGAGCTGGACCGCGCGCAGCAGAACCTCCCCGGCGACCTGGTCGACCGCGAGCGCGAACTCGAGGCGGCGGTGCAGGCTTTCAGGGAGGCAGAGGACACCGTCACCCGCCTGAGCGAGCACCTCTCCCGCTCCTCTGAGGCCCTGGAGCGCATCAACGTCACGCTGGCGCGCCGCGAATCGGCCTGGGAGCTGGCGGTGGAGGAGCTGAAGCAGTTCCCGGAGGGCCTCCCCGTACTGGATGGCGGCGAACGCAACCTGCGCGCCCGCCTGAACGAGGCCAGCCGGGAGCTGGAGGAGCTGGGCGCCGTGAACCACCGGGCGACCCTGGAGCTTGAGGCCGAGAAAGCCCGGCACGCCCAGCTGCTGGAGGAGTGGCAGGCGGGCAACGACGCTATAGCCGAGCTCGCGGGGGCACTGCAGCAGCTCGATGCGGAGACCACCTCGCGGCTGGAGCTGGGCGTTGCCCGCCTGCGGGAGGGCTTCCGCCGCCACGTCATCGAGCTGTTCGGCGACACAGCGCAGGCCGATATCGAGGTGGAGCGTGAAGAGGGCCGCCCGACCGGCGTGAGGATTCGCCTGCAGCCGCCCGGCAAGCAGACGCGGCAACTCAACCTCCTGTCGGTGGGCGAGCGGACGATGGGCGCCATGGCCTTCCTGTTCGCGCTCATGTCCGAGGAGGGGGCCGAGGGCCTGCCCATCGCCGTCCTCGACGAGGTCGACGCGCCGCTGGACGAGGCGAACATACGCCGCTACTGCGACTTCCTCGCCAAGATGGCGCGGCGCGGAACGCAGTTCATACTGATCACCCACCAGAAGGCGACCTTCGAGGTTGCCGACGCGATCTGGGGGGTAACCACCGAAGGCGGCGTGAGCCGCGTCTTCTCCATCGCCAAGCCCGACGCCGTGGCGGTGGGGTAGGGACAGCGTGGATAACCCGGTGCCCGGCGCCAACTTCGAGGTGCGCCACTTCGACAGCCTGCCTTCGACGCAGGAGTTCCTGAAAGAGCTGCTGCGTCGCGGCGAGCCTGTCGATGGCGTGGTCATCAGGGCCAACAGGCAGGAGCAGGGTCGCGGCCGGCTTGGCCGGAGCTGGTCAAGCCCGGTGGGCGGGTCGTACCAGTCGCTTGCCGTTGCCGACCCGGTCGGCGTGCTGCGCCGGCCGCAGCTGCCGCTCCTGGTGGCGCTGGGCATCGCCCAGGTCCTCGACACCGCCGGCGTGAAGGTGGCCGTGAAGTGGCCCAACGACCTGTACCTGCCCCTGTCCGGCGGGTGGCGGCCTTCAGGCGACCAGACCGGCCAGACCGGCCAGGGTTCCTCGAGCAGCGCCATTCCGGGAAAACTGGGCGGAATCCTGTGCGAGTACGTCCGCGGTCACCTGCTGGTGGGGGTGGGCCTCAACGTCGCGAACAGGCCGCCCGCTCCCGCGGGTGCCCTCGAGGACCTGGAGGTTGAGGCGGTTTCGGATTGGGTGCTGCAGGGGGTGAGCCGGGCGCTCCAGGATGCCCAAGAACAGGGCGACCAGGACATTGCGGGGCTCCTGCCGGAGCGTCTCGGGCGTTTCGATCTGCTGCGGGGATGCCGGCTCAGGGTGGATACGCAGGAGGGCACCGTGGAAGGTCGGTATCTGGGTGTGAGCCCGGAGGGGTTCATGCTCCTGGACAGCGCTTCAGGTGTTGCAGAAATAAGAAGCGGGCGCATCGGAATAACCGATGCGCCCGCTCATAGGGCGAAGCGATCTGGCTCGCGGTAGGGGTGCGAGCGACCGGGGTCTCCGCCTGGATAAATAGTGGCGTGCTACCCGGACAGGGTCAGTTGTCCAGGTATTCGCCCAGCGACTCTACGTCCTCTTCGTTGATATTGATTACGCCATCCTGGGTGGCGAGGACGATCTTCTGGTAGACCTCGTTGCGGCGCAGCAGGTAGCCGGAGAGGAGGCTGCCGGCCTCCATGTGGAGGTGACCGCTGCCTGCCAGCCAGACGTAGCTGTCACGCTTTAGTCTGTAGTCACCCTTCACGGGCGATGCACCTGGAAATCTTGGGGGCAAAGACATCATCACATCACTTCCGCTCTCGAAAGATCATTATGTTGAGCTATTTAAATAGTAGTTCCGGGCGATGAGAGATCGCAGAGACATTTGTCCCGGACCCCGCCGGGACACCGCCCGACCCTAATGAAAAGCGGCTGGGGGACGGCACTTTCCGCACCCCAGCCTCGTCTTGCTGCCTATCCAGATTCCGTCGTCAGGCTGCGCCCGCGGCCTTTCCCGTTGTTTCCAGTCCTGCCGTGCCCGAATGGCTGGCTGCCACGGCCGGCCGGAAGCCCCGCAACCGCAGGGCGTTGGTCAGGACAAAGACGCTGGAGAGCCCCATGGCCACGGCGGCCATGATGGGGGAGAGCAGGATCCCGCCCAGGGGGTAGAGAACGCCTGCTGCAACGGGGATCAGCACGATGTTGTAGATGAAGGCCCAGAACAGGTTTTGCCTGATGTTCCGCATCGTGGCCCTGGAGAGGTCGAGGGCGTTGACGATTCCGCGCAGGTCACCGGACATCAGGACGACGTCGGCGCTCTCGATGGCGATGTCCGTTCCGGTGCCGATGGCGATGCCTACGTTGGCCTGGGCAAGGGCCGGCGCGTCGTTGATCCCGTCGCCCACGAACGCCACCTTGCGGCCGCCCTGCTGCAGCGTCCTGACCGCGTCTACCTTGCCTTCGGGCAGCACCTGCGCGCGTACTTCGTCGATCCCGACCCGGGAGGCGATGGCCCGGGCGGTCCTCTCGTCGTCGCCTGTGATCATGGCGACGCGCAGGCCCAGCCGGTGCAGCTGTTCTATCGCCTCCCTGGTGCCCTCCTTGAGCTCGTCGGCAATGCCGATGATGGCTGCTGGCTCGCCGTCAATTGCGGCGAAGACGGGCGTGGCGGCCCTGCGGGCCAGCTCCTCGCGCTCCTCCCCGAAGAGGTCGAGCTCCATTCCTTCCTCTTCGAGCAGCCGGGCCGAGCCGACCAGTACCTGCCGGCCGTCGACCATTGCTTTCACGCCCTTGCCGGTTATCGATTCGAACTCCTGGGTAGGCAACAGCTGGAGGTTCCGGGCCCTGGCTGCGTCGACGAGCGACCGCGCCAGCGGATGCTCGGAGTTCATTTCGGCAGAGGCAACCAGCCGCAGCACCTCACTGCTGTCCAGCCCCCTCGTTTCCAGGTGCACGACAGTTGGCCTGCCCTCAGTTAGGGTCCCTGTCTTGTCAAGCGCCACTACGCCTGCCTCCTGGAGCGCCTGGAGGGCAGCGCCGTTGCGGAAGAGGACGCCCAGTTCGGCGGCCCGGCCGGTACCGACCATTATCGAGGTCGGCGTCGCCAGGCCCATGGCGCAAGGGCAGGCGATGATGAGTACGGCGACGGCGTTGACGAGCGCGAAGGGCAGCGCGGGCTCCGGGCCAAAGATGAGCCACACCACGAACGTAAGTGCGGCGATGAGGAGGACGATGGGCACGAAGACGTTGATGACCCTGTCGGCCAGCTCCTGAATGGGTACCTTGCCACCCTGGGCCTCCTCGACCATGCGTACGATGCGGGCCAGCACCGTGTCGCTTCCCACCTGGGTCGCCTGGAACCGGAATGAGCCCGTCTTGTTGACGGTCCCGCCCACCACCTGGTCTCCCGTGCCCTTCACCACCGGTACGGGCTCACCGGTGATCATGGCCTCGTCCACGTAGGAGGAGCCTTCCGTAACCACGCCGTCAACTGGAATCCGGTCGCCGGGCCGCACGAGAAGCACGTCGCCCCTCACCACCTGGTCGAGGGGCACGTCGACGATCTCGTCCCCGCGCACTACCGCGGCCGTGTCGGGGCGCAGGTCCAGAAGCTTGCGGATGGCATCGCCGGTGCGGCCCTTCGCGAGGGCCTCGAAATACTTGCCCAGCAGAATCAGCGTGATGATCGTCGCGGACGCCTCGTAGTAGACGTGCGCCGTTCCCGCCGGCAGGATCCCGGGCAGGAAGGTGGCAACCACCGAGTAGCCGTATGCCGCACTGCTGCCGATCATCACCAGGGTGTTCATGTCGGGCATGCCCTGAACGAGCGCGGGCCAGCCACGCCTGTAGAAGCGCCGACCGGGTCCGAACTGGACGATGGTCGCCAGGACGAAGAAGAGCAGCGTCAGCGTTTCCATCGGGATAATCCCGTGCAGCCAGCTGGCCACCGGCGGTATCAGCATCGGGACCATGTCGAGCAGCAGGAGCGGCGCCGTGAGCGCGCCCGCGAGGATCACATCCCTGCGCAGCCGCTCCCGCTCGCTGTTCCGGGCGCCCGCCTCGTCAGACTCAGCGACGTCTGTAAAGGAGGCAGAGTACCCCGCCTTCTCCACAGCCTCCCTGAGCCGCTCCCTGCTGGTGTCCGCAGGCAGGAAATCGACGGTAGCCTTCTCGGTCGCCAGGTTGACGCTCGCGTTCACGACGCCCGGGGTCTTCGCCAGGGCGCGTTCGACCCTGGTGACGCACGCGGCGCAGGTCATGCCCTCCACCGGGAAGCTGACATGTTCCAGGACCGGCTCGTAGCCTTGGGCACGAACCGCGTCCAGCAGGGCGATTACCTGCGTCTCGCCAGAGTGGAGTTCGACCGAAGCCCGCTCGGTCGCCAGGTTCACATTGACCTGGCTCACGCCTGCGACATTCTCCAGTGCCTTCTCGACCCTGTTGACGCATGCCGCGCAGGTCATTCCTGAAACTCCGATGTTCACGAGCTGGGTGCGACTGCCGTCGGATTGCCTGGATGCCTGTTGCAAGTTCGTTTCTCCTTCTCACCTGCAGGATAGCACCCCACCCCCGGTGGGTATAGATGGCGCGGTACTGCCCTTGGTGAACCCGCACCCGACGTGCTATTCTCGGAGCTACCACCCACCCCCACCCCAGGTGGGGCAACAATCTGGAGGCAACGGAATGACTGAACTCAAGATCAAGGGCATGACCTGCAACCACTGCAAGAGCGCCGTCGAGAACGCGCTGAAGTCTGTCGACGGTGTCAACAACGTCGAGGTTGACCTCGAAAACGGGGTCGCCAGGGTCGATGGCGCCGCGGTGGCTTCTGACATGATCCAGGCGGTTGAGGCCGAGGGGTACCAGGTAACCGCCTGAAGCACTCCGAAAGCGGGGCGGCAGGGGAGAGCCCATCGTCAGGCAGGCAGATGGTCGAGGGTGAAATGATCAAGGATATCGACAACGTCCCGAACGCGGCGGTCGACGCGCATGACGCGGACTGCCTGCACCTGGACGATGAAACGCGCAAGGATGCCATCAGGAGGCTCCGTGGTGCGCGCGGGCACATCGAGGGCATCCTGAGGATGCTCGAGGATCCCGGCGTCTACTGCGTTGATGTCATGAAGCAGGTAAGCGCTGTTCAGGGCGCCCTGACGAAGGTGAACGAGAAGGTGCTGCGCTCGCACATACGCGATCACGTTTCGACCGCGATCCTGCGCGGCGACACCGAGCACATGGTCGACGAACTGATGGAAGCGCTGAAGTACCGCCTGTAAACCTTGCCGTACCGCAAGGGGCCGCCCGGGACGAATGAACCTGGACGGCCCCTTCTTATGTGCATAACATTGCACCATAGACCGCCAACAGGTGCGGGCGCGGCACGGCCGCCCCGGCACCGCTCTCGGACAGGGCGCGGAGGAGCTTATGGAACAGAAGACAATCAAG
>CALKAI010000121.1 GCA_937983275.1 uncultured Trueperaceae bacterium | reverse complement strand
CGGGCAGCCAGATGGTCGTCAGGGAAGCCCTTCCAGGTGCGGTAGGCGGCCACGTTGACAACCCTGGCGGACGCGTCGGGCTCCATCAGCGCTGGAAGGAGCGCCCGCAACGCGTCGCGGCTGCCGCCACCGTTGCCGCGCACATCTACTACCATGCCGCCGGTCGTCTCAAACTGCTCCAGAGAATGCCGGATGTGGCCGGCAGCTTCCGGCCGCATCCGGGGCAGGCGCAAGTACCCCACATTTCCTTCAAGCCTTTTCGTCTCATAGCGTGGCCAGCCGCCAAACTGCACTGGGCGCTCCGCCACCTCCAGGTGCAGCACGCGAGGAGAATCGCCGTTAGCGTTCGCAAGGGTCACCTCGATGAGATCGCTCGTTGGCAGCCCCATGTCTTGCCGAAGCATTTGAACCGCGCGTAACCAGCGCTGAGATCCGCGCCTGACGAGTTGTGGTGATCCGGCTGCCACATACTCTGCGGCAGCCCTTAGCCACACCTGAACTGGTACGCCGTCGATCGCCAGCAGGAACGGCCGCTCCGCATCCAGAAAGGCAGAGCGGTCGGCCTCCAGCGCAACCAATTCGTCGCCCGCAGAGCCGGTAACAAAGGGCAAGTAACCCGAGGGGGAGGGAGAGACGTTTACTGAGGCATGGCCGTCGATGAAGTTCGCAAGGAGTTTCTGCAAATGGAGTCCAGATTCACCCAGCTCCACATCAACCGGGAGGTTTCCGCGTAGCTCCTCGAATAGCCCGGCGTAATCAATACCGTTAGTTTTCAGATAGGCGAAGCGGTCTTCCAGGGCATGTTCCAGGAAGTCGAGATCGGCGAGCACGTCGTCTCTCTGCAAGAATCGTCCTCCTGGTTGGTCGTGGTTCACGCTATCACTCGTTGCGGCGTGTGTACGGCAACACGAAGGATGGCAATCTCAGTACTCGTGAGTCTCCGAACTGCGCCAAACGCAGGCCGCGAACTATACCAAACGCCGAACTTCTACTATGCCAGACGCAGAAGCAGAGCGAGACCGTAACCCGGTCAGGCCCGGTACGGATCGCGACAGCTGACCCTGATCGTCTGTGAGGCTGAACTGGCGTAGGCAAGCGCTTCTCTGCCTGCTGCCCGTCACCGACAGGTTAGTTTAGTTGGGTGACGAAGTTCACCAGCCTGCCCTCGCGCGTCTTCCACGGTTGGTGGATCGTCCTTGGCTCGATGGTCATGCAGGGCATACAGGCGCTGCTCTTCTTCCAGTCGTTCGGACTTTACGCGCCCTTCTGGATGGCAGAGTTCGGTTGGAGCAGAACCACGATTTCCCTCATCCACTCCCTGCACCGTACGGAGAGCGGGCTGCTGGGGCCGCTGCACGGCTGGCTGATCCAGCGCTTCTCACCGCAGCGGGTCGTGATTCTCGGGATGGCCCTGCTGGGAGCGGGGTTCATTGCGCTCGGTTTCGTCCAGAACTTCGGGCAGTTCATAACTGTCTTCCTGGCGATGGCGGTGGGCGCAAGCCTCAGCGGCTTCATGTCGCTCATGACCCTGGTCGTGAACTGGTTTGAACGCTACCGCTCGCGGGCAATGGCAATCGTGGGACTGGGAATGAGCATTGGCGGGCTGCTGGTGCCGTTGCTGGCGTGGTTGCTCGTCACCTACGGGTGGCGGCCCGTTGCCATAGGTTCTGGCGTGTTCTACCTGCTGCTCGCCTGGCCGCTGGGACGAATTCTGGTGAGCGAGCCCGAGGCGGTGGGACTCAGGCCGGACGGAGAAGCGCCAGGAACTCGGCCTGAGATGACGGCGCAGGTATCGCGGCCCAAGGCCAAGGATGCGCGACAGGGTGCGCACGCTGCTCTGCGGACGCGGGAGTTCTGGCTGCTCTCCGTAGGCCACTCCAACGCCCTGGCCATCGTCGGTGCCGTCACCGTGCACTTCGTCCTGTACGTGCAGGAGACGCTGGGCCTCGCGGTCACGACGGCAGCTGCCCTGCTTACGCTCATCACGGTTTGCCAGATGAGCGGCCAGATTGCAGGCGGGTTCCTGGGCGACCGGGTCGACAAGCGCTGGCTGGCGGCGGGCGGCATGGCGATGCACACGGCTGCGATGGTGCTCCTTATCTGGGCGGGCTCTGCCGTAGCGGTTGTGGTCGCTGCAGTTCTTCACGGGCTGGCCTGGGGCTTGCGGGGACCGCTGATGAGCGCAATGCGCGCCGACTACTTTGGCCGGCGGGCGTTCGCAATGATCATGGGCTACTCCTCGCTGGTGCTGATGGTCGGTTCGGTGCTGGGCCCCCTCATCGTTGGAGTAATCGCCGACACGACCGGACAGTACAGCCTTGCTTTCGCTGCGCTCGCCGTAATTGGCGCCATTGGCGTCGCAGCATTCCTGCTGATGCCACCGGTTTCAAAGGGGCAGAGAACCGCGTACCAGTAAGTTTCACTGACCAAACTGTACCGGACAAATGCCGCGTATCGAGCGTCAGAAGATTAAGTTCATTGTTCCTGCCGAAACCGCATCGACAAATGCAAAGTATGGTGTGGCCAAGGAGGTAACAATGAGCCGATTCGTCGTTTCGTTGCTGCTGGTTGCGTTCGGGGCTGCAATCGCGCAAGCGCCTGCCACGTCACGCACGATCAGTGCCGACCTGGTGTTTGCTCTGCTTGGAGGTATGGCCAATTCGATAGCCATCGAAGTGCCGGAGGAGGTCAAGCACCTCTATCTCTCGGCGGTGCAAGACGGTGAGGTTCTGTTCGAACACGACCGAAAGCTCACCGGAACGGGTCGCTCTTCGGTAACCGTCACGGTTACTGCGGGCTCAATCGGCAACACAAGCGGCTGCCCCTTGAAAATGTTCCTCCACAGCGCACTCGAAGATGCAGAGGGTGTACTTTTTGCTTCAGGGACCACCGTCCATTGCCGCCACAATGCGGTCAGCGATGTGGTGCGTCCGGCGTATGTCAAGTCACCGTTGAGAAGTCTCTCGCTTGCGCGAGAGCTACCTTATGACCGCTGGCTCGCCCTGGAGGCAGTCAGTGTGGACGACTCCCCCGCCATTAAGGACCCCGAAAGCCTGGACGGAGTGGTTGTTTTCTACCTTTACCTGAGCACGGGTGCAGACGGGGTTCACCCGCCCGCACCCGAGTACGTTTCCCAGGACGAGATCTTCCGAGCGTTCGGTTATCCAAGCGAGGGCGGCTTGTAGCTGTTTCGGTCCTTTGTCCAGGGTCCATCAATCACGCACATAGACGTCCAGCTCGTCGAGGCCTCCGGAGGAGTAGGATCTGCCGCTGAAACCCTCCCAGGGAGAGAAGGAAACACGTACTGAGGTGTGTTCGACATCCTCCGGGTCAAGGCCAAGCATGAGCGGCACGGTGTTTCCATCGGGAAGGTAGGCCGTCGCGGTCAGCTCATACACACCTATCGGTATGTCGTGAAAGTAGGTGGAGCGGTACTCCCAGTCGGCGCCTAGTACGGTGCGGCCGCCTCCGCCGTTCTCGTAGCCGGGAAGGGTATTGGGGGCGGTGCCATGGGGGTAGTCGACATCCTGCTCCTGCACTTTGAACTCGAACCTGAGCGGCCGGCCCTGCGTTCCGTCAATGAGGGGAGCCAGCGGCGTGAGGGTCACGACAACATTCGAGCCACCCGGTGCGATTGGCCTGGTAGGGAACGCGTCGTAGTCGAACGAGCAGTAGGCGTCAGCGGGAAGACCGCAGTAGGCGAAGTCGATGGAGGCACCGTAATAGTCGCTCGGATCGTCTCCCGGCGGAGAGTGCAGCCCAGTGAGGCGCCACTGGAAATCCAGGGTCCCGCCGTCGACCGAGTCGACCTCGGTGTTCGGGTTGCCCGAGAGGGGGTGGAGCACGCGGGAGAAGTGGACTCCCTCGTACGTGGTGTCGATCCAGGCTCTGGCAGAGTACCGGCCGTCAGGCACTCGCACTGCGTACGTCCCATCGGAGCCCGTCACGGTTTCGAAGCTGGTGCGTTGACCCTGAGTGTAGGTGGTGCCAGCGATCCTTACTCCGGCACCGGGCAGGGGTCGTCCCTGGGTGTCGAACACCGTGCCGGTTACGAACCCCGGCCTGGCACCTACGCGTGGTTCGAGGTCCACGGGCGCGGCCGGAGCGGGTGCAGGGGCAGGCACTGGATTGGTGAGTGAGGTATTCGGGACTTTCGAGGTCTGCTCCGTGCAAATAGCCGTCTACGAGGTAGAGTTCGCTGTTCTGAATCAGGGCGGCCATCTCTGCCTGTAGTTCGGGCCCCAGGATGGGATCCTGTGCTCCGGCGAAGATCATGGTTGGGCAGTTGATCTGTTGCAGGTACTCGCTGGTGTCTCGCTGCAGCAGTTCTTCGAGCAGGTTAATAATGCGCTCTTTTCCGTAACGTGGTCGCGCCAGTACACCCAGGAGCGGCACAGCAAGCGGCTTTAGCCAGTTCACCCGTCCTGCCAGCCGATACGTCTTGACCATCGTGTCCCATGTGAATTCACCCATCCGGTCGGTTTTCAGCCACTGCAGCCACTGCTTGATTACCCGTGCCGCACCATCATCATCGAACCGATGGGCCGTTGAGCCCAGCACAAGACCCTGCACCCGGCCGGGACTCGTGGCCGCAATGACCTGCCCTATGGGCCCACCGGCAGAGTTGCATTCCAGCAAGAACTCGTCCCAACCAAGCTGGTCGAGTGTTTCCAGGTAATCCTGTGCATGCTGCTCTACCGCATGCCCTTGAGGCAGAGGAATACGGCGACTCACGAACAGCGTCGTGTACCCCTGTGCGCGGTGACGATAGGTCCAGGCGAGCTGAGCGGCAGCGTCCTTCACCGTCTGGAGGTCATCTCCGGCTCCGGGAACCATTACCAGACGGCGTTCGCCGGTCCCGACGAGGACGTACGGCATAACGGCGCCATCGGTAAGCTGGATCGATCCGCTCTGGTACGAGGGGAGAAGCACACCTGACTGTGGCATCGCGCGCGAGTCGGGGTCAAACCCCTCACCAGGGTAGGCCGAACTAAAATGATTCCGGAACGCCCCGGTTACGCCCCCGTGCCGGCCATCGCCAGCCCGGCGAGCCAGCCCGTCGTCCACGCGCTCTGAAAGTTGAAGCCGCCGGTGATGCCATCGATGTCGAGAACCTCACCTGCGAAGTGGAGGCCGGGCTGGATCCGGCTTTCCATGGTCTTGAAGTTGACCTCCTTGAGTCGCACGCCGCCGCAGGTCACGAACTCCTCCTTGAACACGCCCTTGCCGACAATCGCGTAGCGCCCGGCATGCACCTCGCGCGTCAGCGCTGCAAGAAGAGTTTTCGAAGCGTTCCCCCAGCGTGTGTCCTCGTTCGCACCGGCGGCAGTTGCGAGCGAACGCCACAGGCGCTGCGGCAAACCGAAGGGGCCGGCGGCCAGGATGGTGCGGCGCGCTTGGCTCTGCCTGGTGTTTTGGAGCAACTCCTGCACTTCGTCCTGGTTCAGGTGGGGCAACCAGTTCACCGTGACGCCCAGCCGGTAGCCGTGATCGTGCAACAGGCGCGCGCCCCAGGCCGAGGCCTTCAGAACAGCAGGACCGGAGAGACCCCAATGCGTCACGAGCAGCGGACCCTCGTGCACCTCCTTGGCGCCATCCAGGCGTACTCTCGCGGTAGGGACCGACACTCCGGCCAGGCCTTCCAGGCGGGGATCCTCGATATTGAAGGTAAACAGTGAAGGGACCGGCGGTTCGATGGTGTGTCCCAGCTGGGCCGCCCAACGGTAGGTTGCGGGGGCGCTACCAGTTGCGAGCAGGACACGGTCGGCGATCAGGGTTTCGCCGCTCTTCAGGCGAACGTTGAGCTTCCCAGCAGCAACCGACTCCACATCGGTAACCGCCGTTCGGGTACGGATCTCGACCCCTGCGGTCCGGGCCGCGTCCACCAGACAGGCGATGATCGTTTCGGAATCGTCTGTGGTCGGAAACATGCGGCCGTCGGCCTCTGTCTTCAGTTGCACGCCGCGCTCCTCGAACCAGGCGACGGTCTCGCGGGGGCCAAAGCGGGTAAACGGCCCCCGCAGCGCCCGGGCTCCGCGCGGGTAGTTCTGAACCAGCGCTGCCGGGTCGGGCTGGTCGTGCGTGACATTACAGCGGCCTCCACCGGAGATGCGCACTTTCGACAGGAGGGCTTTGCCCCGCTCGAGGATGGTCACCTGGGCGGCCCGGTTCTGCTCCTTGCAGGCTATCGCTGCAAAGAAACCGGCAGCGCCTCCACCGGCAATCACGACTCTGGGAGCAAACGCCATCAGTACTTTGTGGATCTACTGTTGGAGATCGAACAGCGCGATCGAGAACCGCTTGGCGATTTGTCGGGACCTTGCGTGGATTCCCTCGGCCACGTCCTGTACGTAGACGCTCTCCAGCGTTTCCCTGAAGAGGCCCAGCCAGTCGGCAAAGTGGCGCTTCTCCAGGCCCTCCACATCGAAGTGCGCGCGCAAGGGGCGGCCCTCGTAGCGCCCGCTCATCAGCAGGATGCTGGACCAGAAGGCCTTCATTTGCTCCAGATGATTGTCCCAGCGCCCTTCGAGACGCGCGTTGAAGACCGGACCCAGCGTCGGGTGCTCCTGCACCGAGGCGTAGAACCTGTCAACCATCAGGGCGATGCTCTCCTCGGTAACGTGGGTATGCAGTTCAGCATTGCCGGCAAGGCCTTGCTCGCTCATGAGACTAGGCTATCACCGGTTGTGCCGGCCAGGAGTTGCCGTAGTGCGTCGGGCGCCAGGTGAAAGTCGCGCCCGTCTCCGTGCAGTGTCACGAGCAGGCCCAGGCGCTCGAGGATCGGGATCAGCTCCTCCTGAATGGTCGCCAGATTATGGGCCAGAAACTCGAGGTGGTAGCCGGGTGTAACTCCCAGCCGGGCGCGCCCGGCGCTCTGGTCGAGAAAGAGCGGCAGCGCACGCCGCCCATCAGGGGTTACGACGGCAGCAAACTGCTTCTCGTGTCGACCGGACCTGGCAGGCGTGAGGAAGGGAACGAACGCCATGCCAGTTCGGGCCAGATGTAACGTCACGTCCCGAACCTGCGGAGGGGCGAGATTTGCGTTGGTGATCACCCCGGGCATCGCGTAAGCCTACCCTGCTCTCGGCGGTTATCCTAGCCCCGGAGTGCTACTGAGTTGGGCGAGTCGCCAGTAGAGACAGCCAAGCGCGAGCTGAAGGAGGAGGCAGGCCTCGAGGCGACGAACCTTGAACTCGTCGGTGTTTTCTCGGGTGAGGGTTTCTATCACCGGTACCCCAACGGAGACGAGATTCACAACATCATTGTTGCCTACGCCGTTCGTGGAGCTAATGGGGACATGAGACCGTGCGGCGTGGAAGGTGAAGAACTGGAGTTCTTCAGGTTTGATTTTCTTCCTAAGAGCGTATCGGGTATCGACATGCGGGTGATTGATGGATTGAAGAACTGGCTGGCAGGAGGGTAGGGGGAGCCGGGGTATTGCAGCAAACCCCGAAGATGAGATTTACTCTGTTGCTTAGCAATTCCTATCAGACGGTCTGCAGCTTGATATCTACTTTCTTCCAGGAGTCACGACAGCATGAACAGAGCCCGCTACCTACGATCTGGCACCATCGCCCTTGCACTGGCTGGCGTGCTGTTCGCGCTCTTTCCGCTGACCCGGCCCTGGCAAGATTCTTCCGGCACCGATGCCGGACTGGTTGCGGCTACCCGGGACGGTTGGTGGGTGCCCTCTCACCTGATGGGCGCCGGTGGTTTCCTGCTTTTCGCCTTCGCTTCTACCGCAGTACTCGGGGTTCTGATGCGGGGACGGGGCGAGCCCGGCGCCAGAACCATGGCGCTCCTGGCAATGCTGGGCGTCGGCTTGATACTGCCTTATTACGGTGTGGAATCGATCGGTTTGCACGCGGTAGCGGCATCAGCGGAACTGGGTGACGTCGGGAGCCGGGCGGCTCTGATGGAGGACATGCGCAACAATCCGTACGGACTGACCGCCTTTGGGCTCGGTCTGCTGGCCGTGGCTACCGCGGGGGTTTTCCTGGCAGTTGGTGTGTGGCGGGCAAGGGAAGGCTCGGCAGTGCCAGCGATTGCAGTTGCAGTGCTGCTGGCCCTGTACCTGCCCCAGTATTTCGGGGCGCCGTGGCTGCGAATCGCCCACGGAATTGCGCTGGGAATCAGTCTCCTGGCGCTGGCCGCCTGGCACCGCTCTGTGGCCACACGATTGTTGCGGAACGGCTGATTCCTCAGTTTCAACAGATGAGTAGGTTTTTGATTACTGCCCCCTGATGGAAGGCTCAAGGTCCGGGTGATATCTTCCAGTGTGTCAGGCAGCTTCGTAAACCTTGATCATCAGATCGTGCTGGCGCGCGATAAAGAAGAATCGGCAACCTTCCTGGCCCGCGTTCTCGGGTTGCCGGCGCCCGGGAGGCAGGGGATATTCTGTGCCGTTCGCCTGGATAACTGCACGACAGTACTGTTCAAGACCGTGCAGTCGGACATTCCCGGCCAGCACTATGCTTTCCGTGTTTCGCCTGAGGCGTTTCCGGTTATTCTGCAGCGGGTTAAGGATTTGAGCATTTCGTACTGGTCGACCCCGAAGGGCGGCGGTGTGGGGGAAACCTACGAACTCGAGGGCGACATCGGTTTCTACTTTCATGACCCGAGCGGTCACCAGCTGGAAGTGTTGACTGAATCGGGCCGGCACAGCCAACCAAACGGCTGATCCGTTCCAGGGATTCAATGCTGACATTCTGTCGGGTGTTGTCAGCGCTTCGGAAGCGCTGACCAAATCTGGATTCCCCGTGTCACCTCGTATGCCTTTCGTAACCGTCGTAACATTCAGCACATGGAGCTGGAAGCCATCGTTTCAGTCAGCTGGTGGATGATTGCACCACTCTTCGTCGTGGGTTCGATTCTGCACTTCATCTACGACTGGAGCGGAGGACAGCGTTGGGCCGCCGTCCTGGGTGCCGTCAATGAGAGCTACTGGGAGCACATCAAGATCGCCATTTGGCCCGTACTCCTCCTGCAAGTGGTTTTGTACGCGCTAGGCGGTTTCCGCTATCCAGCGTTCATTCCAGCCGCGACGGTCGCGCTCTACACTCTGCCTGTTTCGATGGTCGGCATTGTTTGGCTCTACAAGTCCTACACGAAACGCAATATTCTCTGGGTGGATATCACCGTATTCGGCATCGTCATAGCACTGGCGCAGTTCGCATTTGTCCAGCTGCTGCAGCAGCTCGACGCTAACGCGGTAACAGTGGCCCTCTCCGTGCCGTACCTGCTGGGCATCATCGTTGCGATCCTGCGATTCAGCTTCAGGCCGCCAACCGAGCCGGATGTATTTGTCGATCCGCTAACCGACGCATATGGACTGGAGGGGCACTCACACACGGAACGTTGACAGCTGGTGTTTCCAGTGTTCCGTTCCCGAACGAAGGGCGCAAATGATCGAAAAAGCACGCGAGCTCGCCAAAACAATGCATGCCGACCTGCACCTGCACGACCAGGGACGAAGCCCCATGTTCGAGCACATCAGCGAAGTAGCGGGACTGGTGGCCGATCAGGGCGGCAGCGATGAGATGATCGCCGCTGCCTGGCTCCACGATATCGTCGAGGACACGGATGTCACATTGGAGCAGGTGGAGGAGTGGTTTGGAAGCGAGGTGCGAAACCTCGTGGACGGATTGACGGATCCGGTGCACTTCGCAGGCATGCCCCTTATTGAGCGCAAGGAATTGCAGGCCAGGAGGATTCGCGAACTGAGCGATGAGGTGAAGCGCATCAAGTTGTGTGACCAGCTGTCGAATGTCCAGCGCGTGCTCAACAAACCACCTGCGGACTGGACAGAGGAAAAGCAGTTCACATATATAGAGGGTGCTCGAAAGATCGTGCAGGAGTGCAGAGGTCTGTGGCCCGGACTGGATGACAGGTTCGACGCTGCCTATGATGCGGCCCGGGAGAGGTACGCGTATCAGTAGCGCTCAGGGAAACAGCAGGCCCTGGACGAAAACGACGACACCGACCAGCATCACCTGGTAGCCGCTTCCAATCCGGTTGCGCGTGTCACTTGCAACCGGGCACCTGACTTCCATGCCGTTCGCCGCTAACCTTTTGCCATGGCAGCCAGCACCATCTACACGGTCGGCCATTCGACGCGAACGACCGGCGAGTTCATCGCCCTCCTCTGGGCGCATGGCGTCAGGAAGCTCGTGGATGTGCGCACCATCCCCAAATCACGTCGTCACCCGCACTTCTGGGGAGAGGCACTGGCGAAGAGCCTGCCGGACGCCGGGATCAGCTACAGCTGGATGAAGGAGCTGGGCGGTCTCAGGCGGCCCGACAAAGACAGCCCGAACGCGGCCTGGCGCAACACCTCCTTCCGCGGCTACGCCGACTACATGCAGACGGACGAGTTCAACGAGGCGGTTGATGAGCTGGTACAGAGGGGCTCGGAGAACGACCTGGTCATCATGTGCGCCGAGGCGGTGCCCTGGCGCTGCCACAGGTCGCTCATAGGCGACGCACTCCTGGTGCGCGGCGTGAACGTGCTCGACATCATGACCGAGAAGAAGGCGACGCCCCACAAGATGACGTCGTTTGCTCGCGTGGAAGGGAGGACGATTACCTACCCGCCCTGATAGGCGAGCCACATTAGGGCGGGCGCAGAAAGCAGAGGTTAAGCGTTCGAGCTCCACGGGTTCAGAAGCCGTACACCCGTGGCCTCAAAGTCTGTGGTGTTTCGGGTGACCACCGTCAGATCGTGAACACCAGCGGTGGCTGCGATGAGGGCATCCCGGTCCGCTTTGGGGTCGGGCACGACCAACTGTGCGCAGCGAATGGCTACCTGCTCGTCTACCGGAAGAATGCGCCCGGCGAAGGAGGTAAGTACCTGCCCTTCGAACCAGCGCCGCAACGCTTTCCCCTGGCCGCTGTCGCGCCGCTCCACGCGCAAGATTCCGATCTCAATCTCCATGAGGGTGATCACCGAGAGGTGCAAGGAATCAGGGTCGGCTGCTGCAGCCCAGCTCAGGACTGCCTCGTCGGCGCGACCGGTTCCGGCTTTACGCAACTCCGAGACTACATTCGTGTCGAGCAGGTACATGCCTAGAAGTCCGGCAGCCTCAGGTCTCCCGACTCCAGGGGCGCAGGTTCAAACTCCACATCCTGGGCCATCGCCAGTTGCTCGACAATGTTGCCGCGTTGCCCGGTCAGTTGGCGGTATCGCTCGATCGACATCAGCACATGGGCCGGACGGCCGCGGTCGGTGATGAAGACTGGCTCGGCCTCGGCGGCGCGTTTGGCGGCGCTTACGTTCTGATTGAATTCTCTGCCTGAAATTGTCTTTGCCATCGCCATCCCTCCCTTGTAGCAACGATACTACAAATGGCAAGAAGGCTCCTGCCTATGCGAACCGCGACAACTAGAATTTAGCGGGTCGTGGGTATGGTTGAGCTTATGGCGGCCACGCCGCAAGGCGAGACCAAGTGAAAACTGACTCTGGAGGAGTTCAAAATGGAAAGCATCACCATCTACCTGGCAGGAGAGATTCACGGCCCGTGGCGCAAGCAACTGCGCGAGTTGGTGGAGGAGAAGAAGCTGCCGGTCCGCTTCGTCGGACCCCAGGAGGAGCACGACCGGTCCGACTCGGTGGGGGAGGACATTCTGGGGGAGCAGCCCTCGGCCCGTTACCGGGATCTGATGGGCGCTGGCGCCAACATGCTGCGCAGTCGCGTGATGATGCGCAAGGCCGACCTGGCGGTGGCCTACTTCGGCGACAAGTACCGGCAGTGGAACACCGCAGCGGACGCCGGTTCGGCTGTGGCCATGGGGCTGCCGCTGCTGCTCATTCGTGACCCTGAACTGATCCACGCCCTCAAGGAGCTTGACGCGATGGCAACGTTCACCGTCGAGAACCTGGAGCAGGCTGCCGAAGCGATCGCATACATCTTCGAGTAACCCGCCGTTAGGCGATAGACTTCTCCTCGTGAGCGAACGCGAGGAAACCGTCGACAGGCCGCTGCTGCGCAGCCGTGTAGTGAGCGGCGCGCGCGGCTACTACGGCTGGACGCTGCTCATAGCCGCGACGGTCGGGATGATGATGACGGCGCCGGGCCAGACGCTCGGCGTCTCGATCTTTATCGACCAGATCATCCTCGACCTGGACGTCTCCCGTTCGGCGGTATCGCTGCTCTACACGATCGGGACGCTTGCCGGGGCGCTTTCTCTGCCGTTTATCGGACGTTTCATCGACCGGTGGGGGCCGCGGGTGGGTGTGGTGGTGATCAGTGCCCTGTTGGCCCTCGCGTGTCTCTACATGGGGCTCGTAAACGGCCTGTTCATGCTGCTTATCGGCTTCGTGCTGATCCGCGCCCTGGGGCAGGGAGCCCTTTCGCTGGTGAGTCTGCACGCCGTGAACATCTGGTTCGTGCGGCGCAGGGGCCTGGCGGTGGGCATCGTTGGGCTCGGCATGGCGGCCGCGACCGCCGTGTTCCCGCTGCTCATCGAGTGGCTCATCGGGCTGTTCGAGTGGCGCGGTGCGTACGCCGTGCTGGGCCTGCTCGTCGCCCTCATCATGATTCCGGTTGGTGGCATCTTCTACCGGGTGCACCCCGAACGGTACGGCCTAAAGCCCGATGGGCGCGACACGGGGGCCGCTCCCGTTGAAGAGCTCAACTACACGCCGGCGCAGGTGCGGCGCACGCGTACCTTCTGGCTGTTCACCTCCGGCGATTTTCTGGTCGCCATGCTCAGCACCGCACTGGTCTTTCACCACTACAGCATCATGGCCAGCTCCGGGCTCGAGCGGGTCGAAGCCGCAACTATCTTCGTTCCCATCGCGATCGCCACGGCGGGATCGAACCTCCTTGGGGGCATGCTGATGGATAGGGTGCGGCCAAGGATGTTGCTCTCTGCCTCGCAGGTTCTCCAGGCGGCCACCCTGATCCTGGCTGCGGTCGTGGCGGGACCCGCACCGATGCTCGTCTACGGTCTGCTGCTGGGTACTACTCAGGGCCTCAACGGGGCGATCAAGGCGAGTGTCCACGCGCACTACTTCGGGCGCAAGCATATTGGTGCGATCAAGGGCCTTGCGAGCACGATCTCGGTAGCGGGAACCTCGGTGGGACCGCT
Organism: uncultured Trueperaceae bacterium; assembly: GCA_937983275.1. Classification (GTDB taxonomy): domain Bacteria; phylum Deinococcota; class Deinococci; order Deinococcales; family Trueperaceae; genus CALKAI01. Next base: position 2,934 of record CALKAI010000121.1, on the reverse strand, counting down.
CGTGGTTGCGCTGGGGTTTGATGCGGCCGGCAGTTATACGCCGGTGCTGCTGGCCTGCGCGCTCTTGCCCCTGGCGATCGCGGTTGCTGCGCCCTGGCTCAAGCCGCGCCGGGCCAATGGCAGCATCGTCTAGGAACGCAATCTTCGCCTAACAACAGAACTGCTCCCCGACCGCGCATTCGGGCCAGGGAGCAGGAGCAGTCTGTGACTGAACCGTGGCCGCCAGGGCAGCCGGGCTCAGTTACTGAAACAGGCTCTCGTCGATCGGCTCATTGATGGCGAGGTTGTCGATTGCCATCGTCGCAAAGTGCGTATACGCGCCAGTGTCGCTGTCGTACTCGTACATCTCCATGTTGGTGGCGAGCAGCGGATTCTGTGCCGGATCGTCCACGTACACGACAATGAACTCCTGGCCCTGCGTGGAGATCACCTGGCCCAGCAGCCGCCCCGAATCGCCGAATACCATCCTGACGACACCCGAATCGGTGGGCAGCCCGGTTATCTCCAGATTGCCGTCGTAGGTAACCTGTTCTCCGGCCAGGAGGTCCGCGTAGGAAACCTCCCCGTCGTAGGTTGCACTGACGTTGGGATCGTCCAGCATGCCCGCCGTGGTGGTCGCATCGAAGATCCCGTCGAAGGCCTCCTCGGTTCCGGGCGGCATCGGAATCGACATGCCCCCGGTACGCATGCTCATTTGCCCATCCCGGTAGATCATCACGGTTTCCATCCCCATCACCTGGGAGATGATCGCAGCGCGTTCGCCTTCGTAGTCGATGACCGTCCGGGTCGTGGTCGTCATCCCCTCGCCCATGTCGTGAAGCGTCATCGTCATGGTCTGGTCAAGCGAACGGATCTCGTCGGGAGCGCCGATCGCCTCGAGGCCGGCAAGCAGGGCGCGCGCCCGGTCGTCGACCTGGGCAACGGCAAGGGCGGGCAGCAGCAACAGGCCAACCAGGCAAAGAACCAAACGATTTTTGTTCATGCGCTGATATTAGCCTATGGCGTTTGCCGGAACGCGCCTTTTGCGGAGTTGCCGCCCGACGTGTAACGCCGCGCAGCGCCCTGTCCGGTTCGGCTGTCCGATAATCGACCCATGCCGGGCCGGATCGTGATCTTCGATGACTCCTGCAACCTGTGCCGCACCGCGATCGGCGCCGCCCGGGTGACAGGCCGCGGCGACGTCACCTTTCTGCCGGCGTCGGGCGAGGAGGCAGGCAGAGAACTCACCGCCCACGGCCTGAGCCCGGAACTCGCCCGGCAGAGCCTGCTCGTGCTTGACAAGGGAAGGGTGCGTACCCGCTCCGATGCGGTTCTGGGCCTGCTTGCGGCCCTGCGGGTGCCCAGGCAACTGCTCCGGCTGCTTGAGCTGGTGCCGGCACACGTACTGGACACCGCCTACGAGCTGACAGCCCGCCACCGTTACCGGCTCTTCGGACGCCGGTGACGCGGGTTAACCGCTCTCGAACGCTACATCCTCCGGCCTGAACTCTCCCAGCCAGCGGCCATACTTGACCGGCAGGTGCCGGCGCAGGACCGGACGGACGAGGGGGCTAAGCCAGGAGTGCGCGGGCCACTGGGCGACTTCGAAGCCAAGCTGCGACTTTGAGTGGTACAGCCCGGGGTTGTCGTGCTGAAAAAGGCCCGAGACTGCCTGCTCAAGCCCCGGGGTACGCGAGCACATCTCCAGAAAGTGGAAGAGCATGCCGATGCCCGCGCTGTGCTTCAGTCCCTTCTCGTTGATGAAGGTGTTGACGTGGTAGGCGGTCTTCTCTGCCGCATATCCCGTCAGGATGCCGACGAGTCGTCCCTCTCGCAGTGCGGCCAGGGTGACGAGCCCGGGGGCCGAAGTCCACACTCGGGTGTCCCGCAGGAATGCAGCCTTGCGGGGCGGTCGGGCATGAAGGGTCCGCGCAAGGCCCGCCAGCACAACGGCGTAGCCCTGCTCCTCCAGGAGGGCACTGTCCGTCAGCTGCCTGATCTCAAGGGACTGGTAACACTTCCGTACCTGGGTGCGGCGCCGGGACTTGAGTCTGTGCAGTCCGTAGCTCTGCACGTCGCTCAGAACATAGGGGAGGAGCGCTGCAGGAGCGGCCAGGCCCGGATTTGCCATTCGTGCCCGGTAGCCCAGCGTGACCTTTCTCAACGGCGCGACTTCGTCCTCGGCAAAGGTAGCAGCCAGGTGCACCGGTTCGAGGAACCCGAGCTCGCGCCAGCGCCAGTAGCGGCCCCGGATCCGGACCACGTTGTGCCCCAGACGGCGTGAAATGCGTGCTACCTGTTTCTCGGTAAGGGCGTCCAGCAAGGCGGGCCTCCAGCTGAGCCACAAATTAGGCCCGGCCAGTCGGTCGAACCGGATTATCGGAGAGGACTCCGAGAATGACAGGTAGAAGCGCCGCCAACGTAGGCTGCGATGAACCGCTGCGATACACCATATGGACCACAGGCCTGACCTACTCGCCATACTCGAGGCAAGCACCCGACCGTACCTCCAGCAGGCGGCAGCCAGGCTGCCGAGGACGGTGCGGATCAGGCTGGCTGCCGGGGGCAGAGACGGACTGACCAGCCTGGGGCACGTCCTGCCATCCCGACTGATACTCGTGGACGACGCCGTGCCAGACCTCTCGGCTTTCGCCCTCCTGCGAGAGATTCGCCAGGAGCGAAGGACGATCTGCACGCCGGTCGTGCTCCTTATCCACTCCCGGGACGCTGGCGCCTCCCGCGACGCCTACGGCGCTGGCGCCAACTCGGTGATCGTCATGCCGCAGTTCGAGGACGACCTGCTGCAGCTCTTCACGAACGTCCTCCTGTTCTGGTGCACTATCAACCGCGTGCCGCGCTGGCCGGAGAACGCTGACGTGTCGGGCTAAGGCGTCTGGGCCGGGCCCGGCAGGTCCTTGGTCTTGCCACTCAGGAGGGACGCGATGATCGCAACCG
>CALKAI010000120.1 GCA_937983275.1 uncultured Trueperaceae bacterium | reverse complement strand
GGGTGCACCCCGACTCGCACGTGCGCCTGAACAGCGTGGCTTACAGCGTCCCACCTGCGTATTTCGGAGCAATTCGGCCACTGATTCCGGGGGAAAGCGGCCACCGGTTTCGGTGGTAATCGGCCACTTCTTTCGGAGTTTTCCGGCCACCCTTTTCGGGGCATTTCGGCCACCCTTTCCGGAGTGTTCCGGCCGGGTAGTAGAGCGTAGCGACGCTGGACAAGTCAGGGGCTACCCTGCCTCCTCGAATGCTGTTGAGGAGGAATCGGGTGCCCAGAGAGAGGCTGTCCATGCGGAAGGTAAGAGAAGTCTTGAGATTGAAGTGGGAGCGGGGGGTGAGTAACCGCAATATCGCCCGTTCCTGTCGTGTGTCACGCTCTACCGTGGCTGATTATTTGCAGCGAGCTGAGGCGGCGGGCCTCTCTTGGGAGCAGGTAGAGGAGCTTGATGATGGGCGCCTGGAGGCCCTCCTCTTCCCGGCAGTAGCGGCAGCGGCTGGAACGGAAAGGCCACTTCCGGACTGGCCGGTGGTTTACCGGGAGCTGAAGCGCAAGGGCGTCACCCTGACCTTGTTATGGCAGGAGTACAAGGCGATTCACCCGGATGGTTACCAGTTCACGCAGTTCTGTGAGCACTACCGGAGGTGGCTTGGTAAGCAGGACCTGGTAATGCGCCAGCAGCACCGCGCTGGCGAGAAGCTATTCATTGATTACGCCGGGCAGACCATGCCGGTGGTCGACCCGGCCACTGGCGAGATTCGTGAAGCGCAAGTCTTCCTGGCAGTCCTGGGGGCCAGCAATTACGCGTATTGCGAGGCCACCTGGACTCAGATGCTACCGGACTGGATTGGTTCGCACACGCGGGCTCTCAGCTTCTTTGGGGGATGTCCTGGAGCTTGATGCTCCTATGTTGTGTCAAGAGGCTTCAAGCCATTGTTTGTAGCGGCTGGTGAGCTCTGGTAGGGGACGGCGTTGGTTCTCGATATCGGAGATGCGGGAGGGGTAGGTGTTCAGGGCTTTAGCTGCCTGGCTTTGGCTGATCTTCTTCGCGACGCGTAGTTTCTTGAGCTCCCTGTGCTCGTCTTGGTTCTTGGTGGTCTGTTCACAGGTGAGGGCGCGGTATGCCTCGCGGGCGATGGCGCGTTTTAGGCAGCGCATTATCTCCTTTGTGCTTTTCCCTTCTCGAGTTCTGCGGGTAACGTATTGCTGGGTGGGCTGGTGGCGTTGCATACGGATGAGGGCGATGCGGTGAAGGGCACTGTTGCCACGCCGGTCGCCACCGCGGTTTAGGCGGTGTCGGTTTGTTCGTCCGGAGGAGGCGGGGATAGGGGCGGCGCCGCAGAGGGAGGCGAAGGCCGCCTCGTTACGTATACGGCGTGGATTGCCGCCAGCGGTGACGACGAGCTGGGCTGCGACTATTGTGCCAGCGCCGTAAAGGGCGAGAACCTGGGGGTAGTGAGCTGTCAGTAGGCCATGCATCTGCTGTTCCAGGTGGTCGGCCTTGCTCCTGGCTTCTAGGCAGGTGCGGGCTAGTTGCTGCAGGCTGTGCATGGCAGCGGTTTCCGGGGAGTCGAGTTTGGCGTTCGGGCGGCTGGCTGCTAGGCGCTTGATCAGCTTGGGGGTGGTGAGATCGCGGTACTTTGCTCGCACGGTCTCGGGTGCGGTGAGGAGCAGGGATTTCATGCAGTTTCCCAGTGCGGTGATGGAGGAGATGAGCTGGGCGCGGGCGGTAAGCAGGAAGCGGAGAGATTCTGCATGAGTGGTACTGTCTTTGGCTTCTGACATGCCTCTGCCGGCTATGACTGTGCGGGCGGCTTCAACAGCGTCGATCGCGTCGGACTTGCCGTGCATCCGGCGGACTTGTCGGGTGGGACGTAACACCTCCTTGACTTGATAGCCGGTGGTGGTAAGCGCCCGGGAGAGCCCAGCTCCGTACGAGTTCGTGCCCTCGACGCCGACTACTGTGACGCTGCCGGCCTCCTGCAGGGTGTTGATAAGTTCCTGGTATCCACGCTGGTCGGCTGGGAAGGTTGCGGTGAGAACCACGCCGCCGTTGGCGGTGAGGACTGCCAGGGTGTGCGTATCGGTGTGGGTGTCTACACCTGCTATGAGGTCCGGCGGGTCGGAAGGGGGTGATGTCAACACGATGTTGCCCTCTCTGCAAGCTTGATTTTCCGAGAGGCTCTACCATTGCAGACAAGACGCTGACGAGACGAGTACCATGCAATGTCACCTGGTCATGGGACCGGTCAGGCTCCTATTAGGTCATGCGCCGGTAAAAGCCCACGGCTAACGCTAGTGGACGCAGGACAGATCAAGCCAAAGACAGACCCAGTGAGGGTCGTCAGTCAAGTATAGGGTCACTGCGTCCCCTAGCCATTTCCATTATCAGCGTCAACTTGTCTGTGTAAGGGGCTGGGTTAGTGGTTAGAGGTGGGGGTTGATCCTCTCGGGGTAGGCGAGGGAGAGTTGGGCGAGGGCTTGCTTCCAGTTGGTTGTAATGGCACCTTGAATGAGTTTGCCGGCGGCTGATTGTTTCGCTTCTCCAGCGGCTCGCTTCCTCCTTGCTTTTTCACGCTCCCTGGCTCGTTTGTCTTCGATGTTGCAGATTGCCAACCAGAGGAGTTTGACGACGGCCTGGTCGTTGGGGAAGTGACCGCGGTTCTTGATGATCTTCCTGAGTTGGTAGTTGAGGCTTTCGATGGCGTTGGTCGTATAGATGACCCTCCTGAGTTCGGCTGGGAACGCCAGGAACGGCGTGAACCGCTCCCAGGCGTCTCTGAAGACCCGCCCTGCCGTGGGGTACTTGCGGCCCAGTTCGCTGGCTTCAAAAGCCTCCAGCTCCTCCAGGGCAGCATCGGCATTCACGGCGGTGTAGATGGGTTTCAGGGTCGCTGCCACCCGCTTGCGGTCCTGATAACCGACGAAGCGCAAGGCAGCGCGAATGAGGTGCACAACGCACGTCTGCACGGTCGCTAACGGCCAGGTAGCGCTGATAGCTTCGGGCAGGCCGTTCAGTCCGTCGCAGCAGAGAATGAGCACGTCTTTGACGCCGCGGTTAGCGAGTTCAGCGCAAACGCCACCCCAGAATTTAGCTCCTTCGCTGGTTTGCACCCAGATGCCCAGCACGTGCTTGATGCCTTCCATGTCGACACCAATGGCGATGTGCGCGTGCTTGTTCTTGACAACAGCGCCGTCCCTGACCTTCACGACCAGAGCATCAAGATAGATAACCGGGTAGAGGGCCTCCAAAGGCCGGGTTTGCCAGGCGAGCACCTCATCGAGGATCTCATCAGTGATCTTGCTGATCGTCTCGTGACTGAGCTCAGTACCGATGGTGGAAGCCAGGTGATGCTGAATATCGCGGATGGTCATGCCGCCGGCGTAGAGGCTGATAATCATCTCATCCAGCCCACCGAGGCGCCGTTGGCCCTTCGGTACCAGGCGTGGCGTGAACGTGCCCTGCCGGTCCCTGGGGACGTTCAGGAGTACATCACCAACCTCAGTAGAGACTGTCTTTTCGCTGTTGCCATTCCGGGAGTTAGCGTAGAGGCTTGCGTCCGGATCACCCTTCTCGTAACCCAGGTGCCCGGTCATTTCAGCCTGCAAGCCCCGCTCCAGAACGGCCTTTATCAATTCAGGTATGAGGCCGCCATTACCGGAGAGCTGCACCTCCCCGGAATCGATCTGCTCGAAGAGCGTATCCAACGCCCCTGAAGCAGCAAGATCGGCAGCAGAAATCGGAGTGTCACCCGTGGAAGACGGAACAGTCTTCAGGCTTGAATCGATCGACGAATCATCGGATTCGGATTTCCGGTTGGAGTTCGAAAAAGACAACGCAAGGA
>CALKAI010000119.1 GCA_937983275.1 uncultured Trueperaceae bacterium | reverse complement strand
CGCGCTCCTTGTCGAAGACCGGGTCGCCGCGTTCGAGCATCCCCTCGATCAGTTCCCCCAGTACATGGGCTTCGGCCAGCCGCGACTGGGCAGCCGCCGGCCCGCCCGTCACGAGGTGCACGCTCAGGTGCGGGCCTTCGCCGGGACCGTCGGGGCGGGCGCCCTGCAGGTCCTGATGGAGTTCCTTCAGCGCGGGTGCGACAACCGTATTCAGCTTGGCGGTGAGCTGCTGATGGGTGCGGAAGGAGGTGGCCAGGGACACCTCGGTGCCGCCCCCGGCGGTGATGACGGCGCGGGCTGCCTGGAAGATGCTGACATCGGCCCGGCGGAAGCCGTAGATGGACTGCTTCTCGTCCCCAACGACGGTCAGCAGGGCCGGTTCTTCCTCCTGGCGGCCGGCGTTGCCCCTGAGGGGCATGCCCGTCAGGGCCTCGAGCAGTTGCGCCTGCACGGGGCTGGTGTCCTGGAACTCGTCGATGAGGTAGGCCCGCCAGCGGGCACGGTAGTAACTGCGTACGCCGGCGTGTTCCAGGGCGCGCAGTGCGCCCAGCTCCAGATCCTCGAAGTTCAGCACCCGCTCGCGCCGCTTCGCCTCCTCGAGTCGTTCGAGCAGGGCGTAGTAGCTGCGTTTCAGGTAGCTGTGCGCCTTGGCCAGCGCCTCATCGGCCTCGCTCGGGAACAGCGTCAGGACACCCTGGGCCCTGAACAGGTCCCTGATCATTCCGAGCGCCTGCCTGACTTCGGCGACCATCTCCTGGCTTCCCCAGGCCTTCTTCCCTCCACCGGTGAGCTTTATGCCGTCGATGACGTTGCACACCCCTGCATCGACGCGCCCCTGATGCAGTTGCTCTACTGCCGCTGCCACCTGGCTGCGCATCACCTCCAGCTTGTCGGAGGGATCGGCCGCTACTCTCCGGATGAACTCGACGGCTTCGAGCCAGTCGGGATCCGTACGCAGATTGGCTGCCGCCTCGAGCTTCTGCTGCTCCAGGCGTTCGGGCCACTCCCGGGGATCAAGCGCGAGGGCCTGCTGGGCGGTAAACCGGTCGTCGAGGAGCTCGCGGAGTGCGCCGGTCAGGGTGGTGAATTCGAGTGCGGCCGGCAACGGCTCGCTTTCGGTCGCCAGGTGTTCGCGCAAGATCGCGGTTTGCCAAAGGCGGGCCTCGAGGTCATCGAGGACGCGGAAGTTGTAGGGGACGCGTGCCTCATCGGGGTGTTCGCGGCAAATGCGGGAGGCGAGCGAGTGAAGGGTGCCGATCTGGGCGGCCTCGATCTCCTCTGCGTATCCTGCCAGATCGTCGTCGCCGCGAAGGCGGCTGCGGATCCGGCCGCGCAACTCTGCGGCTGCGGCTTCGGTGAAGGTCGCCGCCACCATTTCCAGGGGCCTGAGGCCGTGCTCGCGCAGGTGGTGGAGGTACCGCTCGGTGAGCATGTGCGTCTTGCCGGTGCCGGCCCCGGCGGTTACCGCTGCGCTGCCCGGGGCGGTAACCGCCAGCTTCTGGTCGGGGGTCAGCTTCATGAACTCCTCCGGGTCGCTCCGGTACCCGTCACGGCCTTCTCCGGCTCGTCCTGGGCCTGCCGTTTGCGGCTTATCCCCGGGCCCTTGCGGCACAGCGACTCGAACGAGCAGTATGTGCACGCCTTGTACTCGACGTCGGGGTCGATCCGGAAATCGCCTTCGTTCCAGGCCTGGATTATCCTCGCGGCGATCGCCTCGAGTTCAGCGGCCGGGGGGCTCTTGCTCTTCATGGTGGCCGCCCCGGTGACAGAGAAGTACCTCATCGAGGCTTCACCGCCGTTGCCCAGCTGGGCGCCTGCCGCTTCGCTGTAGACGGCGAGCTGCAGGTCGAGGGAAGCCTTGCCTCTGGAGTCCTTCGCCTGGTTCGAGATGCTCTTGCCGGCCTTGTAATCGATGAACTCGAGGCGGCCGTTCAGCTCATCGACACGGTCGATCCGGCCGCGCACCGGGATGCCGTGCCACTCCCCCTCAAACGTTTGTTCGAGCTGCCGGACGGTGGCGTTGTCGTGCAGGAAGTCGGGTGATTGGATTGCCCGCTTCAGCACCGCCAGGTGGGTCTCGCGCTGGAGGTGCCAGTCGGGGAGGGCGGGAAGTCCCAGCTCTTCCTCGGCCCGCTCAAACGCCTCCCCCAGGCCGGCCAGGGCAGCCCGGCGGGGATCGGGCGTCGACCGCACGTCCTCCAGAAGTTGCTGCAGCACCTGGTGATAGAAGTTGCCGCGCGTCGGGTAGTCCAGCTCCTGGGCGCCTTCCTGCGCCTCCTCGAGCCCCAGTACCTTTTCCGCGAAGAACCTGAAGGGGCAGTTGGCCATGTTGATGAGGCTGGTAACTCCCACCGGTGCCACAGGCCAGGGCCGCCCGGTAACGCCGTAGTGAGGGCCGGGCGCCGTGTGGTCTTCGCGGCTGCTTTCGACCTGCGCCGCCCACTGGGCGGCGGCCAGAACCTCGTCGCCGCGCAGGGGTTCGGGGGGCCGGGCATGGCGCAGGGCGTAGGCGCGCAACTCCTGCATGTTCCCCAGCGGCCGCTCTGCTCTTTCAGTTGCGGTCAGCTGACTGCGCAGCAGGTAGGGGCTGGGTTGCGACTCGTCGTTGCCTACCTGGCGGGCGAAACTGAGCTCGAGCCGCCGGTTGGGTACCTGCAGGAGCGCCCAGAAGGAGATCTCCTCGCGGCGGGCCGCCATCCGGACGTCCTCTACCGCGATGCCCTGCGCCTGCAGCTCTTCCCGCTCGAACGGGTCGAGCAGGGGATTGGCCTTCACCGGGGGTGGCAGCACGCCTTCGTTGGCTCCGATGACGAAGACGTACTCCACTGCTGCCCCGAAGAGGGAGAGTGGGGTGCGCACCTCGACGCCGCCGCGGCGTGGATCAGCGGGGACCGTCAGCATGGAGAGCAGCTCGGCAACATCGGCCAGGAACTGCTCGACCGTGATCTGTGCCTGCCCGTCAGGCAGGCCGGGCAGCTCTTCGTTCAGCTTGTTGTAGGCGGCGATCTCCCGGGACCAGAGCAGGGCACGGTCGCGTACGCCCAGCCGATCGAGCATCTCCCGCAGCCGGGCCGTGTAGCTGGCGCGGGTCGCCTGCTCCGGCAGGTCCAGCTCGAGCTCCGCGAACCACTCTGACCAGCCTTCCCTGCCGCTGGGACGATGCTTCCGGATCTCCTTCCACTGCTGCCCGGTCATGAGTCGTACCAGCGGGTGGGCGAGGAGCCGCGCCGTCTCCTCGAAGGGCCACTCCTCGGTCGCCACGACGCCCAGGAGTTGCAGCAGGTTGCCCAGCCGCGTGTCGGCGAGCGGGAGTGTGTGGAAGGTGCGGAGCGGAACTGCGTACTCGTCGGCGATCCTCTGGAGTTGCGGGGCGTAGCTTGCCTCATCGCGCACCACGATGGCGATACTTTCGGCCGAGACGCCCTGCCGCAGGAGCCGTTTCGTTTCCAGGAGCACCGTCCGGGCCTGCGAATCCTCGTTGGGGTACGCGTGGACCACCGGCTGTACTCCCTCAATCTGGTCGATGCTTTCGCCGCGCACCCAACGCGAGGCTATCTGAGCACCGGACGTCGGCACATCGATGGCCTGCGCCAGCTCCCACCCCGAAGCCTTGAAGCTCTCGAGTGCTTCCCTGTTCTCGGCAAACATCGCCTCGTCCCCGGCCGGCAGGTAGACGGTGCTCCCGGCGGCGGCCAGTGCGTTCAGGTAGTGACGCTCGGCGGCCGGCAGCCGCGGGTAACCGACCACCATGACCCTTTCCTGGTCGCGTACGTGCCCGGCCGCCGCCCAGTGGAGGGTGGCGGGATCGACCAGCTCCTCCTGCTCCAGCAACTCCTGATAGGCGGCTGCGATGCGACCCAGGCGGGCGATGCGCGGCTGCTTGTGCCCGGCAAGCCGGTCCAGCGGCGCTCCTGCGCGCAACAGCTCACTGATGGTGCCGCTCGCTGTCTCGGCGAAACCCCGGACGTCGCTGGTGTTCCCCACTCGTGCAACGGCTTCGCGTAGCAGGCGGCTCACCATCAGTTTGCTGGCCACCTGGATCCCCGCGCCGGCGAGCGTGGAGCGGGCCAGGTCGTCGAGCTGCAGGGCCGGGCCCCTGGCCAGGCGTTGCGCCTGCTGGTTCGGTACCACCAGCAGGGCCCCGGCGGGTTGGGTCAGGTTGGCCCTCAGCAGGCCCCTGGTTGGAACGACCTGGCGGCTCACCGGGACCGGCCTGTCCTTGCCGCCCTGGTGGGCGCTTCTCCCTGGAGGTCCACCCGGGGAAGGAAGATCGAGGCGAGCAGCGCCAGGATGGTCAGAAACATGCTCACGAGGAAGATCAGGCCAATGCCATCGCTCAGTGCCAGCCTGAGGCTGGCCACGAACGTCTCGAACGAGCCGGCACCGGCTACACCCTCGATAACGGTCCTGGCTTCCTCCAGCGCCTCCGGGTTGGTGAGCAGGTTAGGGTTTGAAAGCTCGTTCATGGTTTCAGCTGGCACCTCGGCAAAGCCGGCGGGGAGTTGGGTCTGCAGAGCCTGCCGGATGCGGCCGGTGACCAGAGCGCCGAACACTGTCACGCCAATGGTTCCGCCTATCTGGCGGAAGAACTGGTTCGCGCTCGTTACCGTACCCAGCAGCCGTGCCGGCAGCGCGTTCTGCACCGCCAGGACGTAGAGGGAGTTGGTTGGACCTATGCCCAGACCAAGGATAACCATGAAGATTACTGTGTAGAGCACGGGGGTTTCCGGTCCCATCGTAGAGGCGAGGAGGAACCCGAGGATCATTATCACCAGCCCCGTGTTGATGAAACGCCGGTAGCGGCCGGTTCTCGTGACCATTTGCCCTGCCACTGCACTGGCGGTGACCATGCCGATCATCAGGGGGGTCAGGGCGAAGCCGCTTTCCGCGGCGCTTCCTGCCTGCACGCCCTGGACGTAGAGGGGCAGGTAGATGACCGCTCCGAACAGCCCTACACCGGTCAGGAACGCTGCCGCGTTGGCGAGATTGAACGTCCGGTTGCCGAAGAGTTCTGGCGCGATGATGGGGGAGCGGCTGCGCGTTTGCCACCAGCCGAACGCGATGAGCAGGACGATGCTGAAGCTTATGAGGCCAACTATTACGGGCGAACCCCACGGATAGTCGACCCCTGCCCAGGTGAGGGCAAGGAGGAGGGGGACTATGCCCAGGAGCAGCAGCAGCGCCCCGATGAAGTCGACGCCTTCGTCCTCGCGCAGTTCGTTGGCCGGCAGGAACCTGGCGATCGCCCAGAACGCCACTGCGGCAAAGGGAACGCTCACGAAGAAGACCCAGCGCCAGCCCAGGGTGTCGGTGATGAGGCCGCCCAGGAGTGGACCGACTACGGAACTGATGCCGAAGACGGCACCTGTATACCCCTGGTACCTGCCGCGTTCGCGCGGCGTGAAGATATCGCCAATGCTGGACCAGGACATGGCCATCAGGGCGCCGCCGCCCAGGCCCTGGACGGTGCGGAAGAGGATCAGCTGCACCATGCTTTGCGACATGCCGCAAAGGATGCTGCCAATGGTGAAGAGGACGATGCCGATGAGGAAAATGACCCGGCGCCCGTATACGTCGCTAAGCCGCCCATAGATCGGAAGGGTGACCGTTGAGGTCAGCGAGAAGCTGGTGAATGCCCAGGCGTAGAGGTTGAAGCCCTCGAGCTCTGCAATGATGCGGGGCAGTGCCGTGCCTACGACGGTCAGGTTGGTTGAGGCAAGGAAGAGGACTGTGAGGACGCCCGCGAACGCCAGGTGCTTCTGTCTTTGGCTCAGTTGTGCTTGGGGGCTGGTTACGTCGCTTTGGTCTGTCGTCACTGAGCCCAATCTACTCCCCCGCAGGTCATAATGGCCGTCAAAGAGGCTAAACGTATCGACCGGATTCCTGTTTAGGGAGCTGCCGGTAAGCAGCAGATCAAGAGGAGCAGGCATATGGAGGAGCGGACAATGAGCAGTGAGCCGTATCGTTTGCGGAGCGTCTCCGCCTATCCTGATCCTCTTCTCGTCATGAAGCTCCCCATGGAGGGCGTCGTGCGCCGGGGGCAGGTTCAGCTGGACAACGGCACCGTTCTCGGCTTCGTCCATTCGCCGCTGCCCGACCAGTCGCGGGTTGAGGTCTACTACGACGGCTGGCTCTTCGCCAGGCAGCTGAGCCGCCCCGTGCAGGACCCGCCCGAAGAGACCGGTGCTGTCGCCGGGGCAGTGCAGGAGGACACGGCCGCGGCCGTTCCGGCGGTTCCGGCAGAGGACAGCACTGCTGCCGACGAGACGACGCCGCAGTCCCGATCCGACGTCGGGGACAATCCGGACGCTGCTGCAGCGGCTGATCCTGGCGAAGCTGTCGCACCCCAGCCCGAGGTTGGGGAGGGCCTGGGCGTGGGGGATGGTTACCCGCCAGCAGCTGAACCGGCCACGGCGGCGGAATCCGAACCTGCGGAAGCTCCCGGCTGGCACAGGTTCATCGGGGATGAGGCACGGCTTTCCGAGGAGTTCGCGGAGGAGGAGCGGGAGGAGGATTCGTTCGACTCCCCTTTCGCCACCCGCAGCGGGGGCGGCTGGACTGAGGCGTTTGGGGTGCCTGATGCCGCCAACACCGACGAGGACTCCTGAAGCAGGCCCGGTCATAGTGTGCCCTTCGGAATGCCGGGTGCCTGTCCGGACTCAGCTGAGGGGAGGAGGTTGTGCCGGCGCGTCCGGGTGCGATCGAGCCGGCTCTCCACTGCCAGCCGCCGCGCTTCGTCAAGCAGTACGTACCACCGGCCCGGTCCCTGGTCCGGCTCGTCATCCTGCTGAGCACCCTCGGTGGGCCACAGGTGGTCGGGGCCTCCGCCGCTGCTCACGAAAATGAGCTCGTCCCGTGAACGCGTGACAGCGACGAACTGGACGCAGGCCTCCCCCTGGATGGTCAGCTCGGTGCGGGCGTAGGGAGCCGGCATCAGCTCGGGATAGAGCAGAAGCACCCGGTTTGCCTCCTTGCCCTTCGCCCGGTGCACCGTGGAGAGAAGAGCATGCTCGCCCGGGGGATTGAAGAGGTTGTCCAGCCGCTCCTCGAGACGCTGCAGACGCAGGGCGCGCTCACCCTTGAGCAGGAGTTTCAGGCACTCCACCAGTGCGAGGTGCTCGGTGAGGTCGATCGACACCGCGCTCGCCCCACCCTTCAGGCGCCTGTGCCGGCGCATCGCGGCTCGTGCGTAACGGCTCAGCGCGGCCCTGCCTATCCGGCCGTGCCGGTCGCATACCGCCCGGGCAATCCCGATCAGCTCGCCCTTCAGTTCATGCCCCAGTAACCGGATGGGAACCCCCTTCTGGGCCAGTTGCAGGGCCGTCCTGACGAGGGGCGCGTTCGAGCGGCACAGGAGCATCGAGCCCGGCGTCACCCACAGGTGCAGCTGCCTCTCATCGATCCAGTGCACCGTTCCCTGTGGAGCGCCGGGCCGTGCCTCGATTTCCGGAGCCAGGATGCTGGCGAGCCGTACGTGACGGGTCGGGCAGCGGTAGGTGACGCTGAGCGGCAGCACCGTGGCGGCAGTGCGGTGCTCGATGGCCGCGAACGCCGCCGGGCTCGCACCGGCAAAACCGAAGATCGCCTGCCTGGGATCGCCGACGAAGAGCAAGCGGCCGCCCGCCCTCTCGTCGACGAGCCCAACCGTGAACTCCAGAGCCAGCCGGCTGTAGTCCTGCGCCTCATCGATGCACACGAAATCGTACAGGGGTGCGACCAACCCGAGCTGGAGGGGCAGGTGCAGCATGTCCGTGAAGTCGAAAGTCCCGTGCTCGAGATACTCGCGCATGCCGTTCTTCAGGGTGCGGGCGAGCACGCCGTGGAGCAGCTCCGCAGGTGCCGCCTCCGGAGGCAGCAGCGAATGCCGCAGCGCCAGTCCCGGATAGTCTTCCGGGCCGGTGGCCAGGTCCAGGCGCGCCAGCTGCGTGAGGGCGAGCAGGTAGTGGCGAGCGACCACGAGACCGTCGGAGTGCAGTCGCAGCTTGCCGGCACTGAGCTGCAACTCCCGCTCGAGCAGGCGGGCATACTTGCCTTCGTCCAGTACGGCCCGCAACCCGGCCCGGGCGAGCCGCGCCGACAGGAAGCTGCGCCCCAGTTTGTGGACGGTCATCGCCTCGACATGACCTGGCAGCCGCTCACGCAGTTCGTTGGCCGCGTCCCGGGCGAAGGCCAGAAAGGCGATGCGCTTGGAGGCCGGCAGAGCGTTGGCTACAGCGACCAGCGTGGTCGTCTTGCCGGCGCCTGCGGTGGCCCGGATCACGCCGTGCCCGGCGCCGGCGTTGGCGAAGCGGACGATGCGCGCCTGGTAGCGGCTCAGTTGCTCATGCCCGTCAGGGCGCCGGCTACTGCTGCTCATGATGCGAGAGTAGTGGGGTAGCGGGCGGGCCATGGCGGGCAATTGGGCCGGTGCCTAAAGGCAGGCGGCTTTCGTCGCCCCTGTTTGCAAGCGCCTGAGTGCGAGGGGACTCCTGGGTAATACTGCACGCAGCATGCGCCCAAACCTACGAATCGTAGGCCTTGGCCTTCTTGGCCTCCTGCTCCTCCCCTTGCTGCCCGTAGACTTCTCTCCACGGCAGGCGACCGACGCCCCGCTTTCGATTGCGGAGGTTCAGGGAAGTGATCTCCGGTCGCCGCTGCTGGGAGAGCAGGTGACCGTGGAGGGTGTGATAACCGGCGACTTCGTGACGAACGGGCAACTGGGCGGCTTCTTCATGCAGGAACTGGAGGTGCCGCATGGCTCTGCCTCCCTGGGGTTGTTCGTCCGGCACGAGGATGAGCGCTTCGGCGTCGGGAGTCTGGTACGGGTACGCGGCGTCGTTGCGGAGGAGGACGGCCTGACGCAGTTGGGCGACGCGGTAGTGGAGGTAGTGGGGAGTGCTCCGCTGCCCGAGCCGGTGGAGATGGAACTCCCCCTGGACCCTGCCGACGAGTGGGAACGGTATGAGGGCATGCTGGTCACCGTTTCGGGTCCGGGGCAGGGGGAGTTGGTCGTGAACTCGGTTGCCGGCCTGGGACGGGGCGGGGTTTTCTCTGTTGGCCCGGAACGGGTGATGGCGTTCACTCAGCGGCACTCGCCCAATAAGCGGCGCTTCAGGGAGTACGAGGAGTGGCTCGGACGGGCGGTCCTGTGGGTCGACGACGGCAGCCTCCTGGAGGATCCCCACCCGGTTCCCTACTCTTCTCAGGGGGATGTCCTGACCGCCACGCAAACGCTGCGTGCGGGTGATTTGGCGAAACCGATCACGGGGATCCTTTCGCAGGGTCACAGCGGCTGGGAGGACGAGGTGCGGTACCGGCTGCAGCCGACGGGGCCGGTGGAGCTGGCTCCGGCCAATCCGCGGCCTGCCGCGCAGCCGCGCCTCGGGAACCTGCGTGTTGCTGCCTTCAACGTGGGCAACCTCTTCAACGGTGACGGTCAGGGTGGCGACTTCCCGACCCCCCGCGGTGCACTCTTCGAGCTCGAGTATGAGCGCCAGCTGGCCAAGCTGCTGAGCGCGCTCCTCGAGCTGGATGCCGACCTGCTGGGCCTGGTCGAGATCGAGAATGAGCCCGATGGCGATGACAGTGCGCTGGCGCAGCTCTCTGCCCTCCTCTCCCGGTACGGCTCGTCCTACGAGTATGTACGCACGGGAGTAACCGGAAGCGACGAGATCAAGGTGGCGCTGCTCTACCGACCGGAGGTGCTGCAACCCATTGGCAATGCGCACGTCCTGGACAGCGGCGTTATTGCCGGTTACGACGACCGCTTCCACAGGCCGGCCGTTGCCCAGGCGTTCCGGCACAGCTCGGGGGAGGTTCTCATAGCGGGCGTCACTCACCTGCGCAGCAAGGGCAGCACCTGCCGCATGGTGGGCGACGTCGGTGCTGCCGATGGACAGGGCGAGTGCAACGGAGTGCGGACGGCTGGAGCGCAGGCGCTGGCAGGGTGGCTGCAGGGACTGGGCGGCCGCTACGACACCGCGAACCTGCTGCTGATGGGGGACCTGAACGCCTACCCGCAGGAAGACCCCGTAACCGCCATCATCGAAGCTGGCTTCGAGGAGCTGCTGCCGGAAGGTACGTACAGTTACGTATGGAGATCGCAGGCGGGGCTGCTCGACCATCTTTTCGCCACACCGAGCCTGGCGGGAACCGCCGTCCAGGCTGGCGCCTGGCATATAAACGCGGACGAACCGGCCGTGCTCGGCTATGAGGCCCGGTACCGGCCGGCCCACGAGGGGGAAGTCTACTTCAACACCGACCCCTACCGGTCATCCGATCACGACCCGGTGTACGTCGACCTGAGGCTCGACTAGAATCGAACCATGGCTGTTGAATCCACAATGATCGATCTGGGGACGAAAGCGCCGGACTTCTCGTTGCCTCGCGTAACCGACGGCACGCTGGTGAGCCGCAGCGAGTTCGAGAACGGGAAAGGCCTGCTGGTCGTTTTCCTCTCCCGGCACTGCCCTTTCGTGAAGCATATCCAGGCCAGGCTCACCGAGGTCGGCAATGAGTACCGCAACAGGGGTATCGGCGTAGTCGCCATCTGCGCGAACGACGCCGAGCGCTACCCGGAGGATGGGCCCGAGTCGCTAAATGAGATGGTCAGGGAGCTGGGCATCGAATTCCCGGTGCTCTTCGACGAAACCCAGGAGGTAGCCCGGGCCTACAGCGCCGCCTGCACCCCCGACTTCTTCCTCTTCGACGCGCGGATGGAGCTCGTCTACCGTGGCCAGTTCGACTCGAGTCGCCCCAGCAAGGACACCCCTGTGACCGGCGAGGACCTGACCGCGGCCATGGATGCCGTGCTGGCAGGCGAACCGGTATCGGGACCGCAGGTGCCCAGCATGGGCTGCAGCATCAAGTGGAAGGAAACCGCGGGGGCTTGAGCACCGGCCGGGCCGATCACTGCTTTCTTTTCGAAACCGCCGGAGGTACAAGCGGCTTCGCGTTCTGTGCTCAGGTACGGCAGTTGCAGGAGGCACGCAAGCTGGTCGCAGACGTGCTCGCCCGCCGCTTCGCGGATCAGGGCACGCGGCTGGCATACCTTGGCCACCTCGATTACTCGCCAATGGACGCAGAGGCCGGCGGGATGCTCGCTGCGTTCGAGCGCTTCGATCCGGTGTGGCTGGTGCTCTTTCAGGAAGCTGGCGCGCAGGGCCGTACCGCTCACGATGACGGTGGTGCCGGTACATGAGCCGGCAGGATGAGAACACTTACTCGGGCAAGCGGATCGTCGTGGGGATCAGCGGCGCATCGGGCGCGATCTATGGCGTCCGGGCGTTGCAGGTCCTCGGCGATTTGGGAGTCGAAACCCATCTCGTCCTGAGTGACGGGGCGAGGGCCACTATCGCTCTCGAGAGCGAGTACACGGTGGAGGAGGTGAAGGCTCTCGCATCGGTCGTGCACAGCGACCGCAACCTGGCCGCCACCATCTCCAGCGGCTCCTACCCGGTGGACGGCATGCTGGTAGCGCCTTGCAGCATCAAGACGCTGGCCGGGATAGCCAACTCCTACAACGACAACCTGCTCGTGCGCGCGGCCGACGTTACCCTCAAGGAGCGCAGGCCGCTGGTGCTGATGGTCCGCGAAACACCGCTGCACACCGGCCACCTGCGGCTAATGGCCCAGGCAAGCGAGTACGGGGCAATAATCCTGCCGCCGGTACCGGCCTTCTATCACGCGCCTGAGTCGATAATGGACCTGGTCGACCATACGGTCGGCAAGGCACTCGATCAGTTCGGCATCGAGGCGAACCTCTTTCGCCGCTGGCCCGGCCCCGCCGACCGTAACCGTCGGCAGTAGCTGGCTCAGCGCTCAGGCCACCCTCTCGCTCGCACCCTGCCACGACCTCGCAATCTCACCGGCGACATGCTCCCCGATCGCCAGGGACGCGGTGGCCGCCGGCGAAGGCGCGTTCAGTACGTGCAGCGACCTGGGCGCCCGGACAAAGACGAAGTCGTCGACAAGCGAACCGTCGGGGTTGAGCGCCTGGGCGCGCACCCCCGCCCCGTGCCGCTCCACCTGATCCTCGCGGAGGTCGGGCACGAGCCGGCGCAGCGACTCGACGAACGCGCGTTTGCTGAACGAGCGGTAATACTCGTAAGCCCCCACCCGCCAATGCTTGAGCGCAAGTTGCCAGGTCCCCCGGTAGGCGAGCGAGTCCACCAGCTCCCGCGGGTTGATGCGCGACCAGTGGTAGCCTTCGCGGGCAAAAGCGAACACTGCGTTGGGGCCCGCCTCGACCTCGCCGTTCACCGTGCGGGTCAGGTGCACACCCAGGAACGGGAAGTTGGGATCGGGTACCGGGTAGATCGTTCCGCGTACCAGGTCCCTCGCGGCCTCGGTCAACTGGTAGTACTCCCCGCGGAACGGCACGATCTGAACCGGCGGGACGGTTCCCGCCATGCGGGCGAGCTTGTCCGAATAGAGGCCCGCGCAGTTCACCAGGTAACTCGCGCGAATCTCGCCCTTGCTGGTGCCGATCCGCGTTACCGCCCCCTCCTCGCGAATCGACTCCACCCTGGAGCCAAACTCGAAGTGCACGCCCCGCTCCCGCAGGACGTGAGCGTAGGCGCGGGCCACTTCGGTGTAATCGATTATCGCCGTGGAGGGCGACCAGATCGCCTTGACCGCCCGGGCATGCGGCTCGTAGCTGCTGACCTCCGGGCCGTCGATGAGTTCCAGACCGGGCACGCCGTTTTCGATCCCGCGCTCGTAGAGCAGCTCGAGAGCGGGCACCTCCTGCGGAGTCGTCGCGACGATGACCTTGCCGCACGACTCCATCTTCAGGCCGTGCTGCTCACTGAAACGGGTAAGAAGGCCAACCCCGCGCCGGCACAGCTGGGCGCGCAGCGAACCCGGCCGGTAGTAGATCCCCGAGTGCACCACGCCGCTGTTGTGCCCCGTCTGATGACGCGCCAGGTCCTCTTCCTTCTCGACAATCGCGACGCCAAGCCCCGGGTTTCTCTCGGTCACGGCCAGGGCAGTGGCGAGTCCCACGATGCCCGCACCCACGATCACAAGGTCGAAGTCTGGTCTAAGCAAGATAAGGTCCACCTCCCCGAACCCACCGACAGATTGTCACGAAATCCCGGATTCTGGCTCGTGAAGGTCACGGAATCCCATGATCGCCTGTCCCGCCGGCCGGTGCCGCGGTATCGTTCCCGGGTGATACGGAGTGAACGGGTGACGCTGGCTGCGCCTGTGACAGGCGCGGACGGGCCGGGTGGTGATGTGGGTGGAGCTTGATGCCGCACGCGCCCTGGCCCGCCGCCTCATGAACAGGCACGGCCTGGAGGAGTGGGAGTTCGGCTTCGACCGGGCCCGCAGGCGCCTGGGGGCATGCTGGCCACTGAAGCGCAAGATCACCCTCTCCAGGGAGTTCGTGCTGCTGAATGAACAGGAGCAGGTGGAGGACATAATCCTGCACGAGATTGCCCACGCGCTTACGCCCGGCGCCGGTCATGGGGCCCGGTTCAAGGCGATGGCCCGCAAACTGGGCTGCACCGCCAGCGCCTGTGTGGTCCCCGGATCCGTGACGGCACCCGAAGCGAAGGTGACCCTCGTTTGCCCGCACTGCGAGGGGGTGTGGCGACGCTACCGGCGCCCCGCAAAGAAACTCGTGTGCGTGCAGTGCGCCCGAAAATTGGGCAGAGAAGTACAGCCCCTCTCAATCAGAGCCCGCTAGCCGGCAGCTGCCAGCCAGCCGAAAGCCGGAACCGGGCCTGGCGAGGCGGCAGAAGAACGGGCACTACTGCATGTACAGGTAGACGACATAGGTGGCGTAGAGGGCAATGAAGATGGCGCCCTCCAGCCTGCCCAGGCGCAAGCCCGTCAGCAGGAACGGGATGAGCACGAGGCTGAAGCCGATCATGACGATCACGTCGATCCCGACCGCCTGCAGGGGAACGTTGATGGGCCGCACGAGGGCTGTGACGCCCAGGATGCCCAGCACGTTGAAGATGTTGGAGCCCACGATGTTGCCCAGGGCGATCTCCGACTCCTTTTTCAGCGCTGCGATAAGCGAGGTGGCGAGCTCGGGCAGGCTGGTACCCACTCAGGCCCAGGATGAGGCCCACGTTGGCGATGTTCGAGCCCACCACATTGCCGATCGCAATCTCAGGGCTGTCCTGGAGGGCGGCGATCAGGCTGGCCGCCAGTTCCGGCGACGAGGTGCCGAAAGCGACGATCGTCAGGCCAATCACCAGCGGGCTTAGTCCCCAGAGGGCAGCCAGTTTTGTGGCGTTGCGGACGAGGAGTTCTCCGCCGGCGTAGAGGAGCAGGACGCCCAGGAGGATGAGCAGGATGTTCATATCTGGATTGAGGCTATGCGATGGCGGCCGTGGCGACTGTGGCGGCTGAGCCTGTCGGCGTGCTACACAGGCATGACGGCGGGTCCAGGTGTGACGGCCGGCTCCGGTACTACGGGAGGCTCAAAGGAAGGGGCCCGGAGATTGAACCCGGGCCCCTTCGATAAAACTGAACTTTGGCTCAGAAGCCGATCAGGCTGCCCGCCCGGACCGAGAGGCCCACCTGGGCTGCGGTGACCTCATAGTCGACCACGGCGTAGGGCACCACGTCGTCTGGGAAATCGATGCTGAGAGTCATGCCGATCCGGAAGTCGCCGCCCTGGATCAGCTCCTCGAACTCATCGTCAGTGCCGGTCGCCAGGTTGAAGTCGAGCACCTGAGGTGCGCCTTCGCCAAGGGCGGCAGTTGCTTCAGCGCGCATGTTCTCTGCCGCGTAAAGTGTGCCGTCCGCGGGCGCCACGTAGAGGCGCAGTTCGACAGTTACCTCATCGGCATCGGTTTCGCTCAGTTCCAGCTCGATGCTGGCATCGGCCGAGAGGTCGCGCACAGCTTCGAAGATGACGTCACCGCCAAAGGCCGAAGCGTCGATGGCGTTGGACTCGCTGATCAGCTCGATGTTCTCCAGATCGGTGACCTCTTGCTCCCCACTGAGATCCTCGCTGCTGACGAAGGCGAGCAGGTCGACGTTGGTGGTGATGACGGTTGAAGGGCTGCAGGCGGCGAGCAGGAACGCGAGCGCCGCAAGAGGCAGGAGTTTTGGCCAGAATCGCATAGTCACACCTCTCCTAGTAAGCAAAGCTAAGGCCCAGTGAGGCGCCCACGGCCTGGTTTTCGCTCAGGGGTGAGCGGTAGCCGTGCAGCGCGGCGTCCACGCCGAAACCGCCGTAGCGGACGCCGGTGCCAACCCCGAACACGAAGCCTGCTTCATAGCCTACTCCTGCCCGCGCGAAAACGAGTGCGTCTCCGGCTGTAAAGCCCGCCTCGCCACCGACATGCGTGGAGAAGTTTCCGGCCGAGTAACCCATTTCAGCTGCCACCAGCAGCGACGCCAGGTCCTCCATGGCGAGCGCCTCGACGTCGGCGTCGAAGGCGACGTTGCCCTGCACGCCGAAGCGGTCGAAGAAGAAGCTCTCACGCTCGTCCGTGGCGGTCGTTTCCCCGTCGCTGTCCTGATCGCCGCTCACCTCGAACGACTGGCCCTGCCAGAACGAGCCGCCCAGTCCGGTCAGGGCCATGCCGACGGTGACGTCACCCTCGTCCAGCGGGGTGACTGCGGCCACCCCGAGGTCGAAGGTAACGCCGAAGCCCAGGCCGGTCTGGCCCACCAGTGAGTAGAAGCCCTGGGCTTCGTACTCGAACTCGAAGTCGGCGTTGGCGGCGTTGGTGACGGTCACGCTGCCCGAGCCGGTCGCATCGACCTTGGCGAGACCAATGTACGGTTCCGCGCGTACGCCCACGAAGAGATCGCCGTTGAACTCCGACTCCTCGGGAAGGTGGATCTGGGTGGCGTAGGCGACGTTGATGCCGACGCCGGCCTCTGCCTTCAGGTCGCCGTCGGCGCTGCCGCTTCGCGTACCGGCGCCGAAAAGGGCCGAGAACTCCTCGTCAGGCCGAACCACCCCGTCCAGGGTCACGAAGGGCCGCACGCCCACGACCACCGGACCCACCGGGAAGGCGATCGGGAGCTGCAGCTGGTGGCTGAAGTTGACGGGATTGCCGCTGGTGATCTGCAGTTGTGAGCCGCCGGCCGTTTCGACCCGGGCGACCGGCTGGCCGTCCTGACCGATGGTTATCGTTACTTCCTCGGGCCCGTGGGCCGGGTTGAAGACGTATGTGGTCAGGTGCGTGCCCTGGTCGAGGAGGGTGAGCAGGTCGAAGGTATCGGCCTCCGTGTCGAAACCGACCCGCAGCAGCCCCAGGGCGCCCAGCGGCAAGGGCACGGATGCCCAGGTTTCCTCGTCCTGAATGGCGGCGAACGCCGGGTTGACGGCGGCGAACCCGGTGGGTGTGCCGACGCTGCCCATGCCCAGCGAGCGGACGTCCTGAGCCGCCGCGCCCGACGTGATGGTCGCCAGCGTCAGGGCCAGGATTGCCAGCAGCAGGACAGGACTTCTTCTCGCAGTGCGCGTCCCGGCACGGGCGTCACTGCAATGGAAATTGGATGCTTCCATTCTTCCTCCTAGCGCCCCCGCACGCTAAATAATTCACGCGTCGGGTCAATGTACCATCAGGCACAATTGCCGGGGTCAAACCTTAGGGCGCCTGCAGGACACCGCACATTTCCGTGCTCGCCACGTGGCTCACGGGGATCGTCCGGCGTATGAACGGCTCGCCCCACCCGGTGATTTCAGTGCTTCCGAACCACTCACCGCTCTTGCACAGCGGGCCCTCCCAGTCGCTGTCGCTGCCGACCTCCACACGCCCGCCGGGTCTCACGTAGACGCTGAAGCTCTGCTCCACCGGGATGAGCTCCTCGCAGGGTCGCAGCCCTGCTTCCATGGGGCAGTCCATGTCCCCATCCGGGCCGGTGACGCGCACCACGAAGCCCAGCGGCTGTGTCCCGCCCTTCGCCTCCACGGCCGCCAGCGCGTCGAGGCGGCCGTAGCCGTAGTAATTCCGGAGGCTCTCAGGTCGGGCAGAGGAAGCCAGCAACCCCGCAACCTGCACCGGCCACAGCGACTCCTCGCCGGACATCAACAGCGCGACCGTGCCCGCCACAGCGGGAGTGGCCATGCTGGTGCCCGCATCCAGGGCGTAGCCGTGCAGCCAGGTTCGGTTGTCGCGGTCGTAGATGGAGGCCGCGCTGACTATGGCCTTGGCCAGGCCCTCCTCGAAGGTCTCACCGAGTTCAGGTGGCAAGCCGCCCGGGGCAGAGATGAACAGCTCGCTCCCACGAGCGCTGTAGCCGGTGACATTACCGGCATTGTCGAGTGCGGCGACGGCAAGTACCTCCGGGTAGGCGGCAGGGTACATGACCGGCTCGGTCACTACGTTGCCGGCCGCCGCCACGATGGTGATGCCCGCGGCGTAAACCTCGCGCACCGCCCGCCGCAGAGTGTGGTTGGCATGCGGACTCCCCATGCTTATGTTGACCACCTGTGGACGCGGCACCGTGCCGTCCAGAAGGAGCTCCAGGGCCTTCGCCAGCTCTGCCGAGTTCGAACTCGCGCAGTTGCCCGGGAGGCCAATGTCGAGGAGCACGAGCCCAGCCTCCGGAGCGACGCCCACGCTGCCGGCCCCGGTGTCCCGGCCGGCCGCAATGCCGGCCACATGGGTGCCGTGGTAGCCGCAGCTCGTGCGCGAACCGCCGTTGTCGTCGGCAACCCATTCCACGTGCGCCCCCGTCAGGGCCGGGTGTTCGGGCCGGATGCCGACATCGATGACGGCGATGGTCACCCCTTCGCCCCGGTTGCCTCCCGCGGTCCACGCCTTCTGCGTCCGGATCATCTCCAGCGCCCACTGCCCATCGACGAGCGATTCGCCGGGTCGATGCTGACTGAAGGTGGGATCGAGCGTAAACGAGTCGTTGCCATGTCCGGCAGGGGAGAGCGGTACGGGCGGTTCGACGAAGGCGACCCGCGGGTGGCGGCGGATTGCCTCGTAGGCCGCCTGGCCGTCCTCCGCCTGGACGATGAACGCCTGCTGCCGCACCAGCAGGTCGGTGACCCGGGCGCGCGACGGGAGGAT